>JAPSIC010000044.1 GCA_031179165.1 Brevibacterium sp.
TCCTCATGGACCCGTGGTGGAACCCGGCCGCCGAGAATCAGGCGATCGACCGGGCCCACCGGATCGGGCAGACGAAGAACGTCATGGTCTACCGCTACGTCGCCGAGGGCACGATCGAGGAGAAGGTCCTCGCCCTCCAGCGGAAGAAGTCCGAGCTCTTCGACGCGTTGATGAATGACGGGCAGAAGTTCAGCGAGGCGGTCTCGGCCGAGGACATCCGGGGGCTGTTCGAGGGGTAAGGGGGGACCCTGTCAGGGGCGAAGCAGCCGATCGATGATCTCGGGAACTCGGACGGTGACTGCATCCCAGAGCAGATCGTCATCCAATACAGCGCATTCAGGATGCAACGCGACATTCCCGATCGAACGGATCGCGGCAAGTTCGCCGGGTGTCAGCACCTGCGCCCATGGCCCGAATTCGGTCTTCTCTGACAAGGAGGTCAAGCGGATCATCACCATGCTCGCGACGTCGTGAAACGGAGACCCTTCAACGAAGACATCCTGGTCGCTTTCGGCAATTTTCTGCGTTCGATGAAGGATCCGAATAAGTTCGGCGCGGATGTGGGCATCGTCAAAACTGCTGGAGAGGTGGCGAGCTCGTCGAGGTTTCGCGACGAATTGTCGGTGCGGCTGGTCTGCTGAACTCATGCCGGCATCACTTCCTCGAGGACATTCCAGCAGGGAAGCACCTGTTGTCAACAATGGCATCGGCCAGAAACCGAGCGATCTCGCCGGTCCGCCGAATCGAAGGCTCGAACATTCCACAACCTCAGTCCGCTGCAATTGTCCATTCGACAGCTTGCGCTCACACCCACACCCTACTCCCCATTTGAGTGCATGGATCGAGGTCATTCTGGTCGGCCGCAACAGCGATTCACCGGACCAGAATGACCTCAATGCGCGAAGTAAAAGGCTTGAGCTCGCCCACTCACCATCGCCGCGCTCCGCTCCCCCGATCCACCCGGTAGTCCGGCCAGGGCAGGTCGATGGGCGGCTCGAAGTCCGGCGGCAGCAGCGGCGGCATCGGCTCGGCGGCGACCCGGGACTCGAACTCCGCCTGCGCCTCGGCGAGGACGTCGGGCCGGGTGAGCAGGTCGAGGAAGATTCCGGCCACCGTCTTTCCGGCGGTGACGATCGTGGGAGCGATCGTCTCCGGCATCCCGCCCAGCGCGTTCATCACCCACGCCGGATACGGTCCTGCCCCAGGTACGGGGCTCAGTGCCGGGCGAGCGACATAGAACCGGACGAGCGGTGCGTAGTGGCTCATCTCGACGTAGTCGTCGCTCGTCCAGTTCCGCTGCCACGCCGGCATCTGCTCACGCAGCAAACGCTCGGCCTCCTGCGGGGTGATGAGCTGCTCGGTCTCGGGGAGGAATGGATGATCGCCGGCCTCAAGCCCCAGCGACCGCTGGATCTCCTGGGCACGCGCGACCGCGTCTGCCCCGTAGTGAGGCGGCCCCACCTCGACGAGGTTGTCGAAGAGCACCGAAGCAAGCGCATGATTCGTCCGTCCCGGGCGGCTGCGGGCGATCCACCGCTCCTCGACTGTGCAGTGGCCCATCATCGCGGCAGCCTCGGCGTTGCGGTCGAGGACGGCGAGGATGTGCTCGGCCATCTCGATGTCAGGGGTGCGCCAGGAGAACTGGATTCGCGCGATCCGCTGGGGCAGGTTGTCCGCCGTCGCCTGACCGTCGGTGAGGATCGCGTCGGAGAAGCTCCAGCCGCCGGTGGTAGGCAGCATCGAGTCGAGCATCGCCCGCGACGAGGTGTACATCTGGGTCAGCGCCAGGTTCGCCCCCGGCGCGCGAGCCGCCGAGTGGGAGGCTGGGATGGGCGAATGCGGGTCCGCGGTCGAGTGCTGCCAGGTCTCCGGGGTATCACAGATGAAGGAGTAGACCTTGCTGTAATACGCCCCGCATTGGGTGTCCCAGCGCGCGGTGTTGCACAGCGGCAGCATGTAGAAGGGGTGGAAGGACACGATCGCATCGGCGTCGTCGTAGTAGCCGCGCAGACCGTGGACGACCTTCGAGCCGTGCATCTTCTCCGCCGGCTCTCCCGTGTAGAGCAGCGTGCCGGTGATCCCGTGCATCTCCATCGCGTGCTTGGTCGCGAGCAGTCCCGCCAGGGTCGAGATCCCCAGCGCTGAATGCGGGTCGGTATGCCCGGGCGCGAAACGTGAGAGTCCTTCCCGCGGTTCCTCGCGCGTCGTCGCGGCTTGGCTGTTGCCGGGCACGGCATCGTATTCGGCGTAGGTGAGCAGAGCCGGGCCGTCCCCGTTTGTCCACCGGGCGCTGAATGCGGTGGGCATGCCGGCCGAGCCGTCCTCGACCTCGAAGCCTTCGGCCCGCAGGCGATGGACGTACCAGGCCTGGGAGTCGTACTCCCTCCATGCCGGTTCCGCGAGCTCCCAGATGTGGGTGTGCCAATCGAGGAGGTCGCCGAGGTGGGCCTCGATCCACTCCCGGGCGGTCTCCTTCGCCGAGGAGGCTGTGCCCTTCTCGCCCACGCTCACTTCCCCGCCTGCGACTCTGATGACCCGCCGAACCGGCGCGTCCCGTCGACCCAGGTCTCGAGCACGGGGATCGCCGCGATCTCCGGTCCGGGCGTCTCCAGCGGGTCGGCCCCGAGGACGGCGAAGTCGGCGCGTTTGCCCACGGTCAGCGACCCGAACTCCCGCTCCCGGCCCAGGGTGATCGCCCCTTCGAGGGTGTGGGCGCGAAGAGCTGCCTCGGCGGAGATCCGCAGCGAATCGGGGCCCAGCTGATGACCACGCCTCGTCACTCGCGTGACGGCGGTCTGGATCGCCTCGAGCGGGCGCGGCTCCGCCACCGGCGCATCCGAGGACAGGGTCGTCGGCACCCCGGCGGCGAGGAACTCGCCGAGCGGATTGAACCGCTCCCCCGGGGTGCCGATGGCCTGCTCGACCCCTTCGCCCCAGTTGTAGTAGTGCTGGGTCTGGTTGACCGGGCGGATTCCCAGTCGCGCCATCCGCTCGATGTCGGCCGGGTCCGGCAGTCCGCAGTGCTCGATGCGGTGGCGGGCGTCGGGATCAGGACGGTCGGACAGTGCCGCCTCGATCGCGTCGACGACCATCCGGATCGCCGTCGGCGACTGGGCATGGGTCGCCGTCTGCAGTCCCGCCGCATGGGCCCGGTGGACAAGTTCCGAGTACTCCTCGGGCGAATGGTAGAGCTGGCCCGTGCGGCAGGGGTCGCCGACATACCCTTCGGGGAAGTAGGCGGTCCAGCCGCCCAGGGTCCCGTCGGCGTAGAGCTTGATGCCGGCAGCGGAGAGGAACGCGTTGCCGAAGGGCCCGGTCAGCCCGAGTTCGAGCACCGAGTCGAGGAGGTGGGAGAGGAAGTACAACGACACCCGCAGATTCAACTGCCCGCGGTCGACGAGCTCGAGGTATGCGGCGAATTCCCGCTTCGAGACCTGGGCATCGCCGAGTGCCGTGACGCCCCCGGCGAGGAACTCGCGTTGGACGAGGTCGAGCTGGCGCTGGTGCTCGGCAGGTTCGTCGCCGAGGTGGAAGTTCGGCCCGTGATGACCGATCTTCACTCCATGGAGCCCGGTCAGCGCATTGCACGCGGCGTCGGAGAGCTCCCCTGTCAGCTCCCCCTCCGCATCCCGGAAGAACTCTCCGCCTTCGGGGTTGGGTGTGTCGCGGGTGATCCCGTACTTGTCGAGGGTGAAGGTGTTGACCACGCCGCCGTGCCCGGAGGCGTTCATGATGTAGACCTCGCGGTCGGACGCGACGGCGTCGAGCTCATGCCGCGTCGGATGGCGGCGTTCGGCGAGGTTGCGCTGCTCGTAGCCGTAGCCGCGGATCGGCACGCCGGCGGGCAGCTTCGCCGCTCCTGCCCTGAGCAGGTCGACGATCTCCGGGATCGATGCCGCCTTGTCCGGGCCGACGTCGATCCAGGTGAGCAGTTGGCCGTACATGAGCGGGTGGGCGTGGGGATCGACGAACCCAGGCACGATCGTCGCGTCCGGGAAGTCGACACGGTCAGGGTCGAGCCGATGCTCGGCGGCGGTCGCCTCGGCGGTGGCCAAGGACCCCACGCTGAGGATCCGTCCTCCGGCGATGAGCATGGCCTCGGCTGTGGGGGTGTCGGGGTCGACGGTGCGGATCGTCGCGGCGGTGACGATCGTGGGGATGGAGTCGCGGTCGTCGAAGGTCGCGAGTGCTCTCATGTGATGTTCTCCTCGGTCGGGGTGGTGAGGGTGGACGTGCGGGCTTCAGCGGCTGTCGTCGTCGCTGTGCTGCGGGGCGAGTGCCGTGGAGACCCAGGCGACGACGGAGAGGAAGGCGAAGAGCCCGATGACCGACCACACCGTGCCGGTGCCCGCTTGGAGGCTGGTCGCGGCGATCGGGGACAGTCCACCCCACACCGCAGCGCCGACTCCGTAGGCCAGGGACATGGAGGTGTAACGGGCCTGGGGTCGGTACATCTGCGACATCAGGGCCGACAGGGGCGCCCAGGTGGCGCTCATCGTCACCCGGATCGCGCAGACGAGAATGTAGATGAGGGCGACGCTGTGGGCCTCGATCGAGAGGACGAGCGGGATCGAGCAGAGGAACGACAGTCCGACGCCGAGGTACATCATCATCTTCCCGCCCCATCTGTCGCCGAGCCAGGCCAGTGGCAGTGTGACGAGGGCTTCGAGGAAGGAGGCGATGGTCATCGCGCCGAGGATCACCGAGGCGGCCAGTCCGATCTCCTCGCTGGTGGCGTAGGACTGGACGTAGGCGGTGGCGAGGTAGTACCCGCCAGAGGCGATGGCGACCATCCCGAAGCCGAGGAGGATCGGGTACCAGTTGAAGCGCAGCGCGTGGAGGATCGGGGTGGTGGTGGGCTCGCCGGCGCCGGGGCCGCCGAGTTTCTCGAACACCGGCGTCTCCTCGATGCGCAGACGCACCCAGATGCCGACCCCGATGAGGATGATGCTGGCGAGGAATGGCACCCGCCAGCCCCAGCTGAAGAGCACGTCGTCGCCCATCAGCGACAGCACCCAGAATGCGCCCGAGGACAGGAGCGCGCCCAGCGGGTTGCCCAGCTGGGTGAAGCCGCCGTAGAAGGTCTTGAACTTCGCAGGCGCGCTTTCGACGGCCATCAGGCTGGCCCCGCCCCATTCGCCGCCGACCGCCAGTCCCTGCGCAATGCGCAGGACGATGAGGAGGATGGGGGCGGTGATGCCGATGCTCGCATAGCCGGGCAGACAGCCGACGAGGACGGTGGCCACGCCCATGAGCAGCAGGGTGATCGTCAGCGCCGGTTTGCGGCCGAGGCGGTCACCGACGTGTCCGAAGATGACTCCGCCCAGGGGCCGGACGAAGAATGCGACCGCATAGGTGCCGAAGGAGGCGAGTGTGGCCAGGGTCGGCTCCGCGTCTGGGAAGAAGACCCGGGGGAAGACGATCGCCGCGGCCGTGGCGTAGACGTAGAAGTCGTACCATTCGATCGTCGTGCCGACCGAGGCGGCGAAGCCGGCCTTGAGCGCGCGGCGGTGGGAACGCTCGGGGGCGGTGGGGGTGGTCATCGTGAGCTCCTTTGCTCAGGTGGGCCATGGCGGACTGGCGCTGCTGCGATGATAGGCCGGTCAGGGTGGCGTGTCACCGGCAGAGCAGCGGTCGAGGCCACCCCATCACTGCTGATCTGTAAAGAACCAGCGCCATTCGCTGTCGATCGACGTGATACATTCGCCCTCACACCGCACAGATGGAGGCCTCATGCGTCAATCCGAGCAAACTCGACTCGATGCGGAGATCATCCGCGCCCTGCAGCGGGACGGCCGCACGAGCGTGCTCGATCTCGCCCGCGCCCACGGCGTCTCTCGTCATGTCATCGCGGAACGACTGCAGATGCTCACGGAGCGGAACGGGCTGCGGGTCGTGGCGGCCCTTGACCCCGGATTCGCCGGGCACCACGTCCTCACCCACTCCATGGTCAGTGTCGACGGGCCGGTCCGTCCCGTCGCCGAGGCTGTGGCACGACTCTCAGACGCCGTGTTCGTCTCGATGGCCAGCGGTGAGAGGCCGCTCGTCTTCGAATCCCGGCACGCGAGCTTGGCCGCCCTGCACTCGACCCTCGACGCCGTGCGGACGGTTGACGGCGTGCGCGGGATCCGCGTGACGACCTACGCCGAGGTCCTTCGCGGGTTCTTCGTCGCCCCGAGGCGCGAGGACATCGTGCTCGACGACCTCGACCGCGAGCTCATCGCCATCCTCCAGCGTGACGGGAGGGCCAGTTACCGAGCCCTCGGCGAGGCGGTCCACCGGTCACCCTCGGCGGTCCGCTGCCGAGTGCGTCGGCTCATCGACGCCGGGGTCATCCGGATCGCCGCGATCAAGTCCGGAGGCCTCTCGGCCAACCGCTTCGCCACCGGAATCGGCATCACCGTCTCCGGCGACCCACGGCCGGTGCGGGACTTCATCCTCGACTGCGGCTCGGTCGAGTTCGCCGCCCGCTCGCACGGGGCACATGACTTCGTCACCACGGTCGTCGGGCCCTCGTCCCTCGAGGTGCTTGCTGTCCTCGAACGGCTGCGCGCACTCGATGCGGTCGCGGCCCTGGAAACATGGACCCACTTCGACATCGTCAAGGAGGACTATGCCCGAGCGCTGGGGCTGGTAGTCAAGGGCTGAGACTCCGGTTCCAGTGCCTTGACTCGCTCAGCTCCGCTGATACACGACCTTGCCTGCAGAGATTGTCATGTCGACGATGATGTCTCCGATTTCGGCCCGATCGACACCATAAGGATCTCGGTCGAGGATCGCGAAATCTGCCGACTTTCCAAGTGTGATGCTTCCGGAGACATCGTCATACCCGTTGGCATAGGCAGCGTTGAGCGTGTAGGCACGCAGCGCCTCTTCGACCGTGAGAGCTTCATCCGCGAGCAGAGGGTCTGTCTGAGCAATCAGGTCTTGGCCGTGCGGGTCGTGGTGTGGGGCTGTGCGGTTGACTGCCACGTGAGAGCCCCAGACTGGGTCGGGGCTGGAAACCGGCCAGTCACTGCCGAATGCGAGTATCACTCCGGCATCTCGCATCGAACCGAAGATGAAGTGGTGGGACTGTTGATCCTCGTGTAAGAGCGGAAGTTTGGTCTCCACCAGGACCGAGTCCTTCCTGGCCCATAATGGTTGCACGTTGGCGATGAGACCTTGCTCGGCCATGCGTCCCAGATCCACAGGATCAGCAATGTCAAGGTGAGCGATCTGATGTCGTCGATCTGAAGAGACACCGCCCCTTTGGGTGAGCGCATCCACTGCCACCCTCAGAGCTTCGTCGCCAACCGCGTGGATGTGGATGTCGAAATCGTTGTCCTCCAGACCCCTGACGATCTCATTCAGCTCGTCGGCGGTGAACATCAGCAGACCGTGCTCGTGGTCGTGGCCGCGATAGGAGCGTTTGAGCGCCCCGGTGAGATTCTCGCAGACTCCGTCGAGCATGATCTTGACGACCGTCGTCTGCAAGCCGCCTGCAGCGCGATTCCTGTCGAGTGCTTTGACCTCGGCGCGCCGCTCTCTGATCGTCTCGATCTGTTCGCTGTAGGGAACATTCCGGTCCCACCAAAGTGCCCCAGTGACCTTGCTCGAGAAGCGTCCATCACGCGCGAGTGAGATGTATGGAAGGTAGGTGTCGTGCGGGGAACCTGTAAGTATACCGACGCCGGCATCCTGCCATCCGACGATTCCGAGCGAATGAAAGTACTCCTGCGAGCTGACCAGCGCTCGCTCCACATCCGACTCTGTTGGGGCGGGGAACAGATCGGATACGAGTTTCGCCGCGCTTTCCAGGAACAGACCGGTAGGCTCACCCTCTGAATCCCTGACGATGCGACCCCCATCAGGATCCGGTGTGTCGCGTGTGACGCCGGCAAGTTCAAGAGCTCGGGAATTCACCCAAGTTCCGTGGGCGTCGTGGCTTGTGAATGCCGCCGGGCGATCGGCGATGACAGAGTCAAGATCTCTTCGATGAGGAAACCCTCCCTCGAAGACGTCACCATACCAACCGGAACCTAGAATCCACTCCTCGTCCGGGTGCTCATGTCCATATGCCGCGATCCGATCGAGATAAGGCCTGAACCCGTGGATGTCGTCGAGGTTGCACTGCATGAGATTCAGTCCGCCGAGAACGGGATGGGCATGAGCATCGTGAAATCCCGGGATCATCGTACGATTCTCCAGTTCGACAACCTCGGTGGTGGGACCGGTGATCGCTTCGCAGGCTTCTGTCCCGACAGCGGCAATTGCCCCCGAGATGACCGCAACAGCGTTCGTGGTCGGGGAAGCCGGATCCATAGTTCGAATTGTTCCGCCGAGGTAAACGACATCTGCGTTCGGCATGTTCGCTCCTGAGGTGGTCGGGAAGGGTCCGATGAGGTTCGGATGATTCAGAGGAGGCCGAGTCTATTCAGCGGCCTGCGCAAACCGAAGAGGAACACGGCGGTGACCAGGCTGATCCCGGCCATGAGGCTGAAGAAGAACACGTCATTTGTGCTGCTGTAGAGCTGCCCCATGAATCCGGAAAGACTTGCTCCTGCCGCAGTGGTAAGTCCCCATAGTGCCATCATCTGCGCGGTGAATGCTTTGGGCGACAGTTGCGCAGTGACGGACAGGCCAATGGGGGCGTACATCACTTCGGTGATGCCCATGACGACCATCCCGATGATGACCGCGATGAGTGGGACCGAGCCGGTGAAGATCATCGAGAAGGTCGCGAAGAGCGCAAAAGTCGACGTCATCAGGATGAATCCAAGGGCCAACTTCGACGCCGAACTCGGTGCGCGCCGGTCGTTCCGAACAGCGAGCTTCTGTCCGTAGGCCGCGATGATTGGACCAGCGATGATGCCCGCGACCACCTCGAATGTGCTGATGTAGGCAGCCGGCATCGAATAGCTGCCGATGGTGAGATGAACGCGAGTGTCCGCGTAGACGGCGAACGTGGTGAAGAGTTGGAGGATCATCGTCCAGAAGATCGCGCCCGTGATGAAGATCGGGATGAAGGCTTTGACCTTCTCGTGCTCGCCGGCTAACACTTTCTTCGAGCGAAGCATGGCGATGAAATAGGTGACGCTGACGATAAGGATTGTGCCAAGAACGTAGTTATTGAGATTCCCGGTCGAGATCGCTCCGGTGCTGATGAGCACTGCGACGACAGCGAGAACCGCGACACCGAACGCGATCGCCTTCCATCGGCCGGACACGGTGATCGGATTGGGGACTGTCCGCGCTGCCTCGGGAACGGTTCTACGCCCGATAACGTAGACGATGAGGCCGATGATCATTCCGACGGCTGCGGCACCGAACCCGTAGTGGAATCCGAACTCAGTCTGCAGGTAGCCGGTAGCAATAGGCCCCACGAGGGCTCCGATGAGGATCCCTGTGTAGAAGATCGCGAAGCCCGAATCACGTCGAGGAGAGTGTTCGGAGTAGAGGGCTCCCACCATCGCGTATATGTTGGGGGTGAGTGCTCCGGTGCCGATTGTGATGAGGCAGAGGCCGACGAGAAGCCCGAGCAGCCCAGGAACCGTGGCGAGAACGATGTGACCGGCCATGATGATGACCGCAGCGGCCATGACCATCGTTCGAGCAGGCACCAGTCTGTCGGCGAACCAGGCGCCGACCGGCTGAAGGAGGTAGACCGCGCCACCATAGGCACCTGCGATCGCAAGGGCCTCGCCTTCGGACAAGCCCAGTCCACCGTCTGCGGCGGAGTAATAGATGTAGTAGGCGAGAATGACCTGGAGTCCGTAGAAACTGAATCGTTCCCACATCTCGATGGATGAAAGGGTGAACAGACCGATCGGCTGCCTGAGCTTCGGCTCAGCACTGATTTTGTCGTCGGGGCCAGCAGTATCTGCAGAGCCGGCTGTCTGGGATTCGGACATGACTTCCTCGTCATCGTTTCGGAGTGACTAGATGTGCACCGAGCTGAATGGGAAAACTGCTGGGTGTCTGTGGTGCCGTGTCTGCAACTCGCGATGGTGCCGAGCCTAACGACGGGGAGCCCGAGTGCCCTATACGGGTTCTGGATCGTCACTGACTGCGTTTCAGATGGAGGCGGGACAGTGAACCAGCAGACTTCAGGGCCATGAAGACTCAGGTTCCGGCAAGACCCGCGGGCTCGAGGACAGCAGGCTCGCTCGGTGCGTAGTCGCGGTACATCCGCTGGATCTCGATCTGGTCGGCGAGGTACTTCGCGTCGTGCCAGACGCCCCAGATGAAGCTCGATCCGCGGCGGGACAACCACGGCAGCCCGAGGAAGTACAGTCCCGGAACCGGGGTCACGCCGCGCTGCTGCACGGGCCATCCGCGCTCGTTGAGAACCCCGTCGACCTGCAGCCAGGAGTAGTCGACGCCGAAGCCGGTCGCCCAGATCACCGTCGACACGTTCGCCTCGGCGAGGTCGAGTTCGAGCACCGGGTTGCTCACGCAGTCCGGATCGGGACCGAGCAGGTGGGCCTCGGGCTCCTCCGGGAGGTCGAGGCCGTTGCGCTCGACGTACTCGTCGGCCTCGCGCAGCAGGGACAGGTAGTTCTCGTCGCCGCGGGCGATGTTCGTCGCGAGGTCGTCGCGGACCTGGAGCTTGCCGTCGGCATAGGCTTCGGCCCGGCCGAGGAGGGTGATGCCGGAGGCGGCCAGGTCCCGGAAGTCGACGGTGTGCCCGCCTTCGGCGCCGCTGACGGCGATCGTCACATGGTCGGCGCCGACCGGCGGAGCGGCCAGGTCCCACTTGCCGAGGACGCCGAGCCACCAACAGAAGTCACGGTTGCGGTAGGCGCGGGGCGGACGGTCGTGCGGGCCGACGGCGAGGTAGACCTTCCTGCCAGACTTCTGGATCTCGGCCGCGATCTGGACTCCAGAGGAGCCGGCGCCGACGACGAGCACGGCTCCGTCGTCCAGCTGCGCCGGGTTCCGGTAGGAGCTCGAGTGCATCTGGGTCAGCCCCGCCGAGGCGGGAATGACGGCGGGGATGTTCGGCTTCTGGAACGGGCCGGTCGCCGCGACGACGTAGCGGGCGTCGATGTCACCGGCGTCGGTTTCGACGCGGAAGCCCGGGGCTCCTGCCCGTTCGCTCACCGTCGTCACGCTGACCCCGGTGCGCACGGGCAGTCCCCTGCGCTCGACGAGGGTCTGGAAGTAGTCGGCCACCTCGTCCTTGGTCGCGAAGGCGTCGGGATGCGTGTGCTCGAAGTCCTGGGTGGGGAACTTGTCGTGCCAGGCCGGCCCGTTGGCGACGAGGGAGTCCCAGCGCTTCGTCCGCCAGGCCTCGGCGACCCGGTCCTTCTCCAGGACGACGTGCGGCACGCCCCGCTCCTGCAGGTGCTCGCTCATGGCGATTCCGGCTTGGCCACCGCCGATGATGACGACTTCGGCGACTTCTGCATCCTTCTTCGACATGGACACCCTTCCTCCGACCGCGGGAGCGGCACTTGCTTCATTGCTCGTGGGGCGGGTTTCTCCCCGCTCTTCTTCAAGCAAACCGCATGGACGAGGGGGCTGGCCAATAGTTGTTCACGGTCAACGGCATCACTTCAACAGATGGACCTGCCACAGATCGATCGTTTCGGCACATCTAGAGCTCGAGCCTCGACGCGTCCAACGACCATATTCGGCACGAGCGTGTGACCCGCTCACGGCTGCGCCGCCTCGGCGAGGATCTCCTTGACCGTCGCCGTCACCGCCCGCGCCTTCCCGGTCTGCGCTCCCCGTGCCAGCGTGGAGATCGCGACATGGAGGCTCGGGGCTGGGTCGGAGATCTCGAGGATCGCCGTCCGCGCCCCGGTGTACGTCTGGCTGATCCGGGGCCGCTGGTTGAGGATCGAGAATCCGAGCCCCATCGCGACCATCGAGCGGACGGTCTCGTAGCCGGCGCTGCGGTACTTGACCCGGGGCGTGATCGCGGCCGCCCGGAGGATGTTGAGGAAGTACTCCCGGCTGTCGGGCAGGTCGAGCAGGACGAAGGGGTCGTCGGCGAGCTCGACCAGCGCCACCTTCCTCCGCCTAGCCAGCGGGTGATCGGTGTGGACGATGACATGGGGCCGCACTTCGCCGACCACCTCGCTGTGGATGCCGTCGGTCTCCGTCAGGTCGTAGTTGAGCGCGATCTCGGCCCGGCCGCTGCGCAGCGCGCCCATCGCCTCCTCATGGTCGCCCTCGATGACGTCGACCGTGAGTTCGGGATACTTCTCCTGCAGCCGCCCGAGCAGCTGCGGCAGGAGGAACGGGGCGAGCGTCTTGAAGCAGGCGAGGGTGATCGTCCCCCTGACCTCCTTCTGACCGGCCTGGATGGATTCGACCGTGTCGGTGATGAGGCCGAAGATCTGCCGGGCCTGCTGCAGCAGCTCCTCGCCGGCCGGGGTGAGGACGAGGCCCTTCGAGTGCTGACGGACGAACAGCGGGGCGCCCAGTGACTTCTCCAGCTGGTTGATGGCCGTCGACACCGCCGACTGGGCGATGTGCAGCTCCTGGCTCGCCGCCGTCATATTCAGCGTCTTCGCGCACTCGACGAAGTACGACAGCTGCGTGAGGGTGATCGCGAATCGTTGCGCCATAACGGCTCCTTCGCCCAATGCTTCTCCGACCGCCGAGCGTGGATCTGAGGGCCAGACCCTGGCGGTATCTGAATTTCAGATGTGCTCTCTTAATTATAGCTATTTCACAGATACTCCGATCGCTCCCAGAATGGAGGCGGGGGACTGATGAGTCCCAGATCACTCGCAGAGGAGACACACGTGGCTGAACCGACGCACACCCGATTGAGAATGTTCAACACCAAGGAGACCTACCCGGAGCAGAACCTCGACAACGACCTGTGCCAGGCCGTCGTCGCGGGCGGGGTCGTCTACCTGCGCGGACAGATCGGTCAGGACCTCGATACCCGTGAGTCCGTGGGCATCGGCGACGTCACCGCCCAGACCGAGAAGGCGATGGCCAACATCAAGATGCTCCTCGAGGAGGCCGGCAGCAGCCTCGCCGACATCGTCAAGGTCACCGTCTACATCATCGACCCCCGCTACCGCGAGGACGTCTACCGGACGATGGGCAAGTGGCTCAAGGGTGTCTACCCCGTCTCCACCGGCATCGTCGTCCAGGCCCTGGCGCGCCCCGAATGGCTCGTCGAGATCGACGCCACCGCCGTCATCAGCGACCAGTCCGCCGAGGCCAACGCCGGCACCGAGGTGAACCGATGACCTTCTCCCTTCTCCTCCACGATCCCGGCACCGGCGAGTTCGGCGCGGCGATCTCCTCCTCCTCACCCGCGGTGTCCGCCCGCTGCCTCAACCTCGCCGACGGCGTCGGCGGGGCCAACTCGCAGAACGTCACCGACCCCCGCCTCGGCGGGGCGATCCTCGCCGAGATGACGGCGGGCGAGTCCGCCCAGGCCGCACTCGACTCCGTCGTCGCCGCGGCCGACCCCACGGCGATCGATTACCGGCAGCTGCTCGTCATCGACGCCAACGGCGACACCGCCGCCCACTCGGGCGCGCAGGCGCTCGGGATCTTCGGCGCCCGGTGCGAGAAGAACGCCGTGGCCGGGGGCAATATGCTCGCCAACCTCGAGGTCCTCGACGCCTTCGTCGAATCGGCGCTGAACGCCACCGGCCGGATCGAGGAACGTCTCTTCGCCGGCTTCACCGCCGCGATGGCCGCCGGCGGCGAAGCCGGACCGGTCCACTCGGCCGGCCTCGCCGTCGTCGGCAACGCCGGCTGGCGGGTCACCGACCTGCGCGTGGACTGGGCCGATGAGGATCCCATCGGCGAGCTCGGCCGCCTCCTCGAGATCTGGATGCCGCAGCGCGACGACTACATCACCCGCGGCCTCGACCCGGCCGCCTCACCGTCCTACGGAGTCCCCGGGGACGACCGATGACCGACGCCGTCAAGGACCGCATCTCCACCCGCATCGCCGAGGCGGGGGACGCACTCGTGCAGCTGTCGAACACGCTCCACGACGACCCCGAGCTCGGCTGGCAGGAGCACCGCTCCTCTGCCGCGGTGGCGGCGGTCCTGGCCGAGGCCGGGTTCACGGTCGAACAGCCCTACCTGGGACTGGAGACCGCGTTCCGGGCCACCTTCGGCACCGGCGACTTCACGATCGGGTTCCTCGCCGAATACGACGCCCTGCCCGGGCTCGGGCACGCCTGCGGGCACAACCTCATCTCCGCGATGAGCGTCGGCGGGGCCATCGGCCTGGCCGCCGTCGCCGCCGAACTCGGCCTCACGGTCGAGGTCATCGGCACCCCCGCCGAGGAGGGCGGCGGCGGCAAGATCGAGCTCCTCGAGCGCGGCGCGTTCACGGAGCTCGACTTCGCGCTCATGGCCCACCCCGCCCCGGTCGACGTCGCCGAGGCCGAACCCTTCGCCGTCACCCACTGGCACGTCGAGTACACCGGGCGAGCAGCCCATGCCGCGGCCTACCCGGAACGCGGCATCAACGCCAACGACGCCTTCCTCATCGCCCAAGTCGCCCTCGGCCTCCTGCGCCAGCAGCTGCCCAAGACCGTCCGCGTCCACGGCGTGATGACCAACGGCGGGGAGGCTCCCAATGCGATCCCGGAGAAGACCGAGGGCCGCTGGTACGTGCGGGCCGAGACCAGCGAGCAGCTCCTCGAACTCGAGCAGCGGGTCATCAACTGCTTCGAGGCCGGTGCACTCGCCACCGGCGCGAGCTTGTCGATCACACCGGAGAGCAAGAGGTACGCGGAGATGCGCACCGACGAAGAGGCCCTCGACCTCTACCGCGCCAACGCCCTGGCGCTGGGCCGGAACTTCGACGTTGACCCGGTGGCGGCGACGATGAACCGCGCCTCGACCGACATGGGCAACGTGTCCCAGATCGTCAACGCCATCCACCCCTACATCGGCGTCGGCGGTGAGGCGAGCAACCATCAGGCCGCCTTCGCCGAATCCTGCGTCGGCGACCAGGCCGAGCAGACCCTGTTCGACGGGGCCACCGCGCTGGCCTGGACCGCGGTGGACGTGAGCATCCAGCGGGCCCGAACCACCGACCGCACCTCAGCCGCTCAGGCATAGAACGGCCCGAGCCGCCAGCACCACGATTCCAAAGGAGGAATTCGCGACATGACCGGTGAACACCCCGACATGACTGACCGGACCTACAAGAAGGGCCTGCAGAAGAGCGTGGTCGCCGGATCCATCGGCGTGCTCGTCCACTGGTTCGACTGGGCCGTCTATGCCTACATGGCGACGACGATCGCCGCGGTGTTCTTCCCCGAGTCCGACGCCACCGCCGGACTGCTCGCGACCTTCGCCGTGTTCGCGGTGTCCTTCCTCGTCCGCCCCGTGGGCGCGATCATCTTCGGCCGCCTCGGCGACCGGATCGGCCGTAAGCACACCCTGTCCCTCGTCATCCTCGCCATGGCCATCGCGACGTTGGTGCTCGGCATCCTGCCGACCTACGCCACCATCGGTGTGCTCGCCCCCATCCTCCTCATCGTCACCCGCATCGTCCAAGGGCTGGCGGCCGGCGGCGAGTTCGGCAGTGCCGCAGCCTTCCTCGGTGAGTTCTCACCGCCGAAGCGGCGCGGGTTCGGCTGCAGCTGGCTCGAGTTCGGATCCCTGCTCGGGTTCCTCCTTGCCTCCTTCGCCGTCTACCTGCTCAACCAGGCACTGACGCCCGAACAGGTCCTGGCCGGCGGGTGGAGGATCCCGTTCCTCATCACCGTGCCGCTTGGCCTCATCGGCCTCTACATCCGCCGCAAGATCGAGGACACCCCCGAATTCGAGGCGCTGCAGGAGATGGACACGGTCTCCCCGTCGCCGGTGCGCGAGGTCTTCCGCCGCAATCCCAAGCAGTTCATCCAGACCTGCGGCATGGAGATCTTCATGAACGTCACGTTCTACGTGGTGCTCGTCTACCTCCTCACCTACCAGGAGACGAGCCTCGGCATCGATCCCGGCCGGGCCGCGCTGCTCTCGACGCTCGCCTCGGCGCTGGGCCTCATCATCGTCCCGCTGGCCGGAATCGCCTCCGACAAGGTCGGCCGCAAACCGGTCCTGATGACGGCCGCGATCGCGCTCACCGTGTTCTCCGTCCCGCTGTTCCTGCTCATGAACGTCGACGCCGGCTGGGCGTCGTTCGTCTCGACCTTCGGCCTGGCCTTCATCCTCGCGATCATCCTCGGCACCCATGCCGTGACCGTCGTCGAGCTGTTCCCGACCAGGACCCGCCAGACGGGGCTGTCGATCGCCTACGCCGTGACTGCTGCGCTCTTCGCCGGCACCGCACCCTACGCCCTGACCTGGCTCATCGACGCGACCGGGAACATCCTCAGCCCCGGGTTCTTCCTCGCCGTCGTGGGTGTCGTCGGCATCGTCACCGTGGTCTCGATTCCCGAGACCCGAGGCATCGACCTGCTCAAGGACGAAGACCGCGCGGCCACGCCGAACAGCCCGACCGGTGCCTGAGCAGCCCGCCGGCGCCCGAGCGGCCCGGCCAGCGCCTGAGCGCCTCCGCCCACTCCACCCGCAACCCGCCCACCTTCCCCGCTCTCAAGGAGAACCACCGATGACCGAGACCCGACCGACCACTCTTGCGGACTGGCGCGCCAAGGCCGCCGCTCTGACCATCGACGGTCGTCCCGTCATCGACGGCCGACGCGTCGACTCACTCTCGGGTGCGACCCATCCGAAGACGAACCCGGCCACCGGCGAGACCCTCTCCCAGCTCCACCTCGGCGAGGATTCCGACATCGATGCGGCGGTGGCGAGCGCCCGACGGGCCTATGAGTCCGGCGCCTGGTCGCAGATCTCCGCTGCCGAACGCCGGGTGGCGCTGCTGCGGCTGGCCGATCTCATCGAGGCCCGCTCGGACGAGTTCGCGCTTCTCGACACCCTGGACATGGGCAAGCCGATCGGTGAGTCCTCGACCATCGACGCACCCGGGTCGGCGGCCCTCTACCGCTTCTACGGGGAGGCGATCGAGAAGCTCAGCGACGAGATCCCGGTGACCCCGGTCGGGTCGACCGCGCTCGTCACGCGCGAACCCCTCGGCGTCATCGGCGTCATCGTCGCCTGGAACTACCCGCTGGAGATCGCGACGTGGAAGATCGCCCCGGCTCTGGCCGCGGGCAATGCCGTCGTCGTCAAACCTCCCGTCGAGGCCTCGCACTCGGCGCTGCTGCTGGCCGAACTCGCCGTCGAGGCCGGCATCCCCTCCGGCATCCTCAACGTCGTCCCCGGCCGCGGGTCCGTGGCCGGCAAGGCGCTGGCCCTGCACATGGACGTCGACATGCTCGCCTTCACAGGTTCCACCGAGGTGGCCAAGCAGCTCCAGCAGTACGCGGGCCAGTCGAACATGAAGCGACTCGCGCTCGAGGCGGGCGGCAAGAGCTCGAACCTCGTCTTCGCCGATTGCGACGACCTTGCCGCTGCGGCGAACAAGGCGGCCTTCGGCGCGTTCTACAACCAGGGCGAGGTGTGCTCGGCGAACTCGCGGATCTTCGTCGAGCGCTCCGTCTACGAGGAGTTCCTCGGCCTGCTCCAGCAGGCGGCGGACGGCTTCCAGCCGGGTGACCCGCTCGATCCGGCGAGCGCCATCGGCTCCCTGGTGTCCGAGAAGCACGCCGACCAGGTGTGGGAGTGCATCGAGGAGGCCCGCGCCGACGGCACGATCGCCGCCGGCGGCAACCGCCCCGACATCAACGGGTCCCGGGCCTTCATCGACCCGACCATCGTCACCGGGCTGCCCGCCGACCACCGGCTCCACGTCCACGAGATCTTCGGACCCGTCGCCCTCGTCACCCCCTTCGACACCGAGGAGGAGGCGATCACGAAGGCGAACGAGACCCCGTACGGGCTGGCCGCGTCCCTGTGGACCGGCAGCCTGGCCCGGGCCCACCGGGTCTCCTCCCGTCTCGTCGCCGGCACCGTCTCCGTCAACACCGTCGACGCTCTCGGCTTCACCACCCCGTTCGGCGGGTTCAAGCAGTCGGGCTTCGGCCGCGACCTGTCAATCCACGCACTCGAGAACTACACCGACTTCAAGACCACCTGGATGCAGTGGGGCTGATGCCTGCCGCAATGCCGGGCCGGCCAGCCCCTCTCGCACCGACCACCCGACCTCTCACCCTTCGAAAGGCAGCACAATGACCGAGAACACCGACACCACGACCGCCACCGCCGAGGCCGCAGCGACCCCGGAGAACCTCTCCGAGATCGCCAAGCGCCACCTCGTCATGAACTTCACCCCGGCCGCGAAGTACCGCGACGCCGAGCTTCCCATCTTCGTCCGCGGCGAGCACTGCTCGGTCTATGACGAGAACGGCACCCGGTTCTTCGACGGGCTGGCCGGACTCTTCTGCGTCCAGCTCGGCTACACCTACGGCGCCGAGGTGGGAGACGCCGTGCGCGAGCAGATGGCGGCACTGCCCTACCAGACGACGTGGTCGGTCGCCCATCCCCCGGCGGCGAAGCTCGCGCAGAAGATCGCCGAACTCGCCCCCGGCGACCTCAACCGGGTGTTCTTCGCCTCCGGCGGCGGGGAGTCGAACGAGGCCGCGATCAAGCTCGCCCGCCAGTACCACATCACCCGCGGGGAGGGCACCCGCTACAAGTTCCTCGCCCGCCGCGTCGCCTACCACGGCACCAGCTTCGGGGCGATGTCGCTCAACGGGATGACCGATGTGCGCAAGATGTTCGAACCCCTGATGAATGGCGTGCGCCACACCCACAACACGAAGCGCTACCGCCGCCCCGAGGCCGAGACGGAGAAGGAGTTCACCCAGTTCCTCCTCGGCGAACTCGAGTCCCTCATCATCCAGGAGGGCTCGGACACGATCGCGGCGATCATCATGGAGCCGCTGCAGAACGCCGGCGGCAGCCTCACCCCACCCGCGGGCTACTTCCAGGGCGTGCGGGAGCTGTGCGACAAGTACGGCATCCTCATGATCGCCGACGAGGTCATCACCGGCTACGGACGGCTGGGCTCCTGGTTCGGCTCCGACCACTACGGCTTCCAGCCGGACATGATCACCTTCGCCAAGGGAATCGCCTCGGCGTACATGCCGCTCGGCGGAGTCATCGCCAGCGACCGGATCATCGAAACCGTCCTCGATGGACCGGTCGGGATGTTCAACCACGCCCTGACCTACGGCGGCCACCCCGTCGCCTGTGCGGCGGCGCTGAAGAACCTCGAGATCATGGAGCGCGAAGGCGTCGTCGAGAACGTCGCCGAACTCGGCCCCTACCTCGGCGAGAAGCTCGCCGGCCTGGCCGAGAAGCACACGGTGATCGTCGGTGACCTGCGCGGGGACGGGTTCCACCGCACCTTCGAGCTCGTCACCGACAAGGAGGCGAAGTCGTGGACGCATGAGACGGTCGGCGCCGCGGAGTTCGTCGGCTCCTACCTCAACCCGGCACTCGCCGAGGTGGGTCTCATCTGTCGCGTCGCCATCGACGCCGAGGGCAACCCCCTCGTCCAGGTCTCGCCGCCGCTGGTCATGACCGCGGCCGACATCGACGAGCTCACGCGGCTGCTTGACCAGGCGTTCACCCTCGCTGTCGAGCGCGCCGGGATCTGATCGCGACACCACCCGGGGCGCCACCTCGGCGCCCCGGGACGAGAGCAGCTCAAAGGAGAGAACTCATGTCCGACATCACCGACCCCAACTCGAAGACATTCGTGCGCTTCGAACAGCAGCACGTGCTGCCGATCCCGGACGGCGAACGCACAGGGACCAACTGGTCGCTCTTCGCCATCTGGGTCAGTCTCAACATGATGCCGCTGACCGTCATCACCGGAGCCGTCGCCAGCGGAGCCTACGGCCTGCCGATCTTCTGGAGCATCGTCGCGATCCTCGCCGGCAACGTCATCGGAGCGTTCGGCTCGGCCCTGCACGCCTCCCAGGGACCTCACCTCGGCGTGCCCCAGATGCTCCAGGCCCGAGCCCAGTTCGGCTACCTCGGCGCCAGCCTGTTCGCGATCATCGCCTTCATCATGTTCATGGGGTTCTTCTCGAGCATCCTCATCGTCGCCAAGGACTCCCTGCTCGCCGTCTTCCCCGACTTCAACGGCACCACGGCGATCGTGCTGTTCGCGGTGATCGGGATCGGTCTCTGTGTCTTCGGCTACGACCTGCTGCAGAAGACGATGACATGGCTGTCGATCTTCATCGCCCTGGCCGTCACCGTGTCGATGGTCCTGTTCGCCCTCGAGCCCGAGGTGACCAGCCAGCGGTCGGAGGCCGCGTTCACGTTCGAGGGATTCTTCGCCATGCTGGCGATCGGCATCGTGTGGCAGCTCGCCTACGCCCCGTACGTGTCCGACTACTCGCGCTACCTGCCGAAGTCGACGGGCCCGAAGACGGCGTTCTGGAGCACCTATCTCGGCCTCGTCCTCAGCTCCGTGTTCGTCATGAGCCTCGGCGTGCTGCTCGGTGCCGCGAACCCCGACAACCCGCTGGCCGCACTTGGAGAGTACCTGGGCCCGATCGGGATGATCGTGCTCATCGTCTTCGCCGTCAGCTCGGCCCTCATCAACGGCGTCGAGCTGTACTCGGCGGTGATGAACGCACTGACGGTGATGCAGTCGAACTTCAGGTCGACGATCACCCCGGCCAAGCGCGTGTGGACGACCATCATCAGCGGTGCCGTGGCCACGCTGATCGCGGTGCTCGGTCAGGGTGACTTCATGACGATGTTCGAAAGCTTCCTCACCCTGCTGCTCTACGTCCTCATCCCGTGGTCGGCCATCAACCTGGCGGACTACTTCATCGTGCAGAAGGGCCACTACGACCTCGATGACCTCTTCGCTCCCGACGGCGGTCGGTATGGGAAGTGGAATGTCGTCGGCCTGTCCAGCTACGGAATCGGCCTGCTCGCGCAAGTGCCGTTCATGATCACCCCGCTCTTCACCGGGCCGATGGCCGAGCCGCTGCAGTTCATCGACATCGCGTGGCTGGTCGGATTCGTGGTTACGGCGGTTGTATATCTGGTGCTTGTGCGTACACGGCGCAAGGCGCCCGAACCGGTGGTTGAACTGGACGGAGTCTGATCCGTCGGAGCAAACCACCGCGAACGGCCCCATCAAATCATGGTGGGGCCGTTCACCGTTGTGGCACAGTCTCTCGGACGTGCTCAGTTCGGAAACCGACTGAACGCGAAGGGTTCCAGCTCCACCGGCTTCTGCCCTGTCGTGCACCACTGCGCGATGAGAGTCGCGACGGCGGGCGCGATTGCGAAACCGTGACCACTCCACCCGGTGGCGAAGAGGACCCCGTCGTGTCCAGGGACGGTGTCGATGATCGGAATGTCATCGACGCACTTGCTGTCGGGACGGGAGGCGTCGGTGAGGACGATCTCGGCTCCTTCGAACTCCGGGTAGAGCGAGCCCGCGTCGATCACGGACCGTTCGGCGATCTCCGCACGAGTGAATCCCGCGTCATTGTCGTAGTCCCATCCGCCCGTGCGGCCGCCCGACAGCATGACTGAGCCGTCGCCGAGTGACTTGGCCGCGAACGGCAGCGAATAGTGACCCAGGAGGTGCTGGAAGGCGAATCCCGACTTCGTCCGCACCGGAGTCATCTGAGGGTTGAAGAGCGTGGTCGGCAGGTCGACTCCGAACGAGTCATGCAGCAGTCGGCGGCTGTAGCTGTTGGCCATGACCAGGACCTGCTTCCTCGCGACATGGACCTCTCCCCCGCTTGTGGTCACCGCATAGCCGGCAGAGGTCTGTTCGATGCGTGTCGCGGCCGTGCCTTCCTGCACATCGGCGCCCGACTTCTGGGCGGCCCGAGCATAGCCTCGGGTGACTTCCGTGTGGTCGCCCACTCCATCGTCTGGGCAGTAGATGGCCCCGCCCACCGAGGCGGCCGCACCCGGTTCGAGCTGGTCAAGGGCTGCCCGATCGATCAGTCGCGTGTCGATGCCGAAAGCGGACTGCACCTTGACCCGCGTCTCGAGCTCGTCACGCAGACTCGCATCGTCGAGCACATCATGTCCGATGAGCTCCAGACCGCCGAGGCGCTGGTAGCCCGGGGAGATTCCCAACTCGTCGTTGATGCCGGGCCAGATCTCGTAGGCGATGCGCATGAGCGGGAGTTCTCGAATATCGCGGGCATTCGCGCGCACTCCGCGATAGCCAACGCCGCCAGAGGCTCCACAGGCGATGGTCTTCGCTTCGAGCATGAGCACAGCGGCTCCCGACTTGGACAGGTGATAGCTCGCGGCGCTGCCATGAACGCCACCGCCGATGACGATGTAGTCGTACGTCATTTCGCCTCTTCTTCTCGTCTCTGAGTCGGTGTCACCGGTGTTGGTGTCACCGTCGAGGACCGAACGCGACATCGGGCCTCTCTTCTTCCATCATGCGGGATGATCCGGCGGTACTCAAAAGTAATTACCTATTTTCTATTGAAATGTTCTTTCGGCATGGTTAGTCTCGACACATGGCGGCAGCGAAGCACCAAGAGATCCGTGACTGGATCGAAACCGAGATCCAGCGGGGAAACTATTCCGTGGGAGACAGACTCCCGACGGAGCAGGAGCTCATGGACAAGTTCGCCGTCAGCAGGAACCCGGTGCAGAAGGCGATGACCGCGCTTGTCGAGGCGGGAGTCGTGGCCCGGAAACGGGGTTCGGGCACTGTCGTCGCCTCGAC
>JAPSIC010000183.1 GCA_031179165.1 Brevibacterium sp.
CAGCGGGACCTGACCGCGTCGCTCGTGACCTGGGCGGCGGGTGCCGTTAGCCTGAACGCATGAGCGAATTGCGAGATCTCAGCCAGCCCGTTGCTCCTGACGACAGCTATCTCGATCACATCGAACGGGAGACCGAAGCCCGGGCCACCACTGCAGCAGGGTGGGAATCCGAGTTCACCGGTGCGCCCGATTCCTCGACCCAGGCGCTCGCCGAGAACATCGACGAACTCTCCGCTGACCTCGTGGGTCTGCTCCACACCATTCACGGATTGGCCGAGACCGCATTCGACGAACATCACTCGGCGGCGGCGATCGCCGACCTCGTCGCCTCGCATGGAACCGCCGTCGAACAGGGTGTGTACGGCCTCGATACGGCAGTCTGGGCGACGACCGGTTCGGGCAATGGACGCACGATCGCCATCCTCGCCGAATACGATGCCCTACCCGGAATCGGCCACGGCTGCGGACACAATCTCATCGCCACGTGCGCGGTCGGCGCCTTCCTGTCCCTGGCCGCACTGCACGCCTCGGACCCGGACGCCGTGCCCGGCACCGTCGTCCTGCTGGGCACCCCGGCCGAGGAAGGCCACTCCGGCAAGGAGCTGATGGCTCGCGAGGGAGCCTTCGACGGGATCGACGCCGCTATCATGGTCCACGGCTACGGCTACGACTGTGCCGACCAGGTGTGGCTCGGTCGTCGTCTGCTCGACGTGACGTTCAAAGGAGTGCCCGCCCACGCCTCGGCGCAGCCATTCATGGGCAAGAACGCACTCGATGCGGCCAATCTCTTCTACCAGGGACTGGGGCTGCTGAGGCAGCAGATGCCGCCGATCTCCCGCCTGCATGCCGTCGTCTCCGAAGGCGGGACGCGGCCGTCGATCATCACCGAGCTCGCGCAGGTCAGGTGCTATGTGCGCTCGAAGTACCCGGAGACGCTCAAGGAACTCTCCGCCCGGGTCGAGGACGTCGCGAAGGGTGCGGCACTGATGACCGGGACGGGCGTCGACATCCACTGGGACGAGCACGCGCCGTCCCTGCCGGTGCGCGGCAATGACGCGCTGACCAGGCGGTGGGCTCTCCACGAGGAGGAGCGCGGGAGACATCCGGTGCCGGCGGGAGTACTCGACGAGTCGATCGCCGCGTCCACCGACTTCGGGAACGTGTCCTATCGCATCCCCGGAATCCATCCGCTGCTGAAGACGGCGGATTCCGAGGTCGCGCTCCACACCCGCGAGTTCGCGGCCGCCGCCGTCTCCGATGACGCCGAGGCCGCGGCCCGGGACGGCGCCTATGGTCTCGCGTCCACGGCGCTGGACTTCCTCGTCGACGATGACCTCGCCGCCGAGGTGGTCGCCGAGTTCCAGCGCGCCGGAGGTGCCATCGACGTGCCCAACTACTTCAACTGAGAAACCGTCTGCGCTGAAGGCGCATGAACAGTGCCGTAGCCTCACCACCACCACTATGTCGACACAACGAGGTATCGAGGAGAGACGATGTCAACGACGACGCAGGGACGGATCAGCCGGGGGCAGAGGATCCTCGACGCGATCGAACGGGTGGGGAACAAGCTTCCCGAACCGTTCACGCTCTTCCTCGGCCTGTTCATCATCACCGGTCTGATTTCGACCGCGATGGCCATGGCCGGCGTCTCCGTGAATATCCCCGGCGCCGACGAGTCGGTCACGATCAAAGGCCTCTTCACCGGTGAGGGACTGTCGTGGCTGACCACCACGATGGGTGAGAACTACATCGGCTTCCCGCCTCTGGCCACGGTGCTGCCGATCCTGCTCGCCGTCGGAGTGGCGGAGAAGTCGGGCATGCTGGCCGCCGCCGTCCGGGTCGCCTTCGGCTCGAGCCCGCGCTGGCTGCTGCCGTACGCAGTGGGATTCGTCGGGGTCGTCGGATCGATCATGGCCGACTCCGCGTTCATCATCATCCCGCCCCTGGCCGCCCTCGTGTTCAAGGCCGCCGGTCGTCACCCGATGGCCGGTCTCATCGGAGGTTTCGCCGCGACCGGCGCCGGCTATTCGACCTCAGTGGTGCCGACGAGCCTCGACGCGCTGTTCGCGGGCATCACGACCTCGGTGATGGGAACCTTGCCGGGAACCGACTATGCAGCGGTGAACCCGGTATCGAACTATTTCTTCAACATCGTCGCCTCGGTCGTTCTGGCGATCATCGCCGGGTTCATCATCGACAAGCTCATCGAGCCGAACATGGTGCGCAAAGGCATCTCGCGCGATCCCGTCGATGTGTCCGGCGGGGGACTGGCCCCGGAATACCGGGCAGCGGATGCGCCTCGTGAGCACAACGCCCCGGAGGGGACCGATGCCGGAAACGCCTCACCCGCCCCGATGAAGGCCGAGCTTGAGCCGGAGGAGAAGAAGGGGCTGATCTTAGCCCTGCTGTCGGCACTGGTGCTCACCGCGCTCCTCCTGTTCGCGGTGCTCATCCCGAATTCGCCCTGGCGCAACGAAGACGGGGGCTTCCTGCCGAAGTCGCCGCTGCTGTCCTCGATCGTCTTCATCGTGTTCGCCTACTTCATCACGATGGGCATTGTCTACGGCATCAAAGTGCGCTCGATCAAGTCGATGAACGACGTGGTGCGGATGATGGGGGATTCGATCGTCGACATGATGTCGTTCCTCATCCTCGCGTTCATCCTCGGCCAGTTCATCGCCCTGTTCAACTGGACGGGAATCGGCTCCTGGATCGCGGTGACCGGAGCCGCCGGTCTCGAGGCGATCAACCTCACCGGATTCCCGGCGATCATCGGCTTCATGCTGTTGGCGAGCGTGCTCAACCTCTTCATCGTCTCCGGCTCGTCGATGTGGACGCTCATGGGTGCAGTCTTCGTGCCGCTCTTCGCACTGCTCGGCTATGAGCCGGCCTTCACCCAAGCCGCCTTCCGTGTCGGAGACTCGGCCACCCAGGTCATCACGCCGCTCAACCCCTACATGATCGTGCTGCTCGGGCTGGTCCGCCGCTACGAGCCGAACGCCGGATTGGGAACGGTGATCTCCCGCATGTTCCCGTTCGTCATCCCGTTCTGGCTGGCATGGGCAGCCCTGCTTGGGGTCTGGTACCTGTTCGATCTGCCGCTCGGGCCGGGGAATGACATCTTCCTCAACTGAGGTAGGGGCGGCTCAAATCCGGCTCGACAGAAACTTGGGGATCATTGCCTCGAAAATCTAAAGAAGTCAATCCATTACTGTCCGCGAGGATCTGATTGCCGCTGCGCTCACAAACCAGCTACGGGATCAGCCATGTCAGTGCCGAGTGGAATGCTTCAGGAATGGAATCAATCGAGATCATCAACGCCGTTGGAACGAGCGTGGGCGCAGTCGCCGCGGTGGGTGCGGCCGCATTCGCCGGGTGGGGTATCCAACGGAGTACAAACGACAACCGGGCAAGATCGCAACCGTTCATGACAGCTGAATTCGCGACGTCCGAACACAGCGATGACACAATTCGCATGCTCATCAGGAACGTCGGGCAGACGCCGGCACGCAACGTTCGAGTTTCATTCGACCCGCCGATCCCGGAAGGAGAGAAGAGCAGCCATGCGTGGGTTTTACACGAACGATACGACACTTCGATTCCGATGCTCGCCCCGGGCCAGCAGTTTGGCAACTCCTGGTGGTTGTCGGACTTCAGCCTAGAGGACCCGTCATCTCGGAACGTCCACGAGCTGCCGAACGAAGTGAAAGTCTCGATCTCGTACACCGGTATTGGCGGTGAAGAGTTCAGCGATGATTTCGAGCTTAACGCGAGACTGATCTTGTTGGAAGGGCGAGCAGTTTCATCAACTTCGATGCTTGGGCGTATGGAAATGATCGCAAAATCTAACCGGGATGCCGCGCAAACGATTAAGACTGCGCTGCCTCGTATCGTCCGAGCGCTGGAAGATGGGGATTAAATGCCGAGATCTCTTGTTACTGCGACCCGTTCACAGAGCATGGCGTTAACTGCGTGTAGCTGAAGCTCCCCTGAAAATTTCTAGTATTTCGAACGTAGTCGACCTATCAATTTCGGAGATTCTTTCATCTGCAGGACTGGCAAGTAGTCCGTGTTAAAATTCGTAAGTCTCTTTGATTGGTGGTTGATACAGGTTCGACTGGCGGACATTCCACTTGCCATCATATTTAGTGGAGACCGCAATGATAGGTTCTTTAACCCAGCTCCCGAGACGGGGGCTGATCAGCACCTCTTCGATCAATAGGTTCAGATCGCAGGGAAGAGCCGCGTAATGAGGCAGGTCAGTCGGGTCAGTGTCGTTATAGGTGTGAGTTCGGGAATTATCGTGCGCGACCAATCGGAATTCGTGTTCATGAACGAATTCGCGGCGTTTGATGAAATATTGGTCTGTGTACGTGTCGGTAAAGTCAGAATCAGTATCAAAATCTCGATAGTCGACACGACCATAAAATACCCGGTCCACGCAATCCGCCCGCCCGAGAAGCGACTTACGCAGGGACCCCCAGGTGGTGCGAACGACGACGCCTTTGTCGTCCCCATAGATTCGCCATAGTCCCGCGTTCTCATGGGGGAAGGCATTCCAACACGACACGTATGTGCGTTCTTGCCAAAAGAACGATTGTTTAATCACTGTGTTGATGGAAGCGTATCGGGAATAGCTAGGTTGTCCTCTCTTCCTCCAGCTTGCGAGGGTGGAAGAAATGGCACCGGGACCCATTGTGCCTTCATATGCGTCTTCCATCATTGAGGCCCTCGGCATTTTGAGGGTGGAAGTTGTGATTAAATCCAAGAATTTGGGGAAGTCCAAGTAGCGCCAAAGTACGAGGTCATCTGTCACGGGGGAGAGTGCGTCAACTGAGCTGAGAGCTATATCCATAGCAAGGGGTCCTAAACTATATGTAACTATGGGAGACGCACGATTCGACTCCCGTTTCGTCCCATATGCCTTGGCCGGTGTTCTTTATAGCACCTGTTCCAAGTGCTTTATATCTTCTGGCGTGCGGGCTCTTTGCTCGAGTCCACACGGGCTTTCGTCCTCAGGAATCCCTGAACCGCCCTGTTCACCGAACTGGCCCGGTGAACTTCTCGCCGGGCCCCTGCCCCGGAGCATCTTGAATCGTCGACGCTTCACGGAACGCCAGCTGCAGACTGCGCAGCCCATCACGCAGGGGGCGCGCGTGGTGGTCGCCGATGACCGTAGCGGCACCGGTGACCAACCCGGCCAGCGCGGTGATGAGCTTGCGGGCCTCATCGAGGTCCTGGTAGTCGGCAGCCGAGGCTTCGGGGGTGTCCTCGGCCAAGCCGCACTTGACGGCTGCGGCGGACATCAAGTGAACGGCAGTGGAGGTGATGACCTCGACGGCGGGAACCTCGGCGATGTCGCGGGTGACATCGGCGACAGCGGAGGGATCGGCTGCGCCGGAATCGGAGGAGGCTCCGGCAGGTGCGGACTCATGTGAATTCATGCTCCAAGCTTGACATATCATCGAGGTCCGATAGGCAGGTGCCCGCCGGGATATGCGTCACTTGAAGCGGTCGACGGAAGGGTACTGATGCCGGAACGACAGGAACAGACGATCGAGGTGCTTCAGGGCGGAGTCGTGCACAAGGCCACCATCTCCTGGTGGTACACCGACAGGAGATGGGCAGTGCGGGTTGAGTCGACCGAGTTCGACGCCGTAGAGCAAGTAGCCGATGACGCCTTCGAAGCTTTGTGCCAGGTCCGCGAGCAGCTCGAACCGAAGGGGTGGCACCTCGGCGTGGCCGGCGCACAGGCAGATGTCTGGCCCAGCGGGATGGCACGCGATCAGGGCGGAGGCCTGCGCGCTTACCGAATGACCGAGCAGGGCGTCGGAGATCTCGTCGACACCTTCGCACCCGTCGACCCTGTGACGGTGACCACGGTCGCAGAGCAGAAGGCGGAGGCCGAACGTCTGTTCAGCAAGATGCGACACAGATCTCACCCGTCCTGACCTCGATGTGCGTGGGTCCGCGAACCGTAGTACACTGGATTGTGGTGCGAAGCGGAGTCTGTCTCCCACCTGGATCGTGAGAAGCGATCGGGTCCAATGA
>JAPSIC010000045.1 GCA_031179165.1 Brevibacterium sp.
GGCATCCCCATCGCGCTCGACACGAACAGCGAAGCCATCGTCAGATAGATCGCCGTGCCGTCGAGGTTGAACGAGTACCCGGTCGGGACGGTGATGCCCACGACCGCCTTGGACACTCCGGCATGCTCCATCTTCGCGATGAGTCGGGGCAGCGCCGATTCCGACGAGGAGGTGGAGAAGATGAGGAGGTACTCGCGGGCCAGGTACTTCATGAGACGGAAGATGTTGAGCCCCGTGACCACCTTGAGCAGGCCGCCGAGCACGATGACGATGAACAGCGCACACGTGAGGTAGAACGCACCCATGAGCACGGCCATCGAGGCGATAGCCGCCCAGCCGGTTGCGCCGACGACGGCGGCGATCGCGCCGAACGCGCCGATCGGAGCGGCCCACATGATCATCATCATGAGCTTGAACACGACCGCCTGGATGTGGCGGATGCCGGTGAGGACGGGTTCTCCCGCCTTGCCCATGGACTGCAGCGCGAAGCCGACGAGCAGCGCGAGCACCAGTGTCGGCAGCACGGGGATGTCGCCCGGGATGAGGCTGAGGAGGAAGTCGACGGTCGCGTTCGAATCGCCTGCACCCTCCTCGTAGGGCTTGAGCTGGAGGCCGGTGCCCGGGTGGATGATGTTGCCGACGACGAGCCCGATGACCAGGGCGAACGTCGCCATGATGAGGAAGTAGAGCATGGCCAGCCCGCCGACCTTGCCGACGGTGGCGGCCCGGGCCACCGACCCGACGCCGAGGACGATCGTGCAGAAGATGATCGGGGCGATGATCATCTTGATGAGGGCGATGAAGGCCGTGCCGAGCGGCTTGAGCGCTGTCCCGGCTTCGGGGAAGACCAGTCCGATCGCCGCTCCGAGCACGACGGCGACGATGACCATGATGTAGAGCCAGTGCGTGCGGTCCTTCCTGCGCACGGCAGCGCCCGCGGGAACGCTGCCCTCCGGTGCGCTGGACGCGGTGTGATGTGGCGACATTGCCATCTCTCCTCCTTGAGTCGGTGTATCCGCCACGAGTGACTGCGGCGAAGTGCTCACTCAGACTCACAGACTCATCCGCCCTGCGTCTCGGTTGCGTTCATAGTGTTCATGGCGAAAGTCTGTGGCGCATGTGCTGCGTGCGAGATTAGTCTTGAACCGGAAGGCACCACCCAACGAAGGAGGAGGACATGAGGCTCAACACTGCAGTTTTGCGCGCCGTCCCCGGCGCTTTCATCCTCAATTCCGGCATCGGCAAGCTCGGTATGGATGAGGAGACCGCCAAGGGCCTGCAGCAGACGGCTGCCAACGGTGTCCCCATGGTCAAGAAGATGACTCCGGCCCAGTTCGGGAAGTTCCTCACCTATGGTGAGATCGCCGTCGGTGCGGCGCTGCTGTGCCCCTTCGTTCCCACCCGGATCGCCGGAGCAGCCCTGACAGCCTTCGGCTCCGGGCTCACCGCCAACTACTTCGCCATCGACGGCATGACCGAAGACGATGGAATCCGCCCCTCGCAGGAGGGAATCCCGCTGGCCAAGGACACCTGGCTGGTGGCGATCGGCATCTCGTTGATGCTCTCCGGCAAGTCCAAGGGCTGATTCCCGCGGCCACCCGGAACCGGCGTCGCGGCGGGCCGCTGGCCCGCCGTCTGTTCGTCATGCAGCTGGTGCTCATCGTCATCGTCTGCGCGGCGCTCAGCGCCACCAGCTACGTCTCGAGGATGAACGCGGCCCGGGAGGCCGCCTCGGCGCGGGTGCTCAGCATCGCCGAGACACTGGCGCACGATCCCTTCGTCATCGACTCCGTCGACGGCGCGGACCCCTCCGCTGCGCTCCAACCATTCGCACGCACCGTCATGTCCACTGCCGACGTCGACTTCGTGACGATCATGGACCGCGACCGCACCCGCTACACGCATCCGCGCGCCGAGGAGATCGGCCGGGAGTACATCGGCACCGTCTCGCCCGCGCTGGGCGGCGAGAGTCACGTCGAGGAGTACGTGGGAACGCTCGGCGCCTCAGTGCGGGCGATCGTGCCGATTCTCGACGACAGTGGAGACGTGACCGCGATGGTCGCCGTCGGCGTCACCCTCGAGACGCTGTCGGTGGCACAGGCAGCCTCGCTGCCGCAGATCATCATCGTCGCGCTCGCCGCCATCGCGCTCGGCGGACTCGGTTCGTGGATGGTCAGCCGCTATCTCAGGCGAGTCACGCTCGGCTACGGCCCGGAGCAGTTGAAGAGCCTCTTCGCCTTCTACGATTCGGCCCTGCATTCGCTGCGGGAGGGACTCATCCTCGTCGACGACGACGGCTGGTTGGTGCTCTACAACGATGAGGCGGCCGCGCTGCTGGGTCTGCCCGAAACCGATGATCGTGAACCCGTGTCGCTCGACGACGTCGACCTGCCGGCGTCGATGCGCTCGCTGTTGGCCTCGGGTCGGGTCGCGGTCGACGAAATCCACCTCACGCGCGATCGCGTTCTCGTCGTCAACCAGAAGCAGGCCGGCCAGCCGGACGACGGCACGCAGAATCGGGGACACCGGAGCTCGGATGGGGACCGAGGCGGGGGCACCGTCGCCACGCTGCGCGATCGCACGGACTTCCAGGAGCTCACCGGGGAGCTGGCCACGATGACGACACTGGCCGAAGCGCTGCGGGCCCAGACCCATGAGCACGCCAACCGGCTCCACACGGTATCGACCCTCATCGAACTCGGCAGGGATCGGGAGGCGCTCGACTTCGCGGTGCGCGATCAGCAGGAGTCACAGCGGCTGACCGACTCATTCGTCGAGTCCCTCGACGAACCTTTCATCACGGCGCTGCTGATCGGAAAGGCCGCCCAGGCCCACGAACGGGGGATCGAGCTGAGCATCACGGCGACGGGCGAACTTCCTCCCGGCACCCTCGACGCCCGCGACCTCGTCACCATCACCGGAAACCTCCTCGACAACGCCTTCGACGCCGCCGCGGCCTCGGTTGAGCGTCACGTCTGGGCGGATTTCGTCGCAGCCGACGGGGAGCTCACCATCACCATCGCGGATTCCGGCTCCGGCATCGACCCTGCGGAGATCGAAGCGATCTTCCACCTCGGCTCATCCGACAAGGCCGCTCCACCACAGCCGGGCGGGCGCGGATACGGGCTGATGCTGGTCCGCCAGGCCGTGACCAGGCTCGGCGGCGAGCTGGAAGTCGACTCCGACGCCGGAGCGATCTTCACCGTGACCCTTCCCCTGAATGCGGAGCACGTGACTGTCGGCCACCTCGGCGACGGCGCGGGGAACCACCTCAGCGGCGGCGCGGAGAACGCTGCCGACACCGAGCGGGCCGGAGGAGATGTCGATGGACAGTGATCGCGAACTGCGGGTGCTCATCGTCGAAGACGATCCGCTCACCGCCGAGGCGCACGCCGACTTCGTGCGGAGGGTGCCGGGATTCAGCGTCGCCGGAATCGGCCTGAGCGGCACGGAGGCGCTGGCCCAGTTCGATGCGCTCGCATTGGCGGGCACGCCGGTGGACCTCGTGCTGCTCGACATGAACCTCACCGATTCACACGGACTCGAAGTCGCCGGACGGATGAACAGCCGTGGCCACGGTGCCGACATCATCGCGATCACCGCGGTTCGGCACCTGCAGGTGATCAAATCGGCGATCTCGGTCGGGGTCACGCAATACCTCATCAAGCCCTTCACCTTCGCCGCCTTCCGCGAGAAGCTCGAGAACCAGCGGGCGTTCCGTCTCAACCTCACCGGCGGTGGGCCCTTGGTCACGCAGACATCCGTCGACAATGCGCTGAGAGCACTCCGCTCCGTCTCGCCGGACCGACTGCCGAAAGGGCTCCTGGAGGAGACATTGGCGGCGATCTCGGCAGCGGTCCGGGCCGCGGACTCGCCGGTGTCGGCGACCGAGGTCGGCAAGCGGCTCGACCTCTCCCGGGTGACGGTGCGCCGGTATCTCGAACACCTGGTGGACACGGGGCAGGCTCTCAAGCAGCCGCGTCACGGCACGCCCGGACGACCCGAGTACGAATACCGCTGGGTCTGACTGCAGCAGCAGGGCCCGGGTTCGATTCCCAGTGCCTGAGAACACCTGTTGAAGCTCCTGCGTCGGTGTCGAAGAGTGAGGGCAGCCGAGGTCCAGCAGAGCGGTCTCTCAACGCGGAGAGTTCCCGAGGAGTTCGGCCGACAGAAGTCCTCGAGAGAAGGAAACAACGATGTCTCCGTACTGGCTCATCGGCGCCCTCGCCGCCTACTTTCTCATCCTGCTCGGGGTCGCGCTGTACAAGCGGCGCACCGACACCGAATCCGACTACTTCCTCGGCGGCAACGTCATGCCCGCTTGGATGCTGGCGATGGCATTCGTCGCCACCTGGTACGGCGGGAACTCCGCCCTCATCTCCGTCGATGAGGCCAATACGCAGGGAATGGGCTCGTGGTGGGTGCTCGGAGGGCCGACCGTCATCGCCGTCATCGCACTGTTCGCCCTCGGGCCGGTGATCCGCCGCGCCGGTGCGCTGTCGCAGGACGGCATCATGACCGCCCGCTACAACAGGACCGCAGGCACCGTGCTCTCGGTCGTCACCGCGGTCTACCTCATCGTCTGGGGTGCGAGCCAGATGGTGGCTCTGGGCCTGTTCTTCATGGTCTTCTTCAACATCAGCTTCGCCTTCGGAGTGGTGATCGGCATCGTCTTCTCGCTCCTCTACGCGATGATCGGCGGGTTCCGGGCCGTGGTGCTCACCGAGACCGCTCAGTTCGCGTTCTTCATGCTCGGCCTCGTCGTCACGTTGGTCGGCGCGATCATCGTCTCCGGTGGTCCCGACGCGATCATCCAGACGGTAGAGGCGAAGAGGGACGCTGCGTTCCTCAACCTGTGGGAGGGCTTCGGTCCCAACCTCGGCTACGTCATCGCCTTCGGTCTGGCCTTCACGATCGACCCAGCCGCCTGGCAGCGTCTGCAGGCGACGAAGTCCCCTGCTGAGGCACGCAAGACCACCGTGCATGCCATGGTGTATTTCCTGCCGCTGTACTTTCTCGTCGTGTTCACCGGCATCGCCTCGATCGCGGCCTTCAACGAACCTCCTGAGGAGGGCATCGTCGCGACCCTGGCGACCAGTCATTTCCTGCCGATCTTCGGCGTCATCGTCTTCATCGGCATCGCCGCAGCCATCATGTCGACGATCTGCACCACCCTCAACCTCTCCTCCCTCTACCTCACGGAACTGACGACCAAGGCCATGCGCGGCGGGGTGAGCGAGAAGCAGAAGGTGTGGATCGCCCGAGCCGCCACTCTGGTGGCAGCGGTGATCGGCTTCGTTGTCTCCGTGCAGCTGCCGAGCGCGCTCAAGCTCCTGGCCCTTGCCTCGGAGATGCTGGCGGCAGGAGTGTTCTTCCCGCTGGTCCTCGGCTTCTTCTGGCGCCGCGCGAACTCCGCCGGAGCCATCGCCTCGATCATCGGCGGAGGCGGCTTCATCCTCTACGGCTTCCTCGTCGAGCTCGGCGTCGGACTCCCGCACTTCTGGGCCGAGGGCGCGGTCACCCGGGTCCTCATCGGACTCGGCATCAGCCTCGTCCTCTACGTCGGAGTGTCGCTGGCGACCACGCCCGAGTATGCGAAGGCCGACGCTTTCCTCGCCGGCGGGCGCCGAGGCGCTGATGAGCGACGAGGTGCAGACCCTCGCCGGGGCGCGGATGAGGAGACCGTGAGCGTGAAGTGAGCGGCTGAGACGACAGCCGCCACGCGGTGTCCATCACTTTTGGAACTATGCATCTGTTTCAGAACAGATGCATAGTTCCAAAAGTGATGAGAATTCAAGCTGACTCGAGGCGGTGCGTGTGTCCTGGCCACTCCTGACAACACTCCGGCCGTAGCCGCCCGGACGCCGAGTCCCCTCAATCCCACTTGACCACCGGCTCCCCAGCGGCGAAATCCACGCTGGGCTTCTTGAGCCCTGATCCCATCATGTTCCTGTAGGGCACGTTGACGCCGTCCTTCTCCGCCGTGAAGTTCAGCTCGACGTCGATGCCGCCTCGGGCCGTGACCAGGGTCGGCTGCTGGTCGTCGATCTCTGCGTCCAGGGTGTCCAGTGCCTTATCGCCGTCGGGAGTGAGTTGGCGCTTGACGGAGTTCTCCACCGGAGCGTGACCCGCCGGCAGGCTCACGTTCGTCAGGTCCATTCCGCAAGGGGTCGACAGCGTCGTCATGGCGATGCACTCCTCGAGAGAGTCCCGGACCAGTTCGCGGAAGGACTCCAGCCCCTCATTCGACAGCTCCGGGCGCAGCTGCGTGACGGCCACCGAATCCTTCGCACCGGCGATGGTGACGGTGTCCTCGGGGAGGGTGAACTCCTGTCTGCCGAGGTCGATGCGGTAGCGCCCCGGGAAGACGGTGACCATCCGCCCGACGGACGCGCCGTTGACCGTCGGTTCGAGCCCCTGCAGGTAGGGGAGCTCTGCCGAGAACGTCCCATTGGTGATGAGCCTGCCTTCGTCGCTGAGGTCGTGGACCTCGAAGGTCATCGACACCTCACGATCCCCGAGCATGAACGTCGCGGGCACCTCGGCAGAGCCATCCGTCGAAGAGTTCTCCTCCACGACGATGTCGCTGATGGGGGCGAGCTCCAGTGAATCCTGGAGGACCTCGTCGCTGAGCAGCGAATCGTCCGAGTTCAGGCCGAGGCTGACCAGTGAGCGCGCGGTCGTCGCATCCCCTGCGGACAGGGCGGTGAGGTACTGGGTGACGAGATCCGATGCCTGAGGCTGTGATCGGTCGTCACCGGGCCGAACCAGAAGGAGAATGAGGATGACGGCGAGCACGAGGGCACCCCCGACGATGAAGGCGGCGAGCAGTGTCTTCGACGGCCGCTTCGTCGTCGCCGACTGGGGCACAGGGGGAGCTGGTGGGTGCGTGCTGTCGCTCATGGCCCAAGTCTAGATTCGGCCCGCGAAGGTCTCGAGACCGGAAGTGACTTCAGCGTAACCTGAACTCATGACTCGTCATCTCCTGACCAGTGCTCCTCCACCCACCGCCGATCCCCGCCGCTCCTCTCACCCCGCCCACGACCGCTCGACCGCGGGCGGGCACCGCAACCGCCCAGCACCCGTGCGAGGACGCAAGACCCTCCTCGGCCTCTTCGCAATCCTCCTTGTCGCCTGGGTGGCGATCGCCGGAATCGGCGGCCCCTACTTCGGCAAGATCTCCGAGGTGTCGACGAACGACCGGTCCTCCTTCCTGCCGGCGTCCGCGGAGTCCACCCGGGCGCAGGCGCTGACCGAGCAGTTCAACGACCTCGACTACGTTCCCGCCATCGTCGTCTTCGAACGAGAGGCCGGTGTCACCGAGGCGGACACGACGGCACTTGAGGACCTGAGCGAACGCCTCGACGCCGACGGTCTTCTCGCCGCCCCCGCCTCGCCGGTGATCCCCGCCGAAGATGGAGAGGCCCTCGAGCTCATCCTCCCGGTCTCTCCCGACACCACCGCCGACGACGTCGAGCAGACCCGCTCCGTCATCGCCGAGGAGCTTGCCGGCTCGGCCGCCTCCACCTCGGCCGAGGTCTCCGTCCACGTCACCGGTCCGGCCGGGTTCGCCGCCGACCTCAGTGCGGCCTTCGCCGGCATCGACGGGATCCTCCTCCTCGTCGCACTCATCGCGGTGTTCGTCATCCTCGTCATCGTCTACCGGTCCCCGCTGCTGCCCATCGTCGTGCTGCTCACCTCGATGGTCGCGCTCTCGGCCTCGATCTTCGTCATCTGGCACCTCGCTGACGCAGGCATCCTGCTCATCAACGGGCAGGTCCAGGGAATCCTGTTCATCCTCGTCGTCGGTGCCACCACGGACTACTCACTGCTCGTCGTCGCCCGCTACCGGGACACCCTCCTCGGCGAATCCGACCGGGTCAGGGCCGGGTTGCGAGCGGTCAGGGGAGTGGTCGAACCGATCGCGGCGTCCGGGGGCACCGTCATCGCCGGTCTGCTGTGCCTGCTGCTCACCGACCTCGCCTCGACCAGGGCGCTGGGCCCGGTGGCGGCCATCGGCATCCTCATGGCGATGCTCGCGGCCCTGGCCTTCCTCCCGGCCGCGCTCATCGTCATCGGGCGGACCGTGTTCTGGCCATTCCTCCCGCGCGTGCAGGGCTCCGCCACTCGCGGCCGGAAGCCGGGACTCTGGGCGTGCATCGCCGAGGTGGTCGCGAAGCGGCCGCGGGTGATCTGGGTCGGTCTCGTCATCGTGCTGGCCCTGCCGCTCCTGGCCGTTCCCCAGTTCAAGGCCTCGGGCGTGGCGCAGAGCGAGTTCGTCCTCGGCGACTCCGAGGCTCGTGACGGCCAGACGGTGCTCGCCGAGCACTTCCCCGGCGGGTCGGGCTCCCCGACCCAGGTCATCCTCGCTGCAGGAGACCTCGAGGAGGCAGCGCAGGCGATCGGTCGCCTCGGCGGGGTCGAGTCGATGTCCGTCGTCGCCCAGAACTCGCCCAGCGGCACCGCCCGGATCGACGACGGCACCATCGAGGTCCCTGCCGGCCGGGGCGGACCGACGTCGACGCCGCCCACGGTCCCACCGATCCCCACCGAGGTGGACGGGCAGGTCCTGCTCGAAGTGACCCTGACCGACGCCGCGGACTCCCTGGCCGCAGAGGACACGGTGACGCAGATCCGCACGGCGGTGCAGGCGATCGATTCCGGGGCGCTCGTCGGCGGGGAGACCGCGGTCGACCTCGATACGAACACCACCGCCGAGGCGGACCGGAGCCTTGCGATCCCCCTGATCCTGCTCGTCATCACGATCATCCTCATCGTGCTGCTGCGGTCGCTGGTCGCGCCGCTGCTGCTGGTGGCGCTGACCGTGCTGTCCTTCGGCACCGCCCTGGGGGTCTCCGCGCTGGTGTTCAACCACGGCTTCGAGTTCCCCGGCGCGGACCCCTCGGTGCCGCTCTATGCGTTCGTGTTCCTCGTCGCCCTCGGCATCGACTACAACATCTTCCTCATGTCCCGTGTGCGGGAGGAGTCGCTGCAGATCGGCACCCGGCGCGGCGTCCTGTCCGGGCTGGTGGCCACGGGCGGGGTGATCACCTCGGCGGGAATCGTCCTCGCCGCGACCTTCGCGGCGCTCGCCGTCATCCCGATCATGTTCCTCGTCCAGCTCGCCTTCATCGTCACCTTCGGCGTCCTCCTCGATGCGATCCTCGTCCGCTCGCTGGTGGTCCCGGCCCTCGTCCATGACCTCGGACGGCCGGTGTGGTGGCCGTGGCTGAAGAGGATCCCGAAGGACTGATCAGTCCTCCGCCCCGTGCGTGTGCATCCTCACCCCGTCCTGGTTGAAGATGCTGATCACCTGCGCGGGACGGGAGACCGCGGAGATGCTGTGCGGCATCCGGGTGTCGAACTCGGCCGCTTCGCCCCGTGTGAGCACGAGCTCCTGCTCACCGAGCACGAGGCGCAGCTGTCCGCTGAGCACATAGAGCCACTCGTACCCGTCGTGAACTCGAGGCTCCGGGGGTTCCGCCCGCGGGGGATAGGTGATCTTGAACGTGGAGATCGCCGAGCCCTCCGGGGCCAACGGTGTGATCGCCATCCCGTCGCGGTGGACGGTGGGCCGCTGCACGCGGGGATCGGGAGCCTGGGTGGCCAGTAGATCGTCGACCCGGATCCCCAGCTCCCTGGTCAGCGGCACGAGCAGCTCCAGGCTGGCCTGTCGCTTGCCGCTCTCGAGCCTGGACAGCGTGCTCACCGACATCCCGGCACGCCCCGCAAGGTACTCGAGCGTCCACCCTCGTGACTTCCGGGTGGCGCGGAGCCGGGGTCCGACCTGATCGAGCATGTCCATGGGTGACTCCTGTCGTGATGAGGTGGCGGCTGCACTGGCCTCACCGAATCATGCTTTTGCCAATAATGCAAGAGCTATTGCGGTCTCGTCGGTGCCGATGCACGCTGGAGACATGGAAGAGACTTTGGGAAATCAGAACTGGGACGTCATCATCGTCGGCGGCGGGTCGGCAGGACTCAGCGCCGCACTCACGCTCGGGCGGTCCCTGCGCCGCGTCGTCGTCATCGACGCGGGCCGGCCCCGCAATCGATTCGCCGCGCACATGCACACCGTGCTCGGCAACGAGGGCACCGACCCGGCCTCGTTGATCGCGAAGGGACGCGAGGAAGCCGCGGGCTACGGCGTCCACTTCATCGACGACACCGTGGTCGGCGTCTACACCGACGAGGGCACGGTGAGCGTGACGACCGACAGCGGTACGCTCACCGCTCGCGCTCTCATCGTCGCCACCGGTCTCACCGACGAGCTCCCCACCATCCCGGGGCTCGCCGATCACTGGGGCACCAGCGTGCTGCACTGCCCGTACTGCCACGGCTGGGAGGTGCGGGGACAGCGGATCGGTGTGCTCGGGTCCTCGCCGATGTCCCTGCACCAAGCGCAGCTGGTCCGGCAGTGGACCGACCGGCTGACCTTCTTCACCGCCGGATGCGGAGAGCTCGACCCGGAACTCGCGGCCCGCCTGCGCGCCCGCAACGTCGACCTCATCGACACTCCCGTCGCCGAGGTGCTCAGCGACGGTGATCGGCTCACCGGAGTCCGCCTGGAGGACGGGCGCACCGTGGAGCTCGATGCGATGTTCAGCGCCCCGGTGTCCCGGCCCCACGACGAGTTCCTCGCCGGGCTCGACCTCGAACGGGCGGAGAATCCTGCCGGCAGCTTCCTCGCCGTCGATCCCACCGGCCGGACCAGCCACACCCGCATCTGGGCCATCGGGAACGTCGTCAACCCTGCCGCGAATGTGGCGATCTCCATCGGGGCCGGGGCGATGACGGGCGGCGTCGTCAACATGGCACTCGTGACCGAGGACTTCGATGCCGCGGTCGGCGGTGCTCACGGCGGTGAGAGCGGTGTTGACGCAGACATCGGCACCGACGCAGAAACCGATGCAGAGGCCGGCACCGACAATGACGTCGACGGGAAGGTCTCCCCGGCCCAGCACTGGGAGTCGCGCTATTCCGACTCCGACCGGATCTGGTCCGGCCGGGTCAACCCGGCGGTGGCCGACGTGGTGGCGAAGCTTCCCGTCGGCGAGGCCCTCGAGCTCGGATGCGGCGAGGGAGGCGATGCCGTCTGGCTCGCCGAACAGGGCTGGAAGGTGAGCGCCGTCGACATCTCACCGACCGCCGTCCGACGCGGAGCCGACGGCGCCGCCGAACGCCAAGTCGCCGATCGCATCACCTGGCACACTGAGGACCTGTCCGTGTGGGAGCCGGCCACGACCTTCGATCTCGTCACCGCCTCCTACCTGCATTCCGAGGCTGAGTTGCCGCGCATGGAGATCCTCCGCCGGGCCGCCGGGTGGGTGCGTCCGGGCGGTCATCTGCTCATCGTCTCCCACGTCTTCGAAACCGAGGAGGACGTTCCGCCCTGGGCCAGCCACAGCCATTCCGGGCAGGACTCTCATGCGTCGCTGATGCCGACCCCCGCCGAGGAGCTCACCCAGCTGGACCTCGACTCCACCCAATGGGAGGCCGAGGTGCTGGAGATCCGGCAGCGCGAGGCCACCGGCCCCGACGGGGCGCAGAGCGCGAGGGTCAAGGACGGAGTGACCCTGCTCAGACGCGTCTCGTAGGTTGGCGCGACCCTGCTCGGGCGCATCGACCCAGTGGCCGGTCGGTCTCGGGCAGTCGGCCTCGGGCAGTCTGCCTCGTGCGGTCAGTCGGCCTCAGGCGGTCAATCTGCCTTGGGTGGTCAACTCCAGAACGCCGTGAGACCCGGGGCCGTGTTCCGTCCCAACTCGTACCCGGCACGAGCGGCCTCGGGGCGGAGAGAGGCGTCCATCGCATTTGCACCGAACAGGTGCTCGGAGTCTTCGCTGGGCACGATCGTCTCGACCCGGCTGCCCTGCCCGCGCAGTTCGGCGACCTGAGAAGCCAGATGCGTCCCCCAGGCCTGGGGGTGAAACGACCTCCCGCCGAAGGGAGAGAGAATCAGGACCCTCTCGCACCCGGAGGCGAGGTCCGCGTTCTCCGCGTTGATCCGGTAGCCACCGTCGATGTAGCAGCGTTCGCCGATCCTGAAGGCGAAGCCGTTCGAGCCGCTCGCCGCAACGGCATCGACGAGATCGACCTCACTGTGACGGTCGAAGACGACCGGCGTACAGGTGCGTGCATCGACCGCAGTGATGAGGAGCGTCCAGCCCGGCCAATCATGCCTCGGCAGCCGCGCGGCAACGGTGGTTCGCCACCACTTGTTCCTCGACTCCTCGTCGGCGTCGTCCCGGTCGAGTGCGGTCCGGCACATGTGCCGACGCATCTCGGCGATGTCCGCGGAGGCATCGATGATGGAGCGCATCCGTTGGAGAAGGGCCGATACCGGGCGGCTTGCGGTGGTGCTTGCCGGAGTCGAGTTCGGCAGTGAGCCGTCATCCGCGCCGACGATGGCGGTGAGCAGCTCGCTCGGGGTGGCACCCGCCAGTTGGGCCGCGGCCGTCGACCCGGCGGAGGTGCCGAGGACACGATCGGCTCTGGTGGCATCGAGGCCGGCGTCTGCCAGGCCGGCCAAGACCCCGATCAGCCAGGCATTGCCCGTGGAGCCGCCTCCACCGAGAACCAAGGCTCGAGCGCCCGGGCGGATGCGCCCGGTGGCGTCGATGTGGGATCGGGGACCGAGCGTGGGCTGATCGGATGCCGGACTGTCGGAGGTTACGGCCGAGGGAGCGTGTGCTGTGGAAGGGGGAGTTGGGTTCATGGGAGTCGCCTTTCACGGTGAGCCTGTTGGGCGCTCCCGGTGGCGACTACCTCAGTCGCGCGATCGTGGACTGCGAGGGAGCACCCATTGCGGATACTGCGTACATGGGTCTCACCTCCTGCATGTCGATCACGATCCCTTCGACGATAGCACGCCGACTCCACCGTGAATCATGAGACGTGAATGGCTCCATCAACGGCATACGCACTGTCGTCGGAGTGCCGGCGGCCGGGACGTTGCTCGCCGTTCATCAGAACAGCCCGCGCTGCAGGCTGCCCTCGAATTCGAGCAGCCAGCGCTTCGTCTCCAGTCCTCTGCCGCGTTCCCCGCCCGAGTAGCCGCCGAGGCCGGTGCTCGCGACGACCCGGTGACAGGGAATGAGCAGGGGGAGCGGATTGGACCCCATGATCCCGCCGATCGCCCGCGCGGGCACTCCGCGACCGTTGCTCTGTGCGAGCTCCCCATAGGTGACGACAGTGCCGTAGCCGACCGTGTCCCGGAGAGTGGTGAGCACGGACCGGCCGACGGCGGAGACTCCATCCAGGCTCAGGGGCAGGTCGAATTCGCGCAGTCGCCCCGCGAAGTAGGCGCGCATCTGATCGATCGTCTCGGTGAGCAGGCCGGTGGGCAAGCCATCGTCGCCGGAGGGGCCCAGCGGCAGGATGTCCTCGACCGAGGGGGAACGCCACTGCACCCCGATGACTGCGTCGGGACTGCAGACCACGGTGATCGGACCGACCGGAGTGGCCAGCGTCGCCTCGGCGCGGCGCTCGGCAGGCGAAGTCTCCACCGGTGAGTCGGGCCCTTTGGGACTCCCTTTGGGACGGTTACGAGCCATCATTCAGCTCGTCCCGTACAGATGCTCCGGCCGACCCGTGCTTCCGTACTGCAGGGTGACCGTGACGGCACGTGATTCGGCGAGCTTGGCCAGGTGACGCTGGGCGGTCGCCCGTGAAGTGCCGACCGCCTCGGCGACCTCCACGGCCGTAATCGGACCGGATGCGGACTCCAGGGCGCTGAGGATCCGACCGGTCGTGGACGAGCCTGCTCCGCGAGCCGGGCCCGACCCCGCCGAGGCGACATCGTGGAGGCTGCGCAGAAGGCGTTCGAGACCGGGCTGATCGACCTTGTCCCGCTCCCAGTAGCGGCGGTAGCGGGAGTAGCGGCGCAGGAACCCCTGCAGGGCATCGGCCTCGAACGGTTTGACGATGTAGGTCAGAGCTCCTGCCCGCAGGGCCGAGCGCACGATGTGCGGGTCGGCCACGGCCGAGAGGACGGCCGCATCAACCTCGGTTTCGCGGACGAGCTCGACGCCGTTGCCATCAGGCAGGACGTAGTCGGCGAGGAGCAGATCCACCTCCTCATCGGCGAGAACGGTGCGAGCGGTGCGCAGATCGCGGACCGGCTCCAGGGCGCGGAAACCCGGGACCTCATTGACGTAGCGGCAGTGGAGCTGTCCGACGTAGAAGTCGTCGTCGAGCACGAGAACGGTCGTCATCTTGTCTCCTCATCGGGGTCGGACAGGCTGTCGTCGTCGGAGCCGGACGGTCGGTCGGTATCTGGGTTGGAATCGCCGGAGCCGGACGGCGGGTCGGTATCCGGGTCGGAATCGTCGGAGCCGGATGGCGGGCTGGAATCGCCGAGGACTCCGGGCAGGCGCATTCCGAAGCTCGCCCCGCCCAGGGCGGCGTCGTGTCCGTCGACCAGCCACACCCGTCCGCCGTGGCGACGGGCGACGCGGCGGCACAGCGCCAATCCGATCCCCAAGCCGTGCGCGGTGCCGGCATCGTCCCGACCCGCGCCGGGAGCGGAATCCTTCGACGACTTCAGGGCGCCGCGGACTCCTTCGTCGAAGATCCGTTCCGCATCCCCGGGCGCGACGCCGTCACCGGTGTCGGTGACGATGGCGTGCAGCTCGGTTCCGGCGCTGAGCAGCTGCACCTCGACGATCGCCGTCCGTTCGGCGACGTCGGCGCCGGTGCCGGGGTGGGACTCGGCGCGGCCGTGAACCGCAGCCTGCGCCGCGGCTCGCACCGCGTTGTCGATGAGGTTGCCGAGGATGAGCGTGACGTCTTCGGGCTCGTTCACCCGTCCCAGCACCAGGGAGTCCGGAGTGATGACCAGCTCGGCACCCGCCTCGGCGGCGGTGGTGCCCTTGGCCTCGAGCAGGGCGCTGAGGTACGGGTCGGTGATCAGCTCGATGCCCTCGACCGGGGTCGCGATCGGCCCGGTCCGCAGGATCGAGGCGAGGTAGCTGCGCGCCTCGTCGGTCGCCCCGGTGTCGACGAGACCGAGCGCGGTGTGCAGACGATTGGCGAACTCGTGCCGCTGGGCGCGCAGGGCTTGGGCCATCGTCGTCACCGACTCCAGCTGCTGCGCCATGGTGAGCATCTGCGTCTCGTCGCGCAGGGTGACGACGCCGCCCACGGAGACTTCGCCGCGCTTGACCCGAACGGCAGTGGCCAGGAGGATGCGGTCGCCGACGGTGAGCCGCCGGCGCAGTGCACCGTCCTCGGGTGCTTCGGCCATGAGCCGACGGATCGTCTCCGGCACCTGCGGCAGAGCTGCGGTGGATTCGCAACTCGGCCCCTCGCTGAGCAGCCGGTTGGCGACGGAATTGCTCAGGGTCACCTCGCCGGCCAGATCGAAGCCGAGCACTCCGTCGTCAAGACCGTGGAGGACCGCACCCTGATCACGGGCCATCTCTGCGAGTTCCTCCGGACCCACGCCCAGGGTCTCGCGGCGCAGCCGACGGCCCAGGGCCAGGGACGCGAGCACGCCCAGGGCGAGCGCGACGAGCGCGACCGAACCGAGGGCTGCGAACTCGCGCCGCAGATCCGCATCGAGCACCGAGGCGCGGATGCCGACCGAGACCTCACCGACGACTCTTCCATCGCCGGTGCTCGAGTAGATGGGGACCTTCGCCCGGACCGTGTCCCCGAGGGTGCCCTGGTCATGGGTGACGGATTCTCTGCCGGCGAGCGCCTCAGCCGGGGAGGTGGACACCCGCTTCCCGATCGCCTCGGGGCGCGGGTGCGTCAGGCGGATTCCGCGGTCGTCGGTGATGACGGCGAACTGGATGCCGTTGCGCGTCCGCAGGTCGTTGGTGATCTTCTGCAGCGGCTCGGTGACCTCGTCGGCAGGGTGCGGCGCATGCTCCTCCGAGGCCCGAGTCGCGCCAGCTCTCACCTCCGGGGTGGTGGCCAGGGTGCGGGCGATCGCGAGCGCCTCGGTCTCGCTGACCTCCGTCACGTTCTCACGGCTCATCCAGGCGAACACACCGGTGACCAGGACCAACAAGACCACGACCACCGCGAGCTGGCTGAGCAGCACCCGGCGAGAGAACGATCCGGCGGAACGGGACACACTGCCACTCTAAGACCGATGAGCAGAATGCACAAAAGGCACAGAACGGGCAGAACGCGGTCAGTGCACACAAGCGCGCGCCGCGACGGGCATCACACTAGCGTGTCCCGGTAACCACCTACGCCTTCGAAGGAGAAGTTTGTGCTCGTAATCCTCGGCTTCGCCATGATCATCGTCTTCATGACGCTCATCATGACCAAGCGACTCTCGCCGATCCTGGCGCTGATCATCGTCCCGACCATCTTCGGTCTCTTCACCGGCGCCGGTCTGGGAATCGGCGAGATGGTCATGGAGGCCATCGCGGAGATGTCCTCGACGGCAGCGCTGCTGCTCTTCGCGATCATCTACTTCGGCATCATGATCGACGTCGGGCTCTTCGACAAACTCGTCGAGTTCATCCTCAGGATCGCCGGCAACGACCCCGTCAAGGTCGTCATGGGAACCGCGCTCCTCACCGGGGCCGTGTCCCTCGACGGCGACGGCTCCACCACGTTCATCGTGGTCACCGCGGCGATGCTGCCCATCTACCAGCGCCTCGAGATGTCGCCCGTCGTCCTCACCTGCGTGGCGGGCCTGATCAACGGCACGCTCAACATCGTCCCCTGGGGCGGACCGACGGCACGCGCCTCCTCGGCGCTGCAGATCGACGCCAACGAGATCTTCGCCCCGATGGTGCCCGCCCTCGTCGCGGGCCTGCTCGTGTGCTTCGTCTTCGCCTACTTCCTCGGCGTCTCCGAACGCCGCCGCCTGGCGAAGAACGGCGTCGCCTGGGCCTCCGAGAAGCCGGGCCGCTCCGAGCGCCGCGAGCTCGTCGGCGCCGCGGCCCGCCAGTCCGCAGGGGCCGCCTCGGGTGCCGGCGACTACGGCTCCGCCGGATCCACGGAAACCGGCACCGGCTTCGGACCCGACGACGATGCGTCGACCGGCACCCTTACCTCGGCGGCATCATCCGATGCGGGTCACGGGGCCTCCCTCATCGGCACCGCACTCGACCCCAACCGGCCGACCCTGCGACCGAAGTTGTTCTGGTTCAACCTCGGCCTCACCGTCGCCGTCATGGTCCTGCTGGTCCTCGACCTGCTGCCCCTGCCGTACCTGTTCATGATTGCCATGGTCATCGCCCTGCTCGTCAACTTCCCCAACCTCAAGGCGCAGCAGGTGGAGCTGGCCTCCCACGCCTCGGCGATCATCGCCGTCGTCGCGATGGTCATGGCCGCCGGCGTGCTCACCGGGATCATGAGCGGAACCGGAATGGTCGACGCGATGGCCGCCTGGCTCGTCGACGTCATCCCCGCCTCGATGGGGCCTTACATGGCCGTCATCACCGGCTTGCTCTCCATCCCGATGACGTTCTTCATGAGCAACGACGCGTTCTACTTCGGGATCCTGCCCGTGCTCGCCGAGACCGCCGCCCACTACGGGATCCCGGCCGCCGATATGGCCAGGGCCTCGATCACCGGTCAGCCGGTGCACATGCAGTCGCCGCTGGTGCCTGCGATCCTCCTGCTCGTGTCACTGGCCGGGGTCGACCTGGGCGATCACCACAAGAAGGTGCTGTGGCGGGCGCTGCTCGTGTCCCTGGTCATGCTCGTTGTGGGCGTCCTCGTCGGCGTCATCGCGATCGGATAGGAGCCTGTCATGACTGATCTCTACTCGGCGTCGCAGCCGAAGTTCCCGACCCCGTCCTTGCGCGTCGCCTCGTCGGAGCGCATCGACGACGCGAAGCGGACCATCGTCCTCGCCTACCGCACCGATTCCCCGCCCTCGGTCCTCGAGCAGACGATCAGGATCGCCCGGCAGGAGGGAGCAGCGGTGCGGGCGGTGCTCTTCGACACCGACGGCATGGCCCTCCCTTCGGTCATCGACCGCAGTGAGACCAAGGACTTGGTGGACAAGCTCGCCGAGGCGGGTCTTGAGTTCGACGTCCACCGCGCGGACTCCGACGTCGCCTCCCAGGTCCTCGACCTGGCTGTGGAGTTCCGTGCCGAGGTCATCGTCATGTCGACGAGGCGTCGGTCGCCGATGCTCAAGCTGCTGCTCGGATCGAGCGCACAGCGAGTGATCCTCGACGCCGAGTGCCCGGTGCTCGTGGTGAAGTAGGGGAGGCCGCTCAGTTCCCGCCGCTGCCCCATTTAGCCGCGCTGGACCCACCTGTGACAGGGTCCGGCGCGGCTAAGTGGCGCAATCGCCGAGGTGGTTGTTGGCCTCGTGCGGCCGCCTCAATTGTTTTTTCACTTGCGCGCTGAATTGCTTTCGTAGAGCCAGACGCCGTGGTCGAAGTGGGTGAGCGTGGCACCGAGTCCGCTCCGTGTGTGAGAGGCAGTCATAAGCAATCGGGCAGTGGCACGGTCGACGGTTTCCAAACCGTGCAGAGTGAGCGCGGTGTTGACGAAGCGGCAGATCATCGTATCGGCTTTCACCCCGGGGCGTCCAAGCAGCATCGAGAAGTACTCAAAAGTCACCCACCCCAGGCCGCGAACATTCACATAGGCGCGTTTGAGCTCTTCAACGCCACGGTCATGCGCATAGCGGCGGAAATCCTCGCCGGTGTTGATCCCCAGCTCCACCAGATTCCGAGCAGCCTCGATTACGGCCGAGCTCTTCGTCCTCTGCGACGTCCGCGAGACACCCATCTCCGATTCGATTGCCGATTCTCCGAGTGCAATAAGCTTCCCGAGGTCGTTGACGACCGGCTTATGCGCTTGTCGGAATGAGTTCAGCCTGTTGAGCACGCCTCTGCCGGGAGTGCCCGATCGGTACTGCGCGCGAATCGAGTAGACCGCGTCGACAAGCGATGTCGAGATCTCGCCGGGCCAGCCGCCGCCGAAAACGGCGAAGTTCTCCTCCGGCACTACCCGCACATGCTTGAGCATTGCGGCGATGCGTTCGTCCTCAAGTGTCGTCATGCCATAACTGTAGTGCCCTACAGGTGGCAGGGTTCCGGATGGCTGTTCATTTCGGGTCCGCGTCGCTCACTTCCCGCCGTTGCGCCACTTAGCCGCGCTTGCCCCACCTGTGACAGGGGTCGGCGCGGCTAAGTGGGGCAATCGGCGAGTTGGACTTCGACCGCGCAGATCCCGAACTCGTGATGTGAGATGTCGTCTCAGCAGGCGGCATTGTCGGCCATGCTTGAACAGAACGTTGATGGCCACGTCCCCATCCAGTTCACGGATTCCGTTCGACTCGAAAGCCATGGTGACCCGTATGTCTTCCCAGCCCGCTCCACAGCTGCATAGCCCTGACCTGCCGAAAGGTGGATCAGGACAGTCTGCGCCTCGCTCCTTCGGCGGCCGGCTGCGGCTGATCGGGCCCGGGATCGTTCTCGCGCTTGCCAGCGTGGGTGCTTCCGACATGATCACCACGATGAACTCGGGTGCCGAGTTCGGACTCGGTCTGATCTGGATCTTCACCGTCGGCATTCTTCTCAAGTTCGTCCTCTCCGAGGCCGTGGCCCGGCTGCAGATGAGCGGCGACAAGTCACTGCAGTCGCACCTGTCCGGGTTCGGCGGCAGGCTGTTCCCGGCTCTGTTCCTCGTCGCCGAACTGTCCGTGGGACTGTTCTTCGGCGCCGGAGTGATCGCGGTGACGACGAACATCCTCCAGGCCATCTTCCCGGTCCTGCCATTCTGGCCGACCGCCGTCGTGGTCCTGCTCTCTGCGGTGATCCTCGTCGGGGTGGGCCGGTACGGACTGCTCGAGAAGGCGATGATGGGCTTCGGCATCCTCATGTTCTTCGGCATCATCGCCCTGGCGATCTCGATGCTGCAGGAGCCGGGCGCCCAGGTGACAGCGGCCCAGACTGTGCCGCCGACATTCCCGCAGGGATCGATCATCACGGTGCTGTCGCTGATCGGCGGGGTCGGGGGAGCCACCGGAATTCTCGCCTACTCCTACTGGATCCGGGAGAAGAAATGGCGGGATGCCGAATGGAAGCCAGTCGTCCGCCTGGACCTGTGGATCAGCTACGGACTCGTGTTCGTCTTCGCGGTCGCCATGACCGCCGTCGGCGCCTTCATGCTCGACGGGCAGGGCTTCACGATCGCCGACAACGACTCGCTCTTCACCATCGCGGATGCACTCGTTGACAGGATCGGTGAGGTCGGACGGGTTCTGTTCCTGCTCAGCTTCCTCGCCGTCGTCTACACCAGTGTGCTCGGCGGGTTCTCCGGAATCGCCTATGTCACAGGCGACTGCATCCGCGTCCTGCGCCGCTACCCCGATCAAGACGAGCCGCAGCACGAGATGTCGGCGAAGACGGCCGAATTCCAAGGCGTCCTGGTCTACCTGAGCATTGCGACTCTCGCCATCATGGGTCTGGGCAAGCCCGTGACCCTGGTGCTCATCTACGCCGCGATCAGCGCATTCATCCTGCCGGTCCTCGCCCTCGCGCTGCTCGTGATCCTCAACCGCTCATCGATCCACGAGACGCTGCGCAACCGATGGCTGTCGAACGTGCTTCTCATCGTCTGCCTGCTCCTGTTCGGCTTCCTCGCCGTCCTGCAGGTGCAGGAGACGCTGACCGGGCTACTGGGGTGACTCTTCCAGGGAAACGCCGAGATGCGCCCTGAGCGTCTTCATCGCCTTTGACTCGAGCTGCCGGATCCGCTCGCGAGTGACCCCGAAGTATCGGCCGATCTGGTCGAGCGTCTGGACCTGATCGTCGACCCATCCGAACCGGCGGCGAAGGACCTCAGCCTCGCGATCTGGCAAGAGGGCGAGGAGCGACTGGACCTCGTCGATCTCGTCCCTGCGGACCACGAGCGTCAGAGGATCGGGCAGGAACCGGTCGGGATCGTCGACTCGATCGTCGAATGGACTGGCCGATTCCCGGAACAGGCTCGAGGCATCGAGGTCAAGGTATTGATCGAGAGACTGAGGTTGGATCCACATGGCACGGCGTTCGGCGGAATGATCATGCTCGCATTGAGCACGCGCTTCGTCGTCCTTGTCACAGGCCCGCATGGCGAGAACTCGTTCCCACACATGCACGGGAATCCGGATCGTCGACGACTGGTCAGCCGATGCGCGCATGATCGCCTGACGAATCCACCACGTGGCGTAGGTTGAGAATTTGGTTCCCTGAGCGTAGTCGAACTTCTGCACGGCACGGATCAGGCCGAGATTTCCCTCTTGGATGAGGTCGAGAAACGACAGTCTGAGACCCGTGTACCGTTTGGCGATGGAGACGACGAGGCGGAGATTCGAACCGGTCATCCGGTCGAAGGCAGCCGACCCCTCATCGCGGATTCCTTCGAGGTCGTGGCGTTGCCTGCGAGTCGAGTAGCGCCCGGTGGCCAACAGGTGCTCGGCGTAGAGTCCTGCCTCGATCTGCTGAGCGAGTTCGACTTCTTCCGCAGCACTCAGCAGCGGATAGCTGCCGATCGATGCCAGGTAGACACCGACCAGATCATCGACGTCTGAGACACGTCGCAGCTGCTCCGGGGGTTCGTCGTCATCACTGTCCTTGCGCAGAATCACCGGTCCCGGTCCCGGTCCCGGGTCCGGTTCAGCGACGCGATGGCATGCTCCCGCCGATGAACCCAATGTGGGGCGGGGTGTCTGCTCGGGAATCGGCGACCGAAGGAATTTCCGCAGGGGACGCACCTGAGTCTCATCGAACTCACCGATCCGCCGAGCGTACGGCTCCACCGCACCGAACTGTTCGCCTCGGTGGTTCTCCTCGATGGTGCCGATGGCATAGAGGACGACGAACCGCCCGTGCCGACCGTCGGACTTCCTGCGGATGATGCGGCCCAGTCGTTGGATCGTCTGACGCGGAGTGCTGCTGCCCGACAGGACTATCGCGAGATCCGCATCCGGTACATCAACTCCCTCGTCGAGAATCCGCGGTGCGCACAGTGCCTTTGCCTGTCCGCCGCCGAACCGCTGCAAGGCACCTCGGCGTTCATGCGGTTTGGAATCGGACGAGATGGACAGTGTTTCGACACCAGCCCTCTGCAGACGGGCGGCGGCCTTCGTCGTCGAATCCACGGTCTGCGAGAAGACGAGCGTCCCATGGGATTCCGCGATGACCGGGGAGACCGCGTCGAGGATGGCGAGTTTGTGCTTCGCATTGGTCAGCAGCGACTGGCGCTTGGTGACGGCTTCCAGGTACTTCCTCGACATGAAGGCGTCCGGGGATTGGTCGTCTTTCCGAGATGCCAGGGTCTGCACAGCGCGCATGAACTGCTCGAATGGAGCCTCTGTCAGGTGCAGACGAACCTTGAGGGACATGCCCAGACGGCTGATGGTCGAACTCGTCGTCTGGTACTCAGCCCTCTCGGAATCCGTCAGGGACACACCCACGTGCGCGATGTCGAAAGAGGAGATCACTCCGTCGTGGAGCGCACGGTCGTACCAGAGCCGGTGGACCACGCCTCCGAAATAGGGAT
>JAPSIC010000184.1 GCA_031179165.1 Brevibacterium sp.
GCCCTTCTTCAGTGCCGTGCGGGCCCCGGCGATCCCGCCGAGGACGTTGCCGGCGGCGACGACCAGCCCGAGCAGCCAGACGACCTCGCCGGCGGGGACGAAGTAGACCAGCGCCCCGAAGTTCGTCACCCAGTTGATCACCTTCGCCGTCACCGAGGCGTGGAGGAACGAGAAGCCGATGACCGTGACGAAGGCGATGACGAGGAACGATCCCGTGCCCGGCCCGAGCACCCCGTCATAGATTCCGATCACGAAGCCGATCAGCCAGGACAGGCCGTGGTGGCGCTTCGACTTCTCCCCGAACCTGAGGCTGACGTCCGCGCCGAGGCTGGGGTTGAGGACGGTGAACAACCCCACGGCCACGAGGGCGGCGAGGATGATCGGGGTGAACAGCTCGCTGGGCACGAGGGTGGCGAGCTTGGCGCCGAGGACGGCGCCGAGGAACGCCGTCGCCGCGGCCGGGATCGTCGCCGACCGGTCGGGGGTGACCGTGCGCAGGTAGGTCATCGCCGAGGCGGTGGTGCCCGCGATCGATCCCACCTTGTTCGTCGCCACCGCCTGCACCGGGGTCATCCCCGGCACCAGGAGCAGCGCCGGCAGCTGGATCAGTCCCCCGCCGCCGACGACGGCGTCGACCCAGCCGGCCAGCACCCCTGCCGCGAAGAGCAGCAGGAGCATGGTCAGCGTGACATCGATGCCCCCGGTCAGCGCCTCCACGGCCTAGACGGCGGCAGGCGCAGGATCCGCGGTCGCGGGCGCCCCCGCGGAGGCGGGAGCCGAGGCGACGGCGGCATCGGCTGCCGCCTCGGCCGCGGCGTAGGCGGCGCGCACGCGGTCGACGGTGGTGGGAATCACCTCGGCGAGGGACAGCTCCTGCTTGTCCCCGCTGAGGCGGTTGCGCAGCTCCACCGTGCCCTCGGCCAGTCCGCGGCCGACGACGATGACGGTGGGGATGCCGATGAGCTCGGCATCGGCGAACTTGAAGCCCGGCGAGACCTTGACCCGGTCGTCGAGGAGGACTGAGACCCCGGCCGCCTCGAGATCGGCGCTCAGCGCCTCGGCCGCCTCGGCGATGTCCGCGCCCTTGCCGGCGGCGATGATGTGGACGTCGGCGGGGGCCAGGTGCTGGGGCCAGACGAGGCTGTCACCGTCGTGGTACTCCTCGGCGATGCAGGCCATGATCCGGGTGACGCCGATGCCGTAGGAGCCCATGGTCACGGTCGTCGCCTTGCCGTTCTGGTCGAGGACCTTGAGGTCGAGCGCCTCGGCGTAGCGGCGGCCGAGCTTGAAGATCTGGCCGATCTCCACCCCGCGGGCGAGCTCCAGCGGACCGGAGCCGTCCGGGGCGGGATCGCCGACCATGACCTGGGCGGCCTCGATCGTACCGTCGGCGACGAAGTCGCGGCCGGCGACGAGGTCGAACACGTGCTTGCCGGGTTCGTTCGCCCCGGTGATCCACCGGGTGCCGTCGACGATGCGGGGGTCGAGGAGGAACCGCAGCCCCGAGGTGCCGTCGCGCCCGAGGACCTGGGTCTCCGGGCTCATTCCGGGCCCGATGTAGCCCTTGACGAGTTCCGGGTGCGCCTTGAGGTCGGCCTCGGTGGCGGGCTCGACCTCGACCTCCCCGATTCCGAGCGCGCCGGTGCCGGCGGCCCGGTCGAGGTCGACCTCCCGGTCGCCCGGCAGTCCGATGATGACGATCTCGCGGGTGCCGCCGGGGTGGGTGACGGCGCAGACGACGTTCTTCAGCGTGTCGGCCGCCGTCCATGCGCGGTCGGGTCGGGGATGGTTCGCGTTGGCCGCGGCGACCAGCGTCTCGATCGTCGGGGTGTCGGGGGTGTCCTCCACGTGGGCGGCCGGTGCGTCGCTGTAGTCGATGGGCTCCGGCACGATCGAGGTGACGGCCTCGACATTGGCGGCGTACCCGCCCGGTGAGCGGACGAAGGTGTCCTCTCCGACCTCGGAGGGGTAGATGAACTCCTCGGTGCCGGATCCGCCCATCGCGCCCGGGGTGGCCTTGATCGGCAGGCAGGGCAGGCCGAGGCGGGCGAAGGCGCGCAGGTAGGCGACTCGCATCGCCGCGTAGGAGGCGTCGAGGCCGACGTCGTCGATGTCGAAGGAGTAGGCGTCCTTCATGATGAACTCACGGCCGCGGAGCAGACCGGCACGGGGCCGGGCCTCGTCACGGTACTTCGTCTGGATCTGGTAGATCGACAGCGGCAGATCCTTGTAGGAGGAGTAGAGGTCCTTGACGAGGAGGGTGAAGACCTCTTCGTGGGTGGGCGCGAGCAGATAGTCGTTGTCCTTGCGGTCCTTGAGGGTGAAGATGTCGGACCCGTAGGCCTCCCACCGGCCCGAGGCCCTGTAGGGATCGGCGGGCAGCAGGCTGGGGAAGTGGACCTCCTGGGAGCCGGCGCGGGCCATCTCGTCGCGGACGATCGCCTCGATCTTGGCCAGTACCTTGAGACCCAGCGGCAGCCAGGTGTAGATGCCCGGCGCGGACCGGCGGATGTACCCGGCGCGGTGAAGCAGCCGGTGGCTGGCGACCTCGGCCCCGACCGGGTCTTCCTTCTGGGTCCGCACAAACAGGGACGACATGCGTAGCGCCATGGGTGATTCTCCTCAATGTCTCACAACTTGAATCGAACACTATAGGCCCGAGCGCACCAGCGGCAATTCCGCCCGCACGGGCGGTGGGACCGCCCTCGAAACGCGTGCCGATCCGCGGTCGACCGGCGTGCCGGTGCGCGGCCGGACGGTCCGTGATTCGCGAGGGTCGGGAAGAGAATTAGACTTGGAGCTCACAGCCGTTGCCCGCGACCCGATCCGATCTGAAGAGCATGCCTGAATCCACTTCTCTCGAGCAGTTCCCGCGCCCCTCCGTGGCCGTCGACACTGCGGTTCTGTGCCCCGTCGCCCACAGCGGGCTGCATGTTCTCCTCATCCGCTCCGAGGACGGGCCGTGGCAGCTGCCCGGTTCGATCCTCCGCCCGCAGGAGAGGCTCGCCGAGGCGGTCGCCCGCTGTCTGCGGGAGAAGGCGCGATTGGTCGACCGCTCCCCCGTCCAGCTGCATGTCTTCGACCAGCCCGATCGCGACGATCGCGGCTGGGTGATCTCCGTGGCCCATCTCGACGTGCTCGCCGTCTCGGACGTCGGCCTCGACGGGGCCGGTGCTCCCGGGGACACGGGCGGGACCGACAGCCCTGACACCGACAGCCCTGATGCCGTCGGCGAGCTCGACGTCCTCGCCGCTCCCCGCGACTTCGACGCCGACGGGAGGCGGAAGATGATGCCGGTGGGCGCGGTGGCCGAGCTCAGCGCCGAGCATCAGGAGATCGTGCGGGTGGCCGTGCACCGGCTCCGGTCGCTGCATGAGCGCACCCCCGACCCCTTCGGTCTGCTCGGCTCCGAGTTCTCCCTGCGCCAGCTGCGCACCCTGCACGAGACCGTGGCCGGAGTCGAGCTGCAGGCCGACACGTTCCGCCGCACGATGCTGCCGCTGCTCGAGCCCACCGGGCGCGCGGTCACCCACGGCCGCGGGCGACCGGCCCAGACCTTCCGCCGCCGCGCCGAGATCGCCCTCCACCCCGACTCCCCCATCGTCCCGGTGCCGGGAGCCGAGTGGGCCGGTGTCCACGATTGGCCGAGCCCCGCCGCGGCGCGCGAACCGGTCGAAACAGGAGTCGGCGATGGAGATTGACCGCTCCGAGCACACGCACCAGCGCATCGACGTGTGGCTGTGGACGACGCGGATGTTCCGGACCCGGAACCTGGCGACTCAGGCCTGCCGCAGCGGCCACGTCCAGCTCGACGGGCAGCGAGTCAAGGCGGCGCAGAAGGTCTCGCTCGGACAGGAGGTGAGGGTCCGCAAAGCCGGCAGCGAGTTCATCTGGAAGATCACCGGATTCGTGCCGACGCGGCCCCAGGCCTCGATCGCCGTGCAGTGCTACGAGGACCTCACCCCTGCGCCCGATCCCGCCCTGCGCGGCTTCGTCCCCCGCCGGGACAAGGGGATGGGCCGACCGACGAAGAAGGATCGGCGCGAGATGGAGAAGTTCCGCGGGGATGCGGCCAAACCGGCCCGCCGCGACCACTCCTGACCGCGGCGCCTGTTCCGACCCGCCGCGACCGTTCTTGACCGCGGCGAGCCCGGGCAGCGGGGCCGTGGCTCAGTACATCACGGTGGCGAAGGTGCCGACCTGGTCGAAGCCGACCCGCTGGTACATCCGCAGCGCCACCTGGTTGTAGTCGTTGGCGTAGAGACTGACCATCGGATGCCCGGCCTCCTGGGTCCGGGCCACCACGGCGGCCATTCCCGCGGCGCCGAGCCCGAGGTTGCGCACCTCGGGGTGGACCCAGACCCCCTGGACCTGGACGACCCGCGGTGCCCGGATCCCGATGTCGGCCTTGAACAGGACCTGCTCGTCCTGATCGCGGGCCGGCCACCGGGGCACCGGACCGCCCTGCGGGAGGGTGTCGGAGATCCGGGCGAAGCAGTTCCCGCCTCGGATGATGCTGCGGACCCTGGCCAGGTAGCTGGCTTCTCCGCCCTCGATCGGGGAGAAGCCGACCTCGTTCGTGAACATGTCGACGCTGGCGGCGAACACGGCCGGCAGTTGGTCGAGTGTCACCAGCCGCACCTCGTCGTCGGGCTCGACCAGCGGGGGTGAGCTGATCGCCAGCAGGGGCTGCCGCGCACGCACACCCCGGGGCCGGCCCCAGTTGAGGCGACTGTGCAGGTCGAGGATGACCCGGCGATCGCCGATCAGGGAGCAGGAGTAGCGGCCGTCGGCGTTGAGCTTGGCGGCCAGGGCCCGATTGGTCTCGGGGGTGGCGGCGACGGGGATGATGTTGCCCCCCACCCAGTAGGCGGCCACCGGCCGGTCGCCGTCGAAGACGCCCAGCAGGGATCCTGCCGGGGAGCTCATCTGCGCGGTCTGGGAGACCTCGAGCAGGGCCAGGAGGTAGACGTTCTCGCATGGTTTGAGCGCCAGCAGACCCTGCAGCCAGCGCGTGTGTTGGTGGCCCAGTCGGGCGACTCTCAGCACCGGCCCACCCTCACACCACGACGACGGATGCTCTCAACCGACGACGACCTCCGGCGGTCCCGACGGCACATCGGATTCCTCGGCGATGCGCATGGCCTCTTCGATGAGGGTCTCGACGATCTGGGACTCCGGCACGGTCTTGATGACCTCGCCCTTGACGAAGATCTGCCCCTTGCCGTTGCCGCTGGCCACACCGAGGTCGGCCTCACGGGCTTCGCCCGGACCGTTGACGACGCAGCCCATGACGGCCACCCGCAGCGGAACCTCCATCCCCTCGAGGCCGGAGGTGACCTTCTCGGCCAGGGTGTAGACGTCGACCTGCGCGCGGCCGCAGGAGGGGCAGGAGACGATCTCGAGTTTGCGCGGCCGCAGGTTGAGGCTCTCGAGGATCTGGTTGCCGACCTTGACCTCTTCGACCGGAGGTGCCGACAGCGACACCCGGATGGTGTCGCCGATCCCCTGCGAGAGCAGGGCGCCGAAGGCGGTGGCGGATTTGATCGTGCCCTGGAACGCCGGCCCCGCCTCGGTGACGCCGAGGTGGAGCGGCCAGTCCCCGCGCTCGGCGAGCAGCTCGTAGGCGCGGACCATGACGACCGGGTCATGGTGCTTGACGGAGATCTTGAAGTCGTGGAAGTCGTGCTCCTCGAACAGGGAGGCCTCCCACACCGCGGATTCCACGAGGGCCTCCGGGGTGGCCTTGCCGAACTTCTCCATGATCCGCTTGTCCAGGGATCCGGCGTTGACGCCGATCCGGATGGAGGTCCCGGCGTCCTTCGCGGCCTTGGAGATCTCCTTGACCTGGTCGTCGAACTTCCGGATGTTGCCGGGATTGACGCGCACCGCGGCGCAGCCGGCGTCGATGGCGGCGAAGACGTACTTCGGCTGGAAGTGGATGTCGGCGATGACCGGGATCTGCGACTTCGCCGCGATCGCGGGCAGGGCGGCGGCGTCGTCGGCCGAAGGGCAGGCCA
>JAPSIC010000185.1 GCA_031179165.1 Brevibacterium sp.
GCATGGATCAAGGCCAAGGCCCACATCGGACCCGAGTACACCTCGCTGAAGTCGCTGGTGCGCAAGCAGGAGCTGCACACCGTGTGCGAAGAGGCCGGCTGTCCCAACATCTTCGAATGCTGGGAGGACCGTGAGGCCACGTTCCTCATCGGCGGAGAGCAGTGCACGAGGCGATGCGACTTCTGTCAGATCGACACCGGCAGGCCCGCCGAGTTCGACGCCGACGAACCCCGGCGTGTGGCCGCCTCGGTCGCCGAGATGGGTCTGCGGTACTCGACGATCACCGGTGTCGCCCGCGACGACCTCGAGGACGGTGGGGCCTGGCTCTACGCCGAGACCGTGCGCCAGATCCACAACCTCGACTACGTCGATGGACGCGGCACCGGCGTCGAACTCCTCATCCCCGACTTCAACGCGGAACCCGATCAGCTCGCCGAGGTGTTCTCCTCCCGCCCCGAGGTCCTGGCCCACAACGTCGAGACCGTTCCCCGCATCTTCAAGCGCATCCGGCCCGCCTTCCGCTACGAACGCTCCCTGTCGGTGATCACGCAGGCCCGGGAGGCCGGGCTGATCACCAAGTCCAACCTCATCCTCGGCATGGGCGAGACCAATGACGAGATCATCGCGGCCCTCCAGGACCTCCACGACGCGGGCTGCGATCTGATCACGATCACGCAGTACCTGCGTCCCTCCCCCAGGCACCATCCCGTCACCCGCTGGGTCAAACCGGGCGACTTCGTGATGCTGCGTGACGCCGCCGAGGAGATCGGCTTCCTCGGCGTCATGTCCGGCCCCCTGGTCCGCTCGTCCTACCGCGCCGGACGCCTGTGGGCGACCGCGATGCGCCACCGCGGCGAGACGATCCCGGAGCACCTGGCACATCTCGACAGGCACACCCCTGCTCGGCAGGAGGCGCAGGCCGTGGTGGATACCTTCGGCGAGGGCGAAGAGGTAGACTTGTCTGCTGAGCAATGATTCGGCTCTGGGGCCGTTGGTTGTCCTCAAAGCTGAAGCCGCCCGCAAACAGCAAGTGAGAGAATGAGCGAAGAACCGCGCAAAGGACTTTTCCGCCGCAAGCCCAAGGATCCCAACCGGAAACCGGGCCGGCTGGCGCAGATGCGTCAGGTGTACGCACTGGCCGCCAAGCACAACAGGGCCACACCCTGGCTGTTGGCCGCAGCGATCCTCGGCTGCACCATTCTCGGTGTCGGCGCGGGACTCGTCTTCGGCGGACTCGTCTTCACCTCGATCATCGGGTTCATGCTCGGCCTGCTGTTGGCGATGTTCCTGCTCGGCCGCTTCGCGGAGACCGCCGCTTTCGCCCAGATGGAAGGACAGCCCGGAGCCTTCGGCGCCGTCCTCAACACTGCTCGTCGCGGCTACCTGATGGATGAGAAGCCGATCGCCGTCGATCCGAAGAGCCGCGACCTCGTCTTCCGCTCCACCGGCCGGTCCGGCGTGGTCCTCCTCAGCGAGGGTCCCAGGGCGCGCAGCGCCAAGCTGCTGGCCAAGGAGAAGAAGCGCCACGAGCGCATTCTGCCCAACGTGCCGGTGCACACGCTCCAGGGCGGCAGCGAAGAGGGACAGCTGACGATGAAGCAGGTCGTGCCCACTGTGCACAAGCTCCCCCGCAAGCTCAATCGCGCCGAGGTGCTCGCCGTGCGCAATCGTCTCGCGGCGCTGGGCACGCAGGCCACCCGCCCTCCGATCCCGAAGGGCATCGACCCGAACAAGGCCCGCCCGAACCACAAGGCCATGCGCGGGCGCTGATCGACCGCGGCCGCCGCGCAGCCGGGAGAACAGAAGGATCGCCGACACAGGTCGGCGATCCTTCACTCATTCACGGCAGAGCCGTCTCCTGCTCTGGTCCTCCGTCCGGGAGGACGAGGGGTCGGCGGCACCTCAGCGCCGGAGGATGACCGTGCCCGCCGCCAGATCGTGCAGGCCGCGGTGGTCGCGGTCGAAGATCAGGGCGGGGATGACGAGGACGACGAGGACGGCGCGGATCAGCGACTTGGCGAAACCGGGCACGTGCCCGTCGAGCCGGCGGACCTCGATTCCAACGATCCGATGCCCGACGCTGTAGCCCAGCGTCGCGACGAGGAGGAAGTTCTCGACAGCGAAGATCGTCGGCGCCAGGATCGGATTGTCGGAGCCGAAGAGTCCGGCGATCGCCAGGCACATGAACCAGTCGACGAGAAGCGCCAGGAAACGGCGCCACGCCGGGGCAGGGGAATGCGAACCGGTCTGCGGCAGCCCGAGCCGTCGACCGGGCCAGTCCCCCTCGTCCCGATTGGTCTGAGGGCCCGAAAGCCAGGATCCGAGGTCATCGCGATTGAACACGGAGCCAAGCCTACCGAAGTCGCAGCCGTGAGGGTGTCAGGAAACATGCCCGAAACATGGGCGTCATCACTGCTTCATGCCGGTGCAATTAAGATGGTGGGTGGTCAGGACAAAGGACCAGTGGTCAGGACAAGCGGCCACAAGAATCTATCTAGGAGACCTAAGTGTTCTCGTCTGCTGAAGAACTCGTCAAGTACATCGCGGACAACGACGTCAAATTCGTCGATGTCCGCTTCTGTGACCTCCCCGGTGTCGTCCAGCACTTCAACCTTCCCGCCGCCGCCTACGGTGAGGAAGAGATCACCGAAGGTCTCCTCTTCGACGGTTCCTCCATCACCGGCTTCCAGGGCATCCACGAATCCGACATGAAGCTGCTCGCCGACGTCGAGACCGCGTTCATCGATCCCTTCCGCGAGGCCAAGACACTGGTCGTCACCCACTCCATCGTCGATCCCTTCACCGATGAGCCGTACTCGCGCGACCCCCGCCAGGTCGCCGCGAAGGCAGAGGCCTACCTGCAGAGCACCGGCATCGCCGACACGGTCTACTTCGGCGCCGAGGCGGAGTTCTACCTCTTCGACTCCATCCGCTACAGCAACACTCCCGGTCACAGCTTCTATCAGATCGATTCGGAAGAGGCCGCGTGGAACACCGGCACCGACGAGCCCGGCGGCAACCTGGGCTACAAGACCCCGTTCAAGGGCGGATACTTCCCCGTCTCCCCGCAGGACCACTTCGCCGATGTCCGCGACCAGATGTCACTGACCCTTGAGCAGATCGGCTTCGAGATGGAGCGTGCCCACCACGAGGTGGGCACCGCCGGTCAGCAGGAGATCAACTACAAGTTCAACACCCTGCAGCACGCTGCCGACCAGCTCCTCGACTTCAAGTACGTGATCAAGAACACGGCATTCGAATTCGGCAAGTCGGCGACGTTCATGCCCAAGCCCCTCTTTGACGACAACGGCTCCGGCATGCACTGCCACCAGTCGCTGTGGAAGAACGGCGAACCCCTCATGTACGACGAGAACGGCTACGCGGGCCTCTCGGACCTCGCCCGCTGGTACATCGGCGGCCTGATCGAACACGCCGGAGCAGTGCTCGCGTTCACCAACCCGACGATCAACTCGTACCGCCGGCTCGTGCCCGGATACGAGGCACCGGTCAACCTCGTCTACTCCGCGCGCAACCGCTCGGCGGCCATCCGCATCCCCGTGACCGGATCCTCGCCGAAGGCCAAGCGCCTCGAGTTCCGGGTCCCCGACCCGTCGACCAACCCCTACCTGGCGTTCTCCGCCCAGCTGATGGCCGGCCTCGACGGCATCCGCAACCGGATCGAACCCCCGGAGCCCATCGACAAGGACCTCTACGAGCTTCCTCCGGAGGAGGCCAAGGACATCAAGCTCGTCCCCGGTTCGCTCGACGAGGCCCTGCTCGAGCTCGAGCGGGACCACGACTTCCTCACCGCCGGAGACGTCTTCACCCCCGACCTCATCGAAACCTGGATCAGGATCAAGCGCGAGAACGAGATCGAGGTCGCCAGGCTCCGCCCGACCCCGACCGAGTTCGAGCTCTACTACGGGCTGTGACCACGCCGGGCGCCGGCGAGTGAGCGGTGTCTGAGGGAATACAGTGGGGGCGTCACGGGTTCATCCCGTGGCGCCCCCACTCTCATCGGCGCATGACCCGTGGGAGACAGAACTCGAGCATGGACGGACTATGACGCATTTTGATCTGCTGGTGATCGGCACGGGATCGGGGAACACGTTCCTCGACGACAGGTTCGCCGGACTCAGGGTGGCAATCGCCGAGGAATGGCACTTCGGCGGCACCTGCCTCAACGTCGGCTGCATCCCCACCAAGATGTTCGTCTACCCCGCCACAATCGCCGAGCAGGCCACGCAGTCCGCGCGCTACAACCTGTCGACCGACTACTCGGGGGTGGACTGGCCCGCACTGCAGAAGCGGATCTTCGACCGCATCGACGCGATCGAAGCCGGCGGCCGGGCGTTTCGCAGCCGGCAGCTCCAGCCGGAGGTCACCGTCATCGCCGAGCACGTCCACTTCATCGGACCGAAGACCGTGGGCACGGCCTCCGGCGAGGAGCTCAGCGCCGACCGGATCGTCATCGCCGCCGGCGCCTCCCCTCACATCCCCGAGGTCGACGGCCTCGACGCCGATCGCGTCGACACCCCGGGCTATCCCATCTTCACCTCGAACACGATCATGCGCGTGCCCGAGCGTCCCCGCCGCCTCGTCATCATCGGCTCCGGGGTCATCGCCGCGGAGTTCGCCCACATCTTCTCCGCCCTCGGCACCGAGGTCACCGTGGTCGTGCGCGGCTCGCAGCTGCTCGGGTCCCTTGACTCCGAGGCCTCGGACGCGTTCACGGAGATCTTCTCCGCCTCCCACACCGTGCTCACCGGCGTCGAGCCCTCCTCGTACCGCGTCGGCGACGACGAGGTGAGCGTCCGGCTCGAATCCAGCGGCCGCCTCGGCGAGGTCGATCATCCCGCCGAGCTCCGCGCCGACGCCGTCCTCATCGCCACCGGCCGGGTGCCGAACACGGCCGGGCTGGGGGCGGCCGAGGCGGGCTATGACGTCCATCCCGACTCCCGCCTCGCCGTCGACTCCCACCTGCGGGTGCTCGCCGACGGCGCGCCCGTGCCCGGGGTCTTCGCCCTCGGCGACATCTGCTCGCCCCATCAGCTCAAGCACGTGGCCAACCATGAGGCGAAGGTCGTCGGGGCGAATCTGGCGGCCGACATCGCCGCCGGTGCCCCCGGCGCGGCCGCCGAGGCGGACCTGGCCACCGTTGCGCACCGCGCGGTTCCCGGGGCGGTGTTCTCCTCCCCCGAGGCCGCATTCGTGGGGATGACGGAGGACGAGGCCCGCGCCGCCGGTCATGCCGTGACCATCAAGGTCCAGCAGTTCAAGGACGTCGCCTACGGCTGGGCGATGGCCGACGACCCCGGGATCGCGAAGATCATCGCCGACCGCCGGTCCCGCCTGATCCTCGGCGCTCATATCGTCGGCCATTCGGCGTCGATGATCATCCAGCCCCTGATCCAGGCGATGGCGTTCGGGCAGGCCGCCGACGTCGTCGCCCGCGGACAGTACTGGATCCATCCGGCACTGCCCGAGGTCGTCGAGAATGCCCTCCTCGGGCTCGACTTCGACGACTGAGCGTGGCCGGCAACGCGGAGCAACGACTCAGCCGAAGCCGTAGAACCGCTGCTCCATCACCGCCCGGGCGTGCCGTGTGGCGCGCAGGTAGTCGTCCTCGAGTTCATGGCCGCCGCCGGCGGGATATCCGAGGAGCCGGGCGGTGGCTTCGAGCTCCGAGTACTCGGTCGGCAGCGAATGGCTCGTGCGCCCCTTGTACAGCATCACTGCCGACCGGACGTTGGTCGCCAGCTGCCAGGCCGTCGCGAGCTCCTCGGCGTCCTCGGCGGGAATGAGATCCTCAGCCGCGGCGACCCGCAGGGCGGGCAGGGTCGAGGTGGTGCGCAGCCCCCGGCTGCGATGGGCATGCTGGAGCTGCAGCAGCTGCACGGTCCATTCGACGTCGGAGAGGGATCCGCGGCCGAGCTTGAGGTGCCGGCGCTTGTCGGCATTGCGCGGCAGCCGCTCCTCCTCCATCCTCGCCTTCAGCGTGCG
>JAPSIC010000186.1 GCA_031179165.1 Brevibacterium sp.
AGGCCTACCGGAAGCTGCAGGCCGGCGAACTCTCCGGCCGGGCCGTCGTCGTGCCCCACGGCGAGTGAGAGCAATCATGGTCTGCGGTGAGACCCATCGCGCATCGCGGTGAGTGGGAAATCGCCGGACGGACTGCGAATGCGGCGTGCTTCGCCGGAGAACCGGTGGGGCATGCCGCGTCTCGGCGGACCTGCTACGACCTCATGCCCGCGGACGATCTCGGCTTCATCACCAAGGTGTACTTCGATCGTGGCTTCGACCCATTGGAGGGTTTCTGCCGGAACTGCGAGGGAGAGCGCGTCATGGGCCTAAGACCAGACGTACTCCACGTCGTCGATGGAATCCGTCTCGTACACGAATTCGAGGGGAACCTCTCCGGTGTTGCGGATGCCGTGCTCGGGTCTTTCGTCGGTGTGCTGTCATCTCCGATAACGGTCCGGAACGAGATCTTGCCGCGATCGTCAGACCAGATTTCCTCTTCTGCTTCGTCGACGTGCCGGGTAGTGGGTGCGGAGATCATCGCTGCTCTCCTCCGTGCATCAGAACGGCAACGGTCATTCACCAGCGAACCGGTGTGCTGGTGGGGCCGGGTGGGGTGTTGGGCTGTCGGTGGGGTGTCCGCGCACCGAGGTCGCACAGGCGATTCCTGCGACTGTTCCTGAGCCGATGGCGACTGGGATCAGCTGCAGTCCCGCGGTGATGTCTCCAGCGGCGTAGACCCCATCGACGCTGGTGAGTTGGAAGTCGTTGACGACGATTCTGCCCTCGTGGTCGAGTTCGCACCCCAGCTGTTGGGCGAGGTCATGGACGGGCTGGTGGCCGTAAGAGAAGAAGACAGTGTCACCTTCTACCAGCTGCCCATCTGCCAGCCGCACTCCGGCCAGCGCTCCGGGTGCCCCGTTCAGTGACTCAGCAACACCGTCCACGACTTCAATCCCGTGGCTGGCCAGCGCAGTCCGCTGGTCGTCAGTGATTCCCTCGACGGTGGGGTCATCGATGATCCGCACGGTCTCAGCCCAGTCAAGCAGTTCAGCAGCGAACTCGGGCAGTTGTGCGCCTGAACCCAGCACGATCACGACCTGACCACGAGCGGTGTACCCCTCGCAGGCCGGACAATGGTGAACGTCAACGCCGTAATGGTCGCTGAAGCCAACGATCTGCGGCAACTGGTCTTTCACCCCGGTGGCCAAGACCACCCGTGCCGCGCGGATCTCGGCACCGTCGACAATCGCGCGGAACAGACCGTCACCATCTTGGTACAGGGCGCTGACAGTCCCGTGGCGAAGCGCCACATGGGGATACTGCTTCAACCCGGCGCGGGAGTCGACGAGCAGCTGCTGCGGGGTGATCGGGTCTCGACCCAGCAGGCCATGCGCACGTTCAGCAGGCAGATTTCGTTGATGCCCCGCGTCCACGACCACAGTGGTACGCCAATACCGCCCCAGCCACGTGGCTGCGGAGAGTCCAGCCGGACCTCCTCCGACGACGAGAGCATCGACAACAGGGGGAAGATCGAAGCTCATCGGGCCTCCGCGGATCGTTGCAAGCACGGCATCATCGGTCAAAGCTCATCCTACGGAAACACGGGCTCTCCACAACTCGCATAGGCCCTATGCTTCTGCGCAGCTCAGTCGAAGCAGACTGCTCAAACTGCTGCAGCGCCTCGGCGACCTCGTGCCGCCGGGTGATCCCCAGCTTCCGGTACAAGCGGTAGGTGTGGCCTTCGACCGTGCGCAGTGCCACGCCGAGTGCCTCGGCGATCTCCGCATTCGACTTGCCCGAGACGATGAGGTTGCTGATCTGCCGTTCACGTTTCGTCAGGCGATCAGCGGTGGCCTGCCATTCTTTTGAGAGGGCGCCGTCCCTGCTTCCTGAGTCGAACTCCCTCGCCATCGCCCTGCACTTCACTGCCAGGTCGGGCATCGAAGCACCATAAGTCGAGGCGAAATCATACAGAGCTTCGCTGTCGCGGTCGCGCAGAGCCGGTCCCAGTCGACCGAGCAGGCGGAACTCGTCATCGGTTCCCAGCGGAGCCAGCCGGCACATTCGCTCCGGATCCACCTCGTCGAAATGGCGGAACAGGAGGATGGTGATGAGCGCGGCCACTCCATGGGCCCCCTCGGTCTCGGCAGTGGTGAGCATCTCCCGGAGCTCGCTCTCGCAACGAACATCATCCGTGCGCATCGCTCGCGCGACGAGTCCGAGGACTCGGGCGCGCTCGTGCTCCATGTGGAGACCGACCTGCGGCAGGTGCTCGGAGCGCGCGTGATAGTCGTCTGCCGCGTCGATCTCTCCCCGGATCATCGACACGTACTCGATGGTTCCAAGAGCCACCGCGAGCAGCCAGTTCTGGTGCCAGCATCCCAGCGCCTCGACTCCAGCTCGCAGGGCACGTGCGGCTTCTGGCAGACGTCCCTCCAGAAGATGGATCTGCGCCCAGAGAATGTCGCTGGGTCCGCTTCGAGCAGCGAGATAGGCGGTGTCATGAGTGGGCAGTGTGCGCAGACGCCTCTTCGCCTCGTCAAGATGACCTTCCTGCACCAGGATCCGCACCTGCATCATCGTGAGCAGGAGCACCCCTGACCCCAGGGACCGGCAGTTTCTTCTCGTGAAGTTCAAGGCCTTGAGCGCTTCTCCTCCTCGTCCCGCGGTCAGCCTCTCCGAGGCATGGCTGAGCGCTGCGAGAACCCGGTAGGTCTCCGGCAGAGACAAATCGAAGATCTCCTCGAGCACCGGCTGCTGGTCGGCTGCCGTTCCATCGCTCAGGGCGGCAACCCGTGGGAGAAGCTTCCACGCGGTGTCGACGTCGAGGTCGCCGCTGGTACAGCAATCGGAGTCATCAGTGGAGCCGTCAGCGCCACTCGAATCCGTGGTGGTCCGTATCCGCTCGAGTGCGCGGTAGAAGACCTCGATGCTCATCACGGGTGACCTGAATTCGGGGTCCTGATACATCCAGACCACCAAGGATTCGATGATGAGGTCGGGGCAGCACGCCTTCTCCACGCACTGCGCCAGCACGTCCAATCCGAGCGCGAGTCGTCCCGAGTCGCAGTACAGTCGTGCCAGGTCGAAGAGCTCATGTGCCGCCATGCGATCGGTGGGGACTTCGGCAAGCAGATGCAGCGCGCGGTGCCATTCGCCGTGGCGGTAGGCGATCCTGGCGGCGGCGGTGAGGTCTCGCTGATCGAGACCCGCGCCGCATCCCAGTGCCCATTCGGCGCGCAGAATCAGCGAGTACTCGGACGGGGAATCGGAGCAGCTCGCGACGAGTTCGTACTTCTGCCGACTGCGTCCGACGGGGACTGTGTGCCTGATGGTCTCCGCGGCATGGTTCTCCAACGCAATATATGCCTTGGCCTCACGTTCCTCGATCTGCAGCTCGCCGACGGCGACCAGCGCATCCGCGGCCTGACCCAAACCGGCGGAGAGCATCAGCTCGACGTCGACCTCACCGGCGAGGACGACGAGTTCCAGAGCCTCCTTCTCCTCGTCCGAGTACTGGGTGAGATCGGCTCGTGTGAAATCGCGAACCCGGTCGTCGTATTCGATGACCAATCCGTCGAGCAGCCATACTCCCTGCCGGAGGAGGAAGCAGTTCTTCCGCCGGATGCCACGCAGGAGCTCGAGCATCTTTCCGGGATTGCCGCCCGAGTGGAAACGGACCATATCGATCGCGCCCTGTGCGGCGATCCCGTCGAGGAAGTCCTCAATCAGCCGGCGGAAGGGCAGTTCATCGAGGACTTCGAGGACGATGTGGTCAAGCACCTGCTCATCGACCAGATCGACGAAGGGCAGCTGCCCGTTCCGGGTCGTTCTGCGAACCATCGCCACGAGCCGAATGTCGCGGTCGTCGGCCAGCTGGGACAACACCCGCATACTGTGGACATCGAGGTGTTGCGCATCGTCGATGAACACCACAGGCGCGTCCTCGGAAGCGGTCAGGGCCGTCAGGACTCTGCTGAGGAGGGTCGTTGGTTCATCATCGAGGTCCACGAGCAGTCCGAACGCGCCGAACTGCGCACTGCTGTGCACTCGATCCGCTCGTACCCACATGTCACGTCCTCCTCGGCGGCGATGAATCTCCCTGGCGAGCAGAGTCTTTCCGATGCCGATCTCTCCTTCGATGACGATCCCCGACACGCGCGGAGAGGACAGTGCGGCTTCAACGGCGTGCAGTTCGTCCTCGCGTCCGAAGATGGTTTGGAGCTCTTCGGCCAGGCCGACCGGCCGGTCGTCTGCATGAATGTCCATTCTCACGCCTCCCATGTCCGCACGAGGTCACGCAGCTCCTGGCGACTTCTCACCTGGAGCCGGTGGTAGATGCGACTGAGATGCCATTCGATCGTCCGCGGGGACAGGTGCAGCTTCTCACCGAGGTCGGCGCTGCTCGCGCCGGCCATGACACCGTCGATCAGGTGCTTCTCCATCTCGGTGAGCACGTCGCGCGGACGCTGTCCCGGGACGTTGAAGCGCATGGTGCGCAGGCTGGCCTCCATCAGCATCCTCGCCTGCCTGACCCCGCTCGAGTCACCGTGCGTGATCGCCCTGGCCCGGGCGAGTCTGGCGAGATCTGAGCACACAATCACCGCGCCGAAGGCGAGTGCTTCCCGTGCCGCCTCGATGAGGGCACAGTGCTCGCCGCTCGAGAATGCGGCGGCAACCGCTCTGCCGAACCGTCCGGGACCACCATCGACCCGCTCCGCTGCGGCTCCCAGGGCATCCACCGCTGGTTGATGGCCGTAGCGGGCCGCATCGATCCACGCCATGACCGAGACAGTGCGAGCTCCCGCCTGTTCGGCGCTCTGCCCGAGTTCGTAGAGCTGACCGGCCGCCGAGTCGCGCTTGGTCAGGGCCAGCGCCTGGAGTTCGAGGAGTCGAGCTTCTGCCTCTGCCCACCAGGTGTAGGCGGCGAAGCCTCCCTCTGCCCCGATCGGCGGTGGGGATGATGGTATGTCGAGGGTGGCCGTGCCATTGCCGAGAATCCCTTCCGCCAGCAGCCGCGCGGCCCGAGAGATCCGTGTGGGGTCGACCATTTCCAGCATCTTCGAATCGCGACGCTGCCGGTCGAGGATCGAATGTGCCCGAGCCACTTGCCCGCTTCGGATGTCGATGAGCGCGGATGAGATCTCGGCCACCTGGGGCGAGACTTCCATCCAGCGCAGGGACGTGGCCGCTTCTTCCCATTCACCGGCGAGGTAGCGGCCGAGGAAGAACTGTGGACCGGCGTCCTCGAGTTCGACACTGGTCATTCCGGGAAGCTGGAACATCTGCTCGGCGTGGACAAGGTGCTCGAGCCCCGCTCGAATCCGCCCGCTCATCACTTCGGTGGCACCGAGGAGGGCGCAGGCCCGAGTGCGATCCCGGGTGGTGCATGCATGGTCAAGGTAGACGCTCTCGGCGAGTGCCCGTCCTGCAGCGATCCGCCCGCTCTTGATGTCGAACCGCGCTCTCGTCACGTCGAGTCGTCCGCGTTCAACAGCCGTGCTGAGCCGGTCGCGCACCCACACCGCCTTCAAGGTCTCGGGTGCGCGCGGATCCGTCAGCCGCAGTTCGATGCAGGCCAACTTCGACAGTGTTGCTTCAGAGGGCTTGGCACCGGATTCGAGCTCGGATTTGGCAGCAGTCTCGACGAGGCGATCCGTGATCTCCTTCGCCTCCCCGAAATTGCCCAGACCGCGTTCGGCGTGAGCGAGTTCGAGAAGGATCTCCGCGTCTCGGTACTGTGAACCGCGCAGCAGCTGAGCCGCTTCGGCATGCCTCGACGCGGAGTTGGCCCAGGCACCGGCGGCGAGTACTCGATCGACCGCCGGTCGGAACCCCAGGGCCTGCGCCCAGGTGACCAGCCCGAAGAGCACTCGCCCTTCCACCGCGTTGATCTCGACGATGGCGCTGAGCTCCTTCCACAGCTGCAGGGATCGCGAGGG
>JAPSIC010000046.1 GCA_031179165.1 Brevibacterium sp.
CCATCAAGCCACTCGAAGATCGGATCGTTATCCGTCAGGTCGAAGCAGAACAGACCACTGCCAGCGGTCTGGTCATCCCCGACACCGCCAAGGAGAAGCCTCAGGAAGGCGAAGTTGTCGCAGTCGGTCCCGGCCGCGTGTCCGACAGCGGAAACCGCGTTCCGGTCGACGTCAGCGTCGGCGACCGCGTCATCTACTCGAAGTACGGCGGCACCGAAGTCAAGCACGGTGGCGAGGAATACCTCGTGCTCTCGGCTCGTGACGTGCTCGCCGTCATCGGCTGAATCCTTTGCGAATCATTTTCTAACTTCACGGAGGACGAATGCCTAAGACTCTAGAATTCAACGACGAGGCCCGCCGCGCACTCGAAAAGGGTGTGAACGTGCTCGCCGACACCGTCAAGGTGACGCTGGGACCTCGCGGACGCAATGTTGTTCTCGACAAGAAGTGGGGCGCCCCCACGATCACCAACGATGGCGTGACCATCGCTCGTGAGATCGAGATCGACGACCCCTACGAGAACCTCGGCGCTCAGTTGGCCAAGGAAGTTGCCACCAAGACCAACGACATCGCCGGTGACGGAACCACCACCGCGACCGTCCTGGCCCAGGCCTTCGTCCACGAAGGAATGCGCAACGTCGCCGCCGGTGCCGCTCCGGGAGCCCTCAAGCGCGGAATCGAAGCCGCCGTCGAGGCCGTCTCCGACCAGCTCGGCACCATCGCCCGCGATGTCGCCGACTCCTCGGAGATCGCCCACGTCGCCGGTCTGTCCGCCCAGTCCGAAGAGATCGGCGCTCTCATCGCCGACGCCTTCGACAAGGTGGGCAAGGACGGCGTCATCACCATCGACGAATCCCAGGCTGCCAATGTCGAACTCGAGATCACCGAGGGCATGCAGTTCGACAAGGGATATCTTTCCCCGCACTTCGTCACCGACGCTGAGCGCCAGGAAGCAGTGCTCTCCGACGCGCTGATCCTCATCAACCAGGGCAAGATCTCCAACATCCAGGAGCTCCTGCCCGTGCTGGAGAAGGTGCAGCAGGCCGGCAAGCCGCTGTTCATCGTCGCCGAGGACATCGAGGGCGAAGCCCTGTCGACCCTGGTCGTCAACAAGCTGCGCGGAATCATCAACGTCGCCGCCGTCAAGGCACCCGGCTTCGGTGACCGCCGCAAGGCCATCCTCGAAGACCTCGCCGTCCTCACCGGCGGCCAGGTCGTGACCGCGGACATGGGCATGAAACTCGACCAGGTCACCCTGGAAGAGCTCGGCAACGCCCGCACCATCACCGTCACCAAGGACAACACGACGATCGTCGACGGTGCCGGGTCCGATGCGGATGTCGCCGGTCGCGTCGCCCAGATCCGCTCGGAGATCGAGAACACCGACTCCGACTGGGACCGCGAGAAGCTGCAGGAGCGCCTGGCCAAGCTGGCCGGCGGTGTCGCAGTCATCAAGGTCGGCGCCGCCACCGAGGTGGAGCTCAAGGAGCGCAAGCATCGCGTCGAAGACGCAGTGTCGGCGACCCGGGCCGCCATCGAAGAGGGCATCGTCGCCGGTGGTGGATCGGCTCTGATCCACGCCGCGAAGGTCCTCGAGGGCAACGACCTGGGACTGTCCGGCGATGCGGCCACCGGTGCCGACATCGTCCGCCGCGGCGTCGTCCAGCCGCTCCGCTGGATCGCCGAGAACGCCGGCCAGGACGGCTACGTCGTGGTCTCGAAGGTCGAAGAGCTCGAGTCGGGGCAGGGCTACAACGCTGCCACCGACTCCTACGGCGACCTCATCGGCGCGGGCATCATCGACCCGGTCAAGGTGACCCGTTCGGCGCTGCGCAACGCCGCTTCGATCGCCGCCCTGGTTCTCACCACCGAGACCCTGGTCGTCGAGAAGAAGGAAGAGGAAGAGGACTGATCTCGGTCTGACTCTTCGTCACGTTTCACAAGCGGCCCGGAACTTCGGTTCCGGGCCGCTCGTGTGCTCACAGGGCACCGAGGTGTCGGGTTTTCCCGCGGCGGACGTCAGGGTTACTGCACAGTCACGACATTCCGCACTCAATAGCCTGGAACAGACCCCGACAGCGAAGACCAAGGTGAACCAGTGACCCAGCCCCTTCCCGAAGCAGCAGCTCCCACCCGATCGCGACCGTCTCCGACCCGTGCGGCCGCTCCCACCACCTATTCGGCGCCCCCGATCGCCCGGGTGCGCGAAGTGACGAAGACCTACGCCACCGCGCACATGTCGGTGACCGCCCTGCACGACGTGAGCCTCGACATCAGGGCCGGGGAGATGACCGCGGTGATGGGACCCTCCGGATCCGGGAAGTCGACGCTCATGCACATCATGGCCGGACTCGACACCCCCACCTCGGGCAGGGTGCACATCGGCGACCGGGAGATCTCTTCCCTGGACGATGAGGAGCTGACCAAGCTGCGGCGGCGCAAGATCGGCTTCGTGTTCCAGGCCTTCAACCTCATCCCCACCCTCGACGTCATCGACAACATCCTGCTGCCCTTCGAGCTCGACGACCGGAAGCCGAGCGCACAGGAGCGCGAATGGGTCGATCACCTCGTCGACCGTCTCGGCATCGCCCACCGACGCGACCACCGTCCCAGCGAGATCTCCGGTGGTCAGCAGCAGCGCGTCGCGATCGCCCGCGCCCTGGCGACCCGGCCCGACATCCTCTTCGCCGACGAGCCGACGGGCAACCTCGACTCCCGCTCGGGACGCGAGGTCATGCGGCTCATGTCCGAGGCGGTGCGCGACCTCGGCCAGAGCATCGTGCTCGTCACCCACGACCCGCTCGTCGCCTCCTCGGCCTCTCGCGTCGTGTTCCTCGCCGACGGGCGGCCCGTCACCGAGCTGACCGGGACGATCCGCGCCGAGGAGGTCGCCCGGACGATGCTCGACCTCGAAGCCGCCGCGACCGGCTCCGGCATCGCGACCGGCCCCGGCGATCAGGTGGAGGCACGGTGAATCCGGTCCGAGAGATCCGCGCGAATCCCCGCCAGTTCGCCCCCAGCTTCCTCGTCGTCTTCATCGCCGCCCTGTTCGGCACCGCGATCATGCAGGGCATCGGCATCCTCAGCGCCTGGATGCGCTCGGCCGCGGTGGTCTCCGGCTCCGACTCCGCGACCCTGATGATCACGATCGTCGGGATGACGTTCTTCCTCATCGCCCTGTTCGTCTCCAGCATCGTCATCGCCAACACCTTCAGCATCATCATCGCCGGCCGCAGCCGTCAGCTCGCCCTGCTGCGGCTCATCGGGGCGTCGACGAAGCGGCTGCGCCGCGCGGCCGGCGTGGAAGGGCTCATCGTGTCGATCCCCGCCACCCTGGCGGCGGTGCTCGTGTCGACCGGTCTGGCTCTGGTCACGCTCGCTCTCCTGGGAGACACGGTGACCGCTGAGCCGGGTCTCGGCAGCTTTCAGATGTTCGTGCCCGCCGTGGCCACCGTCGCAGTGACCTGGTACGCGGCCTTCCTCGGCGCCAAGCGGATCTCCGGGATCTCCCCGATCGAGGCGACCTCGCAGGCCGTCGAACAGCGGTCGGAGGACCTGCGGTCCTCGAAACGCTCGCTTGGGCTCGCCCTGGTGCTGCTCACCCTCGGCCTGATCATGCTCGGAGGCGGCGCGTTCCTCGGCGTCGCACTGACGAACCCGGCGGGGCTTCTCATCGCCACCCCGGGAGGCGCGTGCTCGTTCCTCGGACTCATCATCGGCAGCGCCTGGTTCCTCCCACCCCTGCAGCGCCTCGTGGGCCGGTTCCTGGGACGGAGTGCCTCGGCGCGGTTGGCGGCGAAGAACATCGACCGGCATCCGCTCCGCAGCGCCCGCACGGTCATCGGCCTCATCATCGGCATCACCCTCGTCACGATGTTCGCGACCGCGATGACGACCTTCCGCGACCAGCTCGTGATCTACGCGCGGACCTTGGGGGAGGCAGGGTTGGAGCTCGTCGGGGACGAGATCATGCAGGTCATCGACCGGACGATGCTGTTCTTCCTCGGGATGGTGCTCTTCTCCGTGATCATCGCGGTCATCGGCGTGGTCAACGCGCTCACCCTGTCGGTGCGGCAGCGGACCAAGGAGATCGGCCTCCTCATGGCGCTGGGACAGGCGCCCGGGAAGGTGAGATCGATGGTGCTCAGCGAAGGTCTGCAGCTGACGGTCGTCGCGTGTTCGGTTGCGGTGCCGCTCGGTGTCTTCTACGGCTGGATCGGGGCGCTGGCGGTGATCTCGCCGCTGACAGGATTCTTCGCCCCGTCCCTGCCGTGGTGGGTGCTGGCCGTGGTCGTTCCCGGCTCGCTGCTCGCAGTGGCCCTGGCCGGCCGGGCACCGGCGAAGACGGCGACGTCGATCAACCCCATCGAGGCGCTCGAGGCGGTGTGATGTGAGCCCCGCGCGCGACGGGACAGCTGCGCGCGGGGCGGGACGTTACCATTGAGCAATGCCCCGCAGCCCGCTCCCGCCCCGTGAGGGAATCTCGGCGACCCTGCTGCGGGCGCCCGGGGGCAGGGCGACCCACGCCAAGGCCGACCTGCCGGTTCCCGCCACGATCGGAGCGTGGCTGCAGGACGAGTTCCCCGACGCTCCCATCGACGACCACCGGAGCCTGCTGACCGCAGGACAGATGTGCGACGAGGCGGGGGAGAGGGTGGGCTGGGACGACCCGGTCACTCCGGGCGGGTTCTACTTCTTCCACCGGCCGGTCCCGGCCGAAGAGCGCATTCCCTTCGACCCGGTGATCGTGTTCGAGGACGACGATCTGCTCGTCGTCGACAAACCGCACTTCCTCGCGAGCACCCCGAACGGCCGGTTCGTCCGCGAATGCGTCGTCACCCGACTGCGCGTCGAACTCGGCTTGCTCGACCTCGTCGCCATCCACCGCCTCGACCGGATCACGGCGGGACTGATCATCCTGTCGAAGCGGGTGGCGACGCGAGGGACCTATCAGCGTCTGTTCCAGGACCGGCTGGTCACGAAGACCTATCGGGCGCTCGCCCCACTGCCGCCCGCGGACCTCGACTTCCCGCGGGAGGCCCGCTCGCGACTGGTCAAGCCGAGCGGCGGTCGGCAGGTCCTCGAGGTCGACGGTGAACCGAACGCGCACAGCCGCATCCGGTTCCTGGGGCGGTTCGATGCACCCTCGCCGCGGCATGCGGTGGGTGAGTACGAACTCGAACCGGTGACGGGCAAAACGCATCAGCTCAGAGTGCACATGGCCTCGCTGGGCCTGCCCATCCTCGGCGACCCGGTCTATCCGGTGGACCTGAGCCCTGACCCCTATGACTTCACCTCGCCGCTGCAGCTGCTCGCGTCTTCGATCGGCTTCACCGATCCGCTCACCGGGGAGCAGCGCCGGTTCGAGACCACGCTTCGTCTGGGATGAATGGCTAGCCCTCGGCGTCGCGCCTGCCCCGCCGGAGACGGTCCCATTCGGCCACATGCTCGCCGATGACCCGCTCGTAGCCGTTGCCGGTGGGCCGGTAGAGCTTCTCGCGTTCGATGCCTTCGGGGAAGTAGTCCGCGCCGGAGAACCCGCCCGGGGAGTCCGGGTCGTATTCGTAGTCCTTGCCGTAGTCGAGGCTCTTCATCAGCTTGGTCGGGGCGTTGAGGATGTGCTCGGGTGGCATGAGCGAACCCGTGCGCTTCGCGAGCCTTGTCGCGGCGTTGAACCCGCGGTAGACAGCGATCGACTTCGGCGCCGTCGCCAGGTACACGACTGCCTGGGCGATCGCGAGCTCGCCCTCGGGGGAGCCGAGGCGCTCGTAGACGTCCCAGGCCGCAATCGCCTGGTGCACGGCCTGGGGATCGGCGATGGCGATGTCCTCGTTGGCGAATCTGACCAGCCTGCGGGCGATGTAGAGCGGATCCTCTCCGCCGTCGAGCATGCGGGCCAGCCAGTAGAGCGCGGCATCGGGATCCGAGCCGCGCATCGACTTGTGGAGTGCGGAGATGAGGTTGTAATGGCCCTCCTGCGACTTGTCGTAGACCGGGGCCCGCTGCTGGACCAGCTGCGCGAGCCCCGCGCCGTCGAGCGTCTCGGTGACGGTCTGCAGCTGTTCGATGAGGTTGAGCAGGTAGCGGCCGTCACCGTCGGCCATCGCGATGAGCGCCTGGCGGGCCTCTGCGGTCAGGGGCAGCGGCTTGCCCGTCGCCTGCTCTGCCCGCTCGATGAGGGCGACAAGGGCGGATTCGTCGAGGCGTCTGAGGACGAAGACCTGGCAGCGCGAGAGGAGAGCGGCATTGAGCTCGAAGCTGGGGTTCTCCGTCGTCGCGCCGACGAGCACGATCGTGCCGTCCTCGACATAGGGCAGGAACGAATCCTGCTGGGCGCGGTTGAACCGGTGGATCTCGTCGACGAACAGCATGGTGGCCTGCCCGATCTCGCGACGCTTGCCGGCCGCCTGGAACACTTTGCGCAGCTCCGCCACACCGGAGAACGTCGCCGAGAGCGGTTCGAACACCAGGCCGGTGCGCTCGGCGAGCAGGCGCGCGATCGTCGTCTTCCCGCAGCCGGGAGGGCCCCACAGCACCATGGAGACCAGACGATGGTCGGCGACCATCCTCCCGATCGGGGCATCCGCGCCGAGGAGATGGTCCTGACCGACGACCTCCTCGAGGGTCTGCGGACGCAGCCGATCGGCGAGCGGACGACCCGCCTCGTCCGGCTCGAACAGTGACGGCGCGTTCTCACTCATCGCATCGGCCCCCTCTCCGGTCCCTCGCTGTCCCGTCCGGATCCCCTTCGAATCGCTCTCGTGGTTCCCAGTCTTCAAGGGACGGCGAGCGGGCGCAAGGGGCCGAACCGATCACCGGTCCGGTTTCCTCACGATCGCTGTCGATCTGGGGGCGGGCCGGACGACGTGTGTATAGGAGGCACCACGTGAAGCGCCCAGCAGGCAGCAGATCGGGAGCCCCTGTCCGAATCGAACGCACGACCTGAGGAGTCGCCATGAGCACCGTAGCCGCAGCAATCTCCATGTCCCTTGACGGGTTCGTCACCGGCCCGAACGTCACCCGCGCCCAGCAGCTCGGCGAGGGCGGGGAGGTGCTGCACAGATGGTTGGAGACGCCTGACCCTCGCGACATCGAGGTGCTCAGCGGAATGGGAGAGGGGGTAGGAGCCGTGCTCATGGGCCGGCGCTCCTACGACCTGGCCGAAGGAGACGGAGGGTGGGGCGAGGCAGGACCGGTGGGCCGCACGCCGTGCTTCGTGCTCACCCACTCCGTGCCGGACCCCGAGACCGTGCGGGCGCCCGAGGTCTTCACCTTCGTCACCGACGGCATCCGCTCAGCCGTGGCACGGGCAGAAGCCACGGCAGGGGACAAGGTGGTCGCCGTCCACGGCGCCAGCGCCGCACAGCAGTGCATCGCGGCCGGACTGATGGACGAGATCCAGATCCACCTGGCGCCCGTCCTCCTCGGGGAGGGCACTCGCCTCTTCGCCCACCTCGGCGGACTATTCCGGCTCGAGCGGATCGGAGCCGTCGCGACACCGAACGCGACCCACCTGCGATTCCGCATCATCCGCTGACTCCTGGCGACGACGACCGGAAGCGGGGAGACCGTGGTCGGCGACTGCCTCGGCGAAGGCCTGGGCCGTCGGCCTCGGCGGAGGTCATGGCCACCTCGGCGACGACTCTTGTCGTCGCCTCACAGAACTCCCACGGGGAGAAGGTAGCCTATGGATATGCCAGATTCTGCCCACGGATGCACCTCGGAGTCGATCGTCAGTCGTGTCCGCACCCGGATCACGACCGGTGAGTACCCTGCCGGCAGCCCGATTCGCGATGGGGCGGTGGCCAAGGAATTCAACGTCTCCCGCAACACCGCCCGCGAATCGCTGAGCCTGCTCCGTCACGCGGGTCTGCTCGTCCAGGAGCCCAACCGCGGATTCTTCGTCCGCACCTTCGGCATCGACGAGCTCAAGGACCTCTACCGTGCCCGCCGCGTGTTCGAGATCCGCGCGGTGCAGGAATCCCAGGACGCCACCGACGAGGCGATGGCGCGGGTCGAGGCCGCCGTCGTCCGGGCCGAGACCGCCCCCGCCGATGAGGGCTGGGCCGACGCGGTCGAGCATTCCATGTCCTTCCACCGGGCGATCGTCGGACTGCTCGGCAGCCCCCTGCTCGACGAGTTCTACCTCAACCTCCTCGCCCGGCTGTCGACGACGTTCTCCCGGTCGAAGGAACCGGGCAAGTACCACTCGCACTGGGCCAACCCGCACCGGGACATCCTCGACCGGATCAAATCGGGGGACCGGCACGGCGCCGAAGGGCTGCTGCGCATCCACCTCGACGACTCCGAAGCCTCGACCCTCGACCTCGCCCGCTCCGTCGGCGAGGGATACTGAGTCGAACACCACCTCGGCGAGGGCCGGAGAATCCGGACACTTCGTGTCGGCAGACTCACAGTGCGCGGTGCTTGAACTTGTGGCTAACGCTTGTTCCGGTTCGATAGCATTGACCCACCGAACTCACCGCGTCGAAAGGCACTACTCATGGGGATCCCGGAGCAGGAAACACAGGCCGCAAACGATCCGTTCTCCCTCACGGGACTCACGTACGACGATGTCCTTCTCCTGCCCGGTGACACCGATGTCATCCCTTCGGAAGCCTCGACCACGACCCGCCTGACCAAGGAGATCGAGCTCAACATCCCGCTGGTCTCGGCGGCTATGGACACCGTGACGGAATCGCGGATGGCGATCGCCCTCGCCCGCATCGGCGGCCTCGGCATCATCCATCGCAACCTGTCGAAGGAGGACCAGGCCGATCAGGTCGACTACGTCAAGCGCTCCGAGTCGGGAATGATCAACGACCCCCTGACGATCACCCCGGACAAGACCCTCGAGGAGCTCGACGAGATCTGCGGCCGGTACCGGATCTCCGGGCTGCCCGTCGTCGATGAGAACAACGTCCTCGTCGGCATCGTGACCAACCGCGATCTGCGCTTCGTCACCCGCAGCCAGTACCCGCACCGCACCGTGGCCGAGACGATGACCCCGATGCCGCTGGTCACCGCCCCGGTCGGCGTGTCGGCCGACCGCGCGTTCGACCTGCTGGCCAAGCACAAGGTCGAGAAGCTGCCGCTGGTCGACGAGAACAATGTCATCCAGGGCCTCATCACCGTCAAGGACTTCGTCAAGACCGAGGAGTACCCGCTGGCGACCAAGGACGATGAGGGCCGCCTGCGCGTCGGCGCGGCCGTCGGCTTCTACGGCGACGCCTACGAGCGCGCCGGACTGCTCGCCGAAGCCGGCGTTGACGTCCTCGTCGTCGACACCGCGAACGGACACGCCCGCGGGGTGACCGACACGATCCGGCGCTTCAAGGCCGACCCCGCCTTCAGGAACGTCCAGATCATCGGCGGCAATGTCGCGACCAAGGAGGGTGCCCAGGCGCTCATCGACGCCGGAGTCGACGCCATCAAGGTCGGCGTCGGACCCGGTTCGATCTGCACGACCCGCGTGGTCGCCGGCGTCGGCGTGCCCCAGGTGACCGCCATCCACCTCGCCGCTCAGGCCGCGCGCCCCGCCGGGGTCCCGGTCATCGGCGACGGCGGGCTCCAGTACTCGGGCGACATCGCCAAGGCGATGGTCGCCGGTGCCGACACCGTGATGCTCGGCTCCCTGCTGGCCGGCTGCAGCGAGTCGCCCGGCGACCTGATCTTCGTCAACGGCAAGCAGTACAAGGCCTACCGCGGAATGGGCTCCCTGGGCGCGATGGCGCCGCGCAAGGGCAAGTCGTACTCGAAGGACCGCTACTTCCAGGCCGACATCGCCACCGACACCGACCTGATCCCGGAGGGCATCGAGGGCCGGGTGGCCTACCGCGGACACCTCAAGCACGTCGCCCATCAGCTCACCGGCGGACTGCGGCAGTCGATGTTCTACGTCGGTGCGCGCACGATCGACGAGCTCAAGGCCAAGGGCAAGTTCGTCCGCCTGACCACGGCCGGACTCAAGGAGAGCCACCCGCACGACATCCAGATGACCGTCGAGGCGCCCAACTACACGAGCAGGTGACCACGGCGCGCAACGCAGGCCGCAGGGCGGCCTGTTCTGCTCGCCTCCTCCCTTAGATCGGGGCCCGGTGCACGCACGTGCACCGGGCCCCGCTGTATTCACAGCCGTGCGAACGTGACGCAGAGCACACTCGCAGGACCGTTAAGTTAGGGTAGGTTTCCCTAAAGAAGGATGTCCTAAGTTCTTCGGTCCCGGCTCTCTGAGCATCAGTGAGAGTCGCGAAAGCGAACGCAACCCCTGGAGGAGACCGCATGACAGCCACCCCTCAACACCCTGCCGACCACGGCGGCATCAGCAGAGCCGAGCGCGCGGTCGAGACCACGGGCAACGTGCGCATCCGTGATGCCCGCACCAATGACGACATCCGGATCCGCGACCTCGGCGACAGCTCCGACCATGTCCTCGATCTCGTCGGGATCGGCATCGGGCCCTTCGGTCTGGGCCTGGCCGCGCTCGCGGACCCGCTGCCCGACGTCGACGCCGTGTTCCTCGACCGCAGACCCGAATTCCGCTGGCACCCGGGAATGATGATCGAGGGATCGACGGTCCAGGTGCCCTTCCTCGCCGACCTCGTGACGATGGCCGATCCCACCTCGAAGCTCTCCTTCCTCCAGTTCCTCAAGGAGAAGGGCCGGCTCTACCCGTTCTACATCAGGGAGTCGTTCTATCCGCTGCGCTCCGAATACGACGAGTACTGCCGGTGGGTCGCCGCGCAGCTGGACACGCTCAAATGGAACCGCGAGGTCACCTCGGTGACGCGTCAGGGCTCGGTCTTCACGATCGTCGCCGAGGTGCGAGACGGCACCGGCGTGCGCCTCGGCGAGGAGATCTACCATGCCCGCCACGTCGTTCTCGGCGTCGGCACGGCTCCGGTCACTCCGCCTGCCCTGCAGGGCCTGGAGACGCCGGGCGCGGGTCCGGTCATCCACACCGCCGACTACCTCGAGCACAGGGAAGAGCTGCTTGAGAGCGGCAGTGTGACGATCATCGGCAGCGGGCAGTCCGCGGCGGAGATCTACCGCGACCTCATCGAGGAGGCCGTCAGCCGGGATGTCCGCATCGACTGGGTGACCCGTTCACCCCGCTTCTTCCCGATGGAATACACCAAGCTCACCCTCGAGATGACCTCGCCGGAATACACGGATCACTTCCGGGTCCTGCCGGATGACCTGCGCGACGAGGTCGGCCGGGAGCAGCGCAGCCTCTACAAGGGCATCAGCGCCGACCTCATCGACGACATCCACGACACGCTCTACCGGCTCAGCCGGGGCGGCCGGCGCCTGCCGACGAACCTCCTCACCGACGCCGAGCTGAGAACCGCCGCCCACGACAGCGGAGAGTACGTGCTCCGGTTTCGCAATCAGCCCCTGGGGCGGACCTTCGACCTGCGCAGCCGATCCGTCGTCGCCGCCACCGGCTACCGGTCCCACGTGCCCGAGTTCCTCAGCCCCCTGGGCGCCGAGGTGCGCAGGGACAGGCACGGACGACTCGACGTCAGCCGGGAGTACACCATCAACGACGCCGGCGACCTCCACGTCCTCAACGGGGAGGAGCACACCCACGGAGTCACCGCCCCCGACCTGGGATTCGGACCGTGGCGGGCCTCGGTCGTGCTGGCCGCGGTGACCGGCCGTGAGCCCTACCCGATCGAGCGGAGGATCGCCTTCCAGACCTTCGGGGTCCCGCCGGGAGAGGAACCGGGAGACCCCATCACCGAGACGCTGCCGACCAAGGAGATGACACCCGCATGAGCCACACCCTCGAACACGCCGCACCGGAGCACGCCGCCGCACCAGACGCCGCATCGGAGCCTGTGACCATCCTCCGGGACGTCGACGCGCTCACCGCCGACATCGGCATCGAACCGATGGATCCCGGGCAGGACGCCGCGCTGATCCACTCCTGGCTCAGCGACGAGCGCTCCCGCTACTGGCAGATGACCGAACTCGGCGAATCCGAGGTGCGCGAGTACCTCGAGACCATCCGCCGCTCGCCCGACGACAACGGATGGGTCGGCACGGTGGACGGCCACCGGTGCTTCTACGTCGAGACCTACGCCCCGTCCAGTCTCATCCCCGCCGGGGTCATCGATGACCGGCCGGGTGACATCGGGATGCACCTGCTCGTCGCTCCGTCGCAGGGGGAGCCGGTGCGCGGCCTCACCGACCGCATCATGGCCGAGGTCATCGGCTTCTGCCTGCGCCCAGGCGCCCGCGGCGGTCGTGGGGGAGCGCGAGTGGTCGTCGAACCCGATGTCCGCAATGCCGCGATCCTGGCGAAGAACGCCGCCGCCGGGTTCCGCCCCGTCCGGGAGGCCGACATCATCCAGGACGGAGTGGTGAAGCGGGCGCTGGTCAGCGTCTGCACTCGGGGGGACTTCGCGGCCAGCGCCCTGGCGTCGCTGGTGGCCGAGCCGCCGGCTGCCGCACCGGAGCCGCTGGCTGCCGCACCGGAGCCGCCGGCTGCCGCTCCGGAGCCGCGGCATGGGGAGGATGCGGGCGTTGACTGCTCGCATCTCAGCGCGGAGACGTTCGCCGTCGCGCAGCGCCACCTGGTGGCCAAGGCGCTCGCCGAGTTCAGCCACGAGCGGCTCATCAACCCCGAGAAGGTGGAACCGGAGACGGCAGAGCCCGAGACGGCGGCATCGGAGAGCGTGGAGCCGGAGAAGGCGCTGCCGGAGTCGTCCGGCGTCTACGAACTGCGGATCCCGGGATCGTCCGTTCGCTATGTCTTCGCGGCGAAGGTGCTCCCGCTCGAGCACTGGGCCATCGACGAGGACAGCGTCCGCCGGTTCCGCGACGACGCCGAGGTGCCCCTCGACGTCCAGGAGCTCGTCCTCGAACTCCAGACCGCCCTCGGCGTGCCCGATGAGCTGCTGTCCACCTACCTCGAAGAGCTCGCCTCGACCCTGGCCGGGGCGGCATTCAAGCTCCACGAGGCGTGGTCGGGGCAGCGGCCGACCTCGACCCAGCTGCTGGCCGCGGACTTCCAGACCACCGAGGCGACGATGACCGAGGGACACCCCGGATTCCTCGCCAACAACGGCCGGATCGGCTTCTCCCTGCGCGACTACCGGAAGTGGGCCCCGGAAGCCGGGCAGCGCAACCGCCTCGAATGGGTCGCCGCCCGCCGGGAGCACACGCACCTGTCGCTCGGCGCGGGGCTGACCGAGGCGAGTCATCTCGAACGGGCGCTGAGCCCGGCCGAACGTGAGCTCTTCGATTCCCGGATCCGCGCCGCCGGTCACGACCCCGAGGACTTCCACCTCATGCCGGTCCATCCCTGGCAGGCCGACCACCGTCTGGCCATCACCTTCTCCGCCGACGTCGCCCGCGGCGACCTGCTCCCGCTGGGACCCGGGCTGGAGGACCATCAGGCGCAGCAGTCCCTGCGCACGTTCTTCAACCACTCCCGCGCCGGGGCGCCGTACGTCAAGGTGGCGCTCGCGGTCCAGAACATGGGCTTCCTCCGGGGACTGTCGCCGGAGTACATGCGCGCGACCCCGGCTATCAACGACTGGGTCGCCGACCTCGTCGACTCGGACCCCGGGTTCGGTGCCGCGGGCTTCCGGCTCCTGCGCGAACGCTCCGCGATCGGCTACACCGGCGACGTCTACCACCGCACGCCGAGTTCGAACCCGCACCGGAAGATGCTCGCCGCCTTGTGGCGGGAGAACCCGTTGCCGATGATCGAGGCGAACCAGCGGCTGATCACCATGGCGGCGCTGCTCCACCGCGACCACCGGGGCGTGTCGTATGCCAGCGAGCTCATCCGCGCCTCCGGACGCACCCCGCACGAGTGGGTGCGGGACTGCCTGCGCGCCTACCTCCATCCGCTCGTGCACGGTCTCCTCGCCCACGACCTCGTCTTCATGCCCCACGGGGAGAACCTCATCCTCGTGCTCGAGGACCACACCGTCACCGGTGTCTTCATGAAGGACATCGGCGAGGAGGTGGCGGTGCTCGGGCACCGGCAGCTGCCTGCCGCGGTCGAGCGGATCCGCTCGCTGGTCACCGGTGAGGAGAAGGCGCTGTCCGTCTTCACCGACATGTTCGACGGGGTGCTCCGGCACCTGGCCGGCATCCTCGACACCGACGGCGTGATGGCCGCGCACACGTTCTGGCGCCTCGTCGCCGACGTCCTCGATGAGTACGAGGCCGCGCACCCCGAGTTCGCCCGTGGGCTGGCCGGCGACGTCGACCTGCGGGCCGGGACCTTAGCCCATTCCTGCCTCAACCGGCTGCAGCTGCGCAACACACTCGAGATGGTCGACATCGGCAACCAGGCCGAATCCCTGCTCTACGCCGGGGCGATGGCCAACCCGGTGGCTCGCTGAACGTAACAGCGCGGTGATCCGGCACCAGCGCCCTCCTGCGGGGCGCTGGTGCCGGTACATCGCGCTGATGACAGGCGGGGCCGGCTTCCGGTCGCGACTCGCCCACCCTGAGGCGAGCCTGCTACAGTCGTGAGCTATGACATGGGGTGCCATGCGCCAGGGCGCAGGCTGAGAAGACACCCATCGAACCTGATCTGGGCAACACTAGCGAAGGGATCGTCATGGTTGACATCGACCTGCATTCTGCGCACCGACGGCTGGGTGCGACCAATCCTCTGATCCAATGCATCACGAACACCGTGGTCCAGCAGTTCAGCGCCAACGTCCTGCTCGCGGTGGGGGCCGCCCCGGCGATGCTCGACCATGAGGCCGACGCCGCGCAGTTCACGCAGATCTCCTCCGGCCTGCTCGTCAACTTCGGGACGGCGACGAGCCACCAGTTCCTCGCCGCCGACGCCGCGATCGAGGCCGCGACCACCCATTCGAAGCCCTGGGTCCTCGACCCGGTGAGCATCGGCGCCGCGGACTACCGGACCACCCGGATCCGCCGCGCCGCAGCCGCCCGTCCGACCGCGATCCGCGGCAACGCCTCGGAGATCGCGGCGCTGGCCGGCTTCGGTCTCGGCGGCCGGGGAGTCGATTCCACCGACGAGGTGGACGCCGTCCTCCCGGCCGCAGCCCACCTCGCGGCGACGACCGGAGCGATCGTCGCCGTGTCGGGCCCGGTCGACGCGATCGTCGCCCACATCGACGGAGCCGATCAGGTCGTCCGCATCCATGGCGGGCACGCCCTGATGCCGCTGGTCATCGGGACCGGGTGCTCCCTCGGCGCGGTCACCGCCGCGTACCTGGCGAGCACGGCCGAGGCCACCGCCTCGGCGAGGCTGAGCGCGGTCGTCGCCGCCCACGCCCACTTCGCGGTCGCCGGGGCCCGTGCCGGCCAGTCGGCGAAGGGGCCGGGCAGCTACTCTCTCGAGTTCCTCGACGCACTCCACGCACTCACCGCCGATGAGCTGGCGCAGGCCCGCCTCGAGACCGGCACGGTCGAAGGCGCCGCGTCATGACCGCCGCCGACCTCGGCCCGACCCCGCGCCCGGCCCCGACCCCGCGCCCGGCCCCGCGACTGGCGGGCATCGACACCCGGCTCTACCTCGTCACCGACACCGGCCAATGCCGCAGCGCCGGCCGCGCCGTGGCCGAGACGGTGGAGGCGGCCGTGGCCGGGGGAGTCGGCATCGTGCAGGTGCGCGACAAGGACATCGACGACGCGGACTTCCACACCCTGGCCCGCGAGGTCATCGCCGCCGTCGACCGTGCCACCGCCGGCACCGACCGCCACGTGCCTGTCGTCCTCAACGACCGCGTGGCCGTCGCACAGCGTCTGCTGGCCGCCGGCACACCCGTGCACATCCACGTCGGCCAGACCGACACCCCGGTCGAACAGGTGCGCGCGCTCATCGGCCCCGAGCCCCTGCTCGGTCTCTCGGCCGCCACCGCCGCCGAGTTCGCCGCGGCCCGGGAGTCCGGCGTCGTCGACCTCGTCGGCATCGGGCCCGTCTACGACACAACGACGAAGGCCGACGCTCCCGGCGGCATCGGCCCCGAGCGCCTCGGCGAGCTCACCGCCGCCGCGGGCCTGCCGGCGGTCGCGATCGGCGGGATCAGCACGGCCAACGCCGGCGAGCTGAGGGGACGTGGACTGATCGGGATCTGCGTCGTCTCCGCGATCTGCCGGGCCGCGGACCCCGCCGCCGCCGCGGCCGAGCTCCTCACCGGCTACACCGGGGACCGGGCGAGCGAGGGCGGTGGCCAGTGACCGCCCGCCCGCCGATCGCCCTGTCCATCGCCGGCACCGACCCCAGCGGCGGAGCCGGGATCCACGCCGACCTCAAGACCTTCACCGCCCGCGGGGTGCTCGGCACCACGGCCATCACCGCGCTGGTCGCCCAGAACACGCACGGAGTCTCCCGCGTCCACCCGGTCGACGAGGACTTCGTCACCGCCCAGCTCGACAGCGTGCTCGGGGACATGCCGGTGGATGCGACGAAATCGGGGATGCTCGGCACCAGATCCCTCGTCGAACTGGTCGTCGCCCGTGCCTCCGACTCCGACCTCGGCTTCTACACCGTCGATCCGGTGATGGTGGCGACCTCCGGGCATCGGCTGCTCGACGTCGACGCCGTTGAAGCGGTGCGGGGGCGACTGCTGCCGGTGGCCGACCTGATCACCCCCAACCTCCCCGAGGCGGCCCTGCTCCTCGGCGACGACGTGCCCGAGGCCCGGACCCGGGAGCAGATGCTCGACCAGGCCAGGGAGCTCGTCGCCCGCGGCACCGGGGCGGTCCTGCTCAAGGGCGGGCACGCCTCGGCCGATGAGGTCACCGACATCCTCGTCACCGCCGACGGCGCGGTCCGCGAGTTCATCCATCCGCGGATCTCCACCCCCAACACCCACGGCACCGGATGCACACTGTCCGCGGCGATCACCGCCGAGGTGGCCCACCTGAGGCACGAGGAGTCCATTGCCGAGGTGGACGGCCGGCTCTTGGCCGAGGCCGTGGACAGTGCGCTGAGCTACCTCGGTCGGGCCCTGATGTCGGCCGCCGACTGGCAGGTCAGCCTCGACCCGGACGACGCCCACGGCCCCGTCGACCACCAGGTCGACATCGTTCGCCGCTGACCGACTCGCTCCTGCCCGACCCGACGCTGCCACTCGCTCCTGCCCGACCCGACGCTGCCACTCCAAGGAGACAATCCCATGACCACGAACTTCGCCGCCGGCGCTCAGACCACGCAGCTGTGGAACCACGTCCGGACGATCATCGAGCAGATCGAGAACCTGCCGTTCCTCAGCCAGCTGGCCGACGGCAGCCTCGACCCGGTCGCCTTCACCAACTACATCACCCAGGACAGCATCTACCTCACCGGCTACGCCAAGGCGATGTCCTTCCTCGCCGCTCGCGCCGATGACCGCGACGAGTCGCGGTTCTGGGCGAACTCGGCGGCGGAGGCGATCACGGTCGAGGAGGGCATGCACGAGGAGCTGCTCGCCGATGCGCGCCTGCGGGCGGCGCATGAGATCCTCCTCGCCGGCGGTGCGGAGATCAAGGCCTCGCCGACGACCTTGGGCTACGTCTCGTTCCTCGTCGCGACGGCCGCCGGCCGCTCCTACGGGGAGGGAGTCGCCGGGGTGCTGCCGTGCTTCTGGGTGTACGCGCACATGGGCAAGGTGCTCGTCGAGAAGGCCGGGCAGATGAGCGACGACCACCCCTACCGAACCTGGGTCGAAACCTACGACGCGCCGGAGTTCGACGAGGCGACCCGGCAGGCGGTGCAGATCCTCGAGCAGGAACTCGAGACCGCCCCCGCCGAGGACGCCGCCCGGATGCGCGCCGCCTTCGAACAGGCCTGTGTCTACGAGCTCCACTTCTGGGCCTCGGCCCACGCGATGCAGAACTGGGACGTCGCGGCCTTCGCCCCCGCGGTCACGGTCTGAGGGCTCAGGCCGGATTGCCGTCCGGGGATTCGTCGGTGATGTTCGTCAGCGGGCCGAACGCGCCCAGGGCGTGCCAGCCTCGGCGCAGCGTCGTCCACGCGATGACATGATCGACCTCCAACAGCGGGACGCGATCATATCGGGGGCAGGCGAAGCGGCCGATGACGAACACGACGGCCGTGAAGAACATGCAGATGAAGAACAGTACGAGCAGATCCATGACATCCCCCTCACACCCGATCGAATGCGTGCCTCCATCATCTCTCCAAAACGCGAAGAAAGATAGGGCCGCCAGTCAGCGCTGCTCGGGCTGATCGTGGAGCCGTTCGTCATCGAGCGGCGGCACCACCATCACGGGGCCTTCCGCATGATGGAGGAGAGCCCGGGAGGTGGAGCCGAGCAGAGCGCTCTTGAGCGCGCCGCGCCCGCGGGACCCGACCACGGTCAGCTGAGCGGAGCGGGTGGCGTCGCGCAGGACCTCCACCGGGTCACCGACCTTGACCGAGCCGTCGACGTCCAGCGTCCGGAAATGGCCCTCGACCCAGGCGATCTCGGCCCGCAGCGATTCGTCGAGCTGACCGCGGCGCCGGTCGGTGAGGTCCTTGTAGTCGACGACGAGCTCGGGGTACCAGATGAGCGGGTCGTCCAAGGGCGGGAGGGCCATCAGGAGGTGGAGCGAGGTCTCGGCTTCGACCGCGGCCAGCGCGGCCTGGAGCACCGCCGTGCGACTTCGGGCAGACCCGTCGATGCCCGCGACGACCGGGGCCGCGGAGTGGGTGAGCGCGAACCGGTCCTCCGACTCCTCACCGGCGACGCCGGTGTGGACGTTCGCATTCCTGTGGTCGAGGACGATCGTCGGGCACTTCGCGTGGGCCGGGAGCGCCGAGGCGACCGACCCGAGGACGCGCCCGAGGAACCCGCCGCGGCCGCGAGCGCCGACGACGGCGACCTGCGCGTGTTCGGTGAGTCCGACGAGGGCCCCGACCGAGTCGCCTTCGACGCAGCGGAAGTCGACTTCCCCGGGGTAGCCCTCGAGCAGCTGACCGGCACGGGTGAGGACGATCTCCGCCTCCTTCCTGCGCACCTCGTCCTCGGGCTCATGGGGCAGGGCGGCCAGGGTGGTGTAGATCATCACCGGCACCTTGTAGGCGGTGGCGACGGTCAGCCGGATCCCGCGGCGAAGGGCGATGCCCGCTGCGTACTCGAGGGCGACGGTTGCGTTGTCGGACCCATCGAACCCGACCAGGACCCCGGCGTCGCGACGGTTCGCGTGAAAGGGAACGCGGTCGCTGGCGGAGGGAACTTCGTTGCTCATGACTGCCCACTTCCGGGGGGCTGAGGGACGGTCGACGAGGGTGGAGCCCCCTGCAGCGAAAGCCATCCTCGTCACTGTCGATTCTACGCGTGAAGACGAGCCCTGCAGGAAGGATTTCCTGGTCAGGCGTAGGCGAGGGCCAGGCGGTGCGCCGCCTCGACCACCGCGGTCGCGGCGGCGCGGCCCTGATCGTCGGTGGTGGTCTGGGGGAAGGTGAAACGCACGCTCGTCTTCGCCACCTCGGCCTCGATTCCCAGGGCGGTGAGCACATGGGAGGGGTCGTCGGAGCCGGCGGCGCAGGCCGACCCGCTCGAGGCCGTCACCCCCAGCCGTTCGAGTTCGAGCAGCACGGCCTCCCCGCTGGTGCCGGGGAAGCAGAACGACGCATGGTTCGGTGTCCGGGAGAGGGCGCTGCCGGTGAGGAAGACGCCCGGGACCGCGGCGAGCACCTCGGCGATGAAGTCGTCCCGGATCCGGGACACCCGGGCGGCGGCCTCGAGGCGCTCGGCCTCGGCGAGTTCGAGCGCGGTCGCGAACGCCACGGCCAGGGCCACGTTCTCCGTGCCCGAGCGGCGACCCGATTCCTGGCCGCCGCCGTGGATGAGGGGCTCGAGCGGGATCCGCGCGCGGATCGCCGCGACCCCGATCCCCTTCGGCGCCCCCACCTTGTGCCCGGCGAGGCTGAGCGCGTCGACGCCGAGTCCGGACAGCGGCAGCCAGCCCGCGGCCTGCACGGCGTCGGTGTGGAACAGGGCGCCGGCGGCGCGGGCGACGTCGGCCAGGGCCCGGATGTCGGCCACCGTGCCGATCTCGTTGTTCGCGTAGCCGAGGCTGACCACCGCCGTATCCGCGTCCACGGCCTCCCGCAGCGCCGCGGGAGTCACGACGCCCGCGGAGTCGACGGCCACCTCGGCGACGGTGAAGCCGTGCCGGCGGCGCAGGAAGTCCGCGGAGGCCAGCACCGCCTCATGCTCGAGAGGGGAGATGACGAGGCGCCGCCGGGGCGAGGACGGGTCGCCCAGGGCCATGCCGATGAGCCCGAGGTTGTTCGCCTCGGTGCCGCCGCTGGTGAAGATGATGTCGGTGCTGCGCATCCCGAGCGCCCGCGCCACCCGGCGGCGGGCATCGGTCAGGGCCTCGGCCGAGGCCCGCCCCAGATCATGGTGGCTCGAGGGGTTGCCGAAGCTGCCGATGAGATACGGCCAGGCCGCCTCCAGGGCCTCACGGCGGACCGGGGCGGCAGCGGCGGTGTCGAGGTGGAGCGCAGCGATCGGGTCGGCGGAGGGGGTCTCGAGTGCCATCTCAGTTCACCTCCAGGTCGAGATCGAGACCGAGGTCGATGGCACGGACGCTGTGGGTCAGGGCACCGGCGGAGATGACATCGACGCCGGTCGCGGCGATGTCGCCCACCGTCTCCAGGGTGACGTTGCCGCTGGCCTCGACGAGGGCGCGACGGTCGATGAGGTCGACCCCCGAGCGCAGGTCGGCGAGGGTGAAGTTGTCGAGCATGACGATGTCGGCCCCGCCGTCGAGCACCGCGGGGATCTGGGCGAGGCGGTCGACCTCGACCTCGATCATCGTGGTGTGCCCGACCGCCGCCCGGGCGGCGCGCAGCGCGGCGGTGACATCGGCGTCCTGACCGGCGAGGACGGCCAGGTGGTTGTCCTTGACCATGATCGCGTCGGAGAGGCCGAACCGGTGGTTGTGCCCGCCCCCGCAGCGCACGGCGTACTTCTCGAAGGCCCGCAGCCCGGGTGTGGTCTTGCGGGTGTCGGCGATGCGGACCGGATCGTCGGCCGGGCGGGAGGCATTGGCGGCGGTGACGAAGGCGCGGGTCAGCGTCGCGATCCCGCTCATCCGCTGGCAGAAGTTGAGCGCGATCCGCTCGGCCCGGAGCACGGCGCGGGCCGGTCCCGTCACCGTCGCGAGGGTGTCACCGGCGCTGAAGGCGGCGCCGTCGACCGCGTGCACCTCGACGTCGATGTCGGCATCGGTGAGGGTGAAGGCGCGGGTGAAGACCTCGATCCCGGCCAGCACCCCGTCCTCGCGGGGACGGAGGACGGCACGTGCGCTCGCCTCGGCGGGGATGAATGTCGCCCCGGTGAGATCGCCCCAGGGCGCGTCCTCGTCGAGGGCCAGGCGCAGGGCGGCATCGGTCGTCGCGGCGGTCAGCATGAGAGGGCCTCCTGAAGCAGGGGAGTGCGATGGGGGAAGTCGACGCGGACGTGCGCCCCGCGGCTCTCCTCCCGGGCCAGGGCCTGGGTGGCGATGGTGCGGGCGATGAGGGCGAGATTGGCCGTTTCCAGGTCCGCACGGAAGCCGGGCGGTGCGGCGCAGCGGTCGCGGTCGGTGGACGGTGCGGCTCCCCGGTCGGGGCCGGTGGACGGTGCGCGGTCGGCGCCGGTCTCCGCGCCGAGGCGTTCGAGCACCGAGCGCAGTCCGTGCGCGTCCCGTTCGACTCCGAGATGGGTCCACGCCAGATCCTGGATCCGCTCCCGGGTCCAGGAGCTCGCGTGAGGTCGGGTCACGGCGGTCGGGAGAGCAGTCTGCTGCCGGAGCCGGCGGTCCGCTCGACCGAGATCGGCATCGATCGCGCTCGCGGCTCGGGCCCCGAACACGGCGCCTTCGAGCAGGGAGTTCGAGGCCAGCCGGTTGGCGCCGTGGACCCCGGTGCGGGCGACCTCACCGACCGCGTAGACCCCGGGCAGGCTCGTGCGTCCCTCGAGGTCGGTGACGACACCGCCCATCAGGTAGTGCGCGGCAGGGGTGACCGGGATCGGGTCGGTGGCCAGGTCACA
>JAPSIC010000047.1 GCA_031179165.1 Brevibacterium sp.
GACAGGCACCCCGCCGGGAAGGCCGGTGTCGGGCCGAGTTCCCGGTCCATCGACGGGTGCCCGGCCGAACATGTGTCACCTACCATGTAACGCCCCGGATGGCTACCCCCGAATCGTCCTCGCTTGGTCGTTACTCGTCGCCGGCTGCGGGTATACAGTGCAACTAGAATTTTCGATCCACCAATGAAGCCGGAGGGAAAAATGACCGACACCACAGCCGGACCAGCAGAGACCTTTGCCCCACCAGAGGAGTTCGCCGCCGCTGCCAACGTCAAGGCCGACGAGTACGAGCGCGCCGAATCCGACTACCTCGGCTTCTGGGCGGAGCAGGCCCGTGAACTCGTCGACTGGAACGAGGACTTCGGCGAGACCCTCGACTGGAGCAACCCGCCGTTCGCCCAATGGTTCGTCGGCGGCAAGCTCAACGTCGCCTACAACTGCCTCGACCGCCACGTCAACGCCGGCAACGGCGATCGCATCGCGATCAACTTCGAGGGCGAACCCGGTGACTCGCGCACCTTCACCTACTCCGAGCTGCTCGCCGAGGTGTCGAAGGCCGCCAATACCCTGACCGACCTCGGCATCAGGTCCGGGGACCGGGTGGCGATCTATCTGCCGATGATCCCCGAGGCGATCATCTCGATGCTCGCCTGCGCCCGCCTCGGCGCCCCTCATTCCGTCGTCTTCGGCGGCTTCTCCGCCGATGCCCTGCGCTCGCGCATCATCGACGCCGAGGCGCGTGTGGTCATCACCGCCGACGGCAGCTACCGTCGCGGCAAGCCCACCAGCCTCAAACCCGCCGTCGACGAGGCCCTCTCCCACGGGGACACCCCTGTCGAGACCGTCCTCGTAGTCCGCCGCACCGGCCAGGACATCGATATGGCCGAGGGGCGCGACCAGTGGTGGGACGACACCGTCGCCCAGGCCAGCCCGGAGCACGAGTGCGAGTTCTTCGATTCGGAGCACCCGCTCTACATCCTCTACACGTCCGGGACGACGGGGAAGCCCAAGGGGATCCTCCACACCTCGGGCGGGTACCTCACCCAGGTGCTCTATTCGATGAAGGCGGTCTTCGACATCAAGCCGGAGTCCGACGTCTTCTGGTGCACGGCCGACGTCGGCTGGGTGACCGGCCACTCCTACGTCGCCTACGGCCCCCTGGGCATCGGAGCCACCGAGATCGTCTACGAAGGCACTCCCGACACACCTCATCAGGGACGCTGGTGGGAGATCGTCGAGAAGTACAAGGCCACCATTCTCTACGCCGCACCCACGGCGATCCGCACATTCATGAAGTGGGGCGAGGAGATTCCCGCGAAGTACGACCTGTCGAGTCTGCGTCTGCTCGGCAGCGTCGGCGAGCCGATCAACCCCGAAGCCTGGCGCTGGTACCACCGGGTCATCGGCGGTCAGCGCTGTCCCGTCGTCGACACCTGGTGGCAGACGGAGACCGGCGCGCACATGATTGCCCCACTGCCCGGGGTCCTCTCCACCAAGCCGGGATCCTCCCAGCGGTCGATCCCCGGCATCTCCGTCGATGTCGTCGACGAGACCGGCGAGAATCCGGCCGGACCGGAAGGTGGCCTCCTCGTCATCCGCCGCCCATGGCCATCGATGCTGCGCGGCATCTGGAAAGACCCGGAGCGCTTCAAGGAGACCTACTGGTCGCGCTTCGAGAACACCTACTTCGCCGGAGACGGTGCCAAGCGCGACGACGACGGTGACATCTGGTTCCTCGGCCGTGTGGACGACGTGATGAACGTGTCCGGGCACCGGCTGTCGACCGCCGAAATCGAATCCGCCCTGGTCGCCCACCCCTACGTCGCCGAGGCGGCCGTGGTCGGGGCAGCCGACGAGACGTCGGGCCAGGCCGTCATCGCCTTCGTCATCGTGGGCAACGATGTGGACAGCTCCGCGGACACCGCCGAAGAGCTGCGCCAGCACGTCGGCAAGGAGATCGGACCGATCGCGAAGCCGAAGAAGGTGCACATCGTCTCCGAGCTGCCGAAGACGCGCTCGGGCAAGATCATGCGCCGGCTGCTCAAGGACGTGGCCGAACACCGCACCGTCGGCGACGCCACGACCCTGGCCGACTCCTCGGTCATGCAGCTGATCGAGGACTCGGTGGCGAAATCCTGACCGGTCGATGACCTGAGCAGCGACGTGCTCGGTCGATGAGGCGAACCCGTCGGAGACGGCAACTGCGCCGGCAGCAGGCCGGGATCGGACCCGGCGGGTTTTTCTCATCATTCCGGCGAGATACCTTTGGTCACCAGGCACGTTCAGACTACTCTTGGGAATGGTTGTCCACGTTTCATTCGATAGGAGCACTCATGGCCGAGAGGTCGATCAGCGAACTGATCAAAGACATCGGCGACGATTCGAAAGCGATCGTCGAGGAAGAAGTCGCGCTGGCGAAGGCTGAGGCCACCGCCGGTGCGAAGAACCTGGGCATCGGCTCCGCTCTGGCGATCGTCGCTCTGTTCTTCCTGTTCCTGTCATCATTCATGGTCATCTTCGCCGGTGCCGCGGCCTTCCATGAGGGCCTCGGCTGGCCGTGGTGGGGAAGCTTCCTGATGGTCTTCGGAATCCTCGCCGTGATCGCGATCATCCTGATCCTGGTCGCCGTGCCCCTGTTCAAGAAGGGCAATCCGGTGCCGGTCACCGCGATCGATCTCGGCAAGTCCGTCGTGGCGGCGGTCAAGCGCGCCCTCAACAATCCCTCGGGACCGCGTTACTGACGACGCGGGACCTCCCGGGCGCATGAGCGCCGGCAGACAGCGGCGCTGGATCGGATCCGGCGCCGCTTGCGCATTCACCGCCGGCACCATCATGACCTTGACCGCGGCCTGGCACGGTGTTAGCGTCCGGCTCTATGGCCGGTCCGCGCACGGTGAGCCTCGACGATGGAGCAGCCGTGGAGGTCGATGTCCACGGCGACGGCCAGCCCCTGCTCCTGATTCAGACTGCGCTGCAGCCCGAGGCACTCGTTCCACTGTCCCGACAGCCCGAGATCGCCCAGAACTTCCGGGTGATCGACTGTCGTCGCCGGGGGTACGGACCCGACGGCACTGCCGGCGAACCCGGCTCGGTGCATCGCGACGCCCTCGACTGCCTCGCGGTCCTCAGCGCGCTCGACGCCGCTCCCGCGCATGTCCTCGGGACCAGCTACAGCGCAGCGGTCGCGCTCGAGCTCGCCGCCATCGCCCCCTCCGCGGCGCTGACCCTCACCCTCATCGAACCCCCGCCCCGGCAGGGTCCGCCGACCGAGGAGTTCCTGGCCGCGAACCGGCGCCTGCACCATGTGTTCCTGACTGAGGGCGTGACTCAGGCGCTGGAGGCGTTCAGCCGCGAGCTCGGCGCCCCGAGCTGGTTCGAGGAGCGGTCCACCGCAGATGAGCAGCACGTGGCACAGGTCGAGCGCGATGCCACGATATTCTTCGCCTCGGATGTGCCGGCCCTGCTGGACTGGACGTTCGAGCCCGCACGGGCCGCGGCGATCGCCTGCCCGGTCCTCTACATCGGAGGCGAGGAGAGCCACCCCTGGTTCACCCATGTGCACAGGTGGGTGACCGAGGTCTTCCCTCACTGCGAGGATCACCTCGTCGCCGGTGCCGGGCACTCCGTGGCGTCCACCCACAGCGATGTGGTCGCCGGGTTGGTCGCGAACTTCGCTGCGAAGCACCGCTGAGCGGAGACGGGGGGCGCCGGCCTCACCTGTCCTTCGCGACCCTCTCCTTGGCCTCACGCAGGGTCTGCCGTTCCCGCCGGCGGGCCTCGGCGAGCACCTTCTGGGCCTGCCGCACGGCCTTCTGCGCCTCCCGGTATTTCTTGTCAGCCAGGACCTCGGGATCGTCATCGGCAGGAGCCCCGGGGGCATCGACCTCGCCTTCGACTCCGCTGGCGGCACCGTGGCCCTCCGACCCTGCGGAGTCGGCGTCTCCGGACCCTTCGCCCGTGGACCCTGCCCGCTCCGCACCGACCCTCTCGATGTACTCGAACAGCCCATCGAGTCCGAGTTCGAGGCCGAACGCGAACGGATCGGCCTCCGAGGTGAAGACTCCCGCATCGATGGCCCGGCGCAGCGACGGGAAGTTGTCGACCGTGACGACGGCGTCGTAGAGCCTGGATTCCTGCCTCGCGAGTTCGGCATCGCTGAGCCCTGTGTTCCGCGCCTGCTCCTGATACCCGGCCATGACGATGCCCTTCCACCGCGCCATACCGGTGACGAAGAGCGCCACGGCCAGCCGTTCGTCCTGGGTCAGCGGCGTCTGCGACAGCGCTTCGAGGCTGGAGTCCAGCCAGGCCGAGCTGTTGGGAGTGATCGGACTGCCCGAGATCGGCAGGGACAGCAGCCAAGGCTGATTGCTGTAGATCTTCGTCTGCGCCTCGTAGAGCTCTCGCAGTCGTGAGCGCCAGTCCAAGGGATCGCCGGTGACTTCGGGCGGCAGACCGGTGGCCTCCTCCTGCATGAGCAGGAGGAGGTCGTCCTTGGCGCTGACATAGCGGTACAGCGACATCGGCGTGTATCCGAGGCGCTTCGCGACGGCGGACATGGAGACCGCCTGGATTCCCTCCTGGTCGGCGATCTCAATGGCCGCCTCGACGATCTTCTCCACGCTCATCTCGCGTTTGGGCCCGCGCTGAGGGGTTGCGGCCACTCCCCACGCCAGGGCGATTCCGCGGGGGAGCTGCTCGATCGTGTCTTCTGAGCTCATGGTCCGATCATATCTTGTGTACGCCATATATTGCGTGTTACTGTCATATACAGTTTCTACCGTACACAGTAACGGTGACGGTCCGCCGACCGCCGGAAGGACCGGAGCGGCCACACCACCGAAGCCCGATCGACAGGAGCGCGTGAGATGGATTCCACGATGAGAACCGAGACGAATTGCGAGACACCGACACCACCCGGCCCTCCGGCCATCGAGTTCACCGGGGTGTCCGCCGGTTTCGGCCGGAAGCCGGTCCTGCGGGGGCTTGATCTCATGGTCGGCAAGGGCGAGGTATTCGCCCTGCTCGGAGCGAACGGAGCCGGGAAGACCACGACGATCAACATCCTCACCACGCTCCTGCGCCCGGACTCCGGACGCGTGCGCGTCTCCGGAGTCGACGTCCTCGAACACCCCGACGAGGCACGACGATGCTTCGCCGTCACCGGGCAGTCGGCCGCGGTCGACCACTGCCTGTCGACCGCGGAGAACCTCATGCTCCTGGCTCGCCTCTCGGGACTGTCTCGGCGGGAGGCGAAGGCGCGAACCGTGCAGCTGGCAGAACGGCTGAGTCTCGGATCGTTCATCGACGCCCGCGTCGGCACGCTGTCGGGAGGAATGCGTCGCAGACTCGATCTGGCGCTCAGCCTCGTGGTCCCGGTCGACGTGCTGATCCTCGACGAGCCCACGACGGGTCTGGACACCCGCTCCCGGCGTGAGCTGTGGGCCGAGGTCTCCCAGCTGTCGTCAGAAGGAACGACGGTCTTCCTCACGACGCAGTATCTCGAGGAGGCCGACGCACTGGCCGATCGGATCGGGCTCCTCCATGACGGGCGCTTGGCCGGATTGGGGACGCCGCACGAGCTCAAGGCCCGGGTCGGTGAGGACACCGTCGCGGTCCGTGACCGGGACGGAAATGCCCTCGCCGAGGTTCCCACAGACGGCACCGTGCGCGGGATCTCCGCCGTGCTCGGATCACTCGACCCCGATTACGCCGAGGCGGCCGTGACCCTCCACCGCCCCAGCCTCGACGATGTCTTCCTGTCCTTCACCTCGAACGACGAGGTTCGACCGCGACAGAAACCCGTCGGCTGAGGCCGCGTCAGAATCCCGTCTGCTGAGGCCGCACCACCGCCGACTGCCCACCTCCACTCCCGCTGTCCGCCCGTCCACAGGAGAACGCTCATGACCATGCATCCCTATTCGCCGGATCCTCGAACCTCAAGGCTGTCCACGCCGACCCCGACCCCGTCCGCCGTGACCGACGCCCTCCGGCGTTCGCGACCACGAGGCCTCGACGTCGAGGCGGTCTTCATCGGCCGCAGCCTCCGCCACGCCGTGCGCGACGTGGAATCCCTGCTGATGTCCATCGCCCTGCCGGTGATCCTCATGCTGATGTTCACCTTCGTCTTCGGCGGGGCGATCGATCCCGGAGGTGACTACGTCAACTACGTGGTCCCGGGAATCATCCTCACCTGCGCGGGATTCGGGGCGTCATCGACGGCTCTGTCCGTGGCCAACGACATGACCTCGGGCTTCATCGACCGGCTGCGGACGATGCCGGTGAGGGCGAGCGCGGTGATCACCGGACATGTGGCGGCGAGCCTGGCCAAGAACCTGTTCGCCACCGCGATCGTCATCGTGGTGGCGGTGCTCATCGGCTTCCGCCCAACCGCGACCTGGGGAGAATGGTTCGCGGTCATCGCCCTCATCGCCCTCTACATCCTCGCCATCACCTATCTGTTCGCGGCGATCGGGCTGGCGGCGAAATCGGCGGAATCGGCCAACGGGTACGGTTTCATCCTGCTGTTCCTGCCCTACGTCTCCAGTGCGTTCGTTCCGGTGGACACGATGCCGGACTGGCTGATCTGGTTCGCCGACAACCAGCCGGTGACTCCGATCATCGATGCCCTCCGCTCCCTGCTGGTCGGCACCGAGATGAATGGTTCCGGCATCGCCGCGGTCGCATGGTGCACAGTGATCCTGGCCGTCGCCGTGGGATGGGCGGCCCGACTGTTCACGAGCAGGGCAGGGCGACGCTGACTCCGCGCAGCCCTGGGTGCCCGCGGGGCCGGTCCGGTGTCTCAGAAGTCGATGTCGATCGATGCCTCGCGGTCCCAGTCCCCGGCCCAACCCAGGTGCTCGAGCGCGAAGTCGAGGATTCCGGCGGTGAATCCCCAGACCTTGAACACCCCCACGTCGAACGCCGGCGTCGTGATCCCCAGGTCCGGTCGCGCGAAGGTCCCGCGATTCCCGGGCGCGACCAGATCCGCGATCGCGATCCGGTGCACGGCGTACGACTCGTCGTGGTCCATCACCTGCACGGTCCCCGGCCGGGACCAGTACCCGATCACAGGAGTCACGACGAACCTGCTGACGGGGATGTAGAGCGGCTCCATCTCGCCGAACACCTCGACGCCTGCGGGAGGAATCCCTGCCTCCTCCTCCGCTTCGCGCAGGGCGGCCGCCGTCAGGGAGACGTCCTCGGGGTCGCGGCTGCCGCCGGGGAAGGCCACCTGCCCCGGGTGGTGGCGCAGGGTGCTCGCCCGCTGCAGCAGCACGATGTCGAGGTCCGCGATCCCCAGCTGGGCCAATCGCGGCAGCTCCGCGCGTCCGGCGTCGGTTCGGGGAGCCTCTCCGCGGCCGAACAGCAGCAGCACCGCGGCGGCCCGGACGTCCACATCATCCGGGGCCTTCGCCCTCCGCAGCCAGAGCGGAGAGCCCCCGGAGACGGCCAGCCCTTCGAGCTGCCTCCGCAGCTCACCGTCGCAGCCGCCCGCGCCGGGGGCCGCACCGCTCACGAGGCCCTCGGGCTCCTCGAAGTCGGCACTCACGCCAAGGGCGCCATCTCGTACTTGAACATCGCCCGCGCCTTGTCGGGATCCAGTTCGCCGATCCCGAAGGACGGGCACAGCGTCATCAGCGGGCACGCCCCGCACGCGGGCTTGCGCGAATGGCAGATCCGGCGCCCGTGGAAGATCACCCGATGCGAGAGCAGGGTCAGCTCCTTCGTCGGGAACAGTCCCGCGATGTCCTCCTCGGCCTTGACCGGGTCGGTCTCCTGGGTCCACCAGAACCGCCGCGCGAGGCGTCCCATGTGGGTGTCGACGGTGATCCCGGGCTTGTCGAAGGCGTTGCCCAGGACCACGTTCGCGGTCTTGCGCCCGACTCCGGCGAGTTTGACCAGCCGGTCCATGGAGTCGGGCACCTGCCCGTCGTAGAGGTCGACGAGGTCCCCGGCGAGCTTGACGATGTTGCGGGCCTTCGCCCGGTAGAACCCGGTCGAGTGGATGAGCTCCTCGACCTCGCCGAGGTTGGCCACCGCCAGGGCGTGCGCGTCGGGGAACGCCGCGAAGAGTCCGGGCGTCACCGCGTTGACGCGGATATCGGTCGTCTGCGCGGACAGGACGGTCGCGATGAGGAGCTGGAACGGGGTCTCGAAGTCCAGTTCGCATTTGGCGTTGGGATACACCTCGGCGAGGATCCGATTGATCCTGCGCGCCCGCCGGGTCCTGCCCAAAGGGGTTTCATTCGCGAATCTGCGCGCACTCTTCTCAGCGACCGTCAACACGACTCACCATCCTAATCCGTGCCCCGCCATCGCGCAGTCATGTCCGTCACAGCGTCCTCGGCTCCGGCACAACCGCCCCGTCTCCCCTGGGATCACCGACTGCACGAAGTCTCCTCGTTTTCGACGAATGCCCCCAACTCCCGCCGATTCGGTGGTGTCACCCTCGCTGACCAGGTAGATTTAATGGTGAATCTCACGACTAGGAGGACATAGTGGATATTGAAGTTGTGCGGGGTGCCACGCTTTTCGCGGGGCTGGACGACGAATCGACCAGTGCATTGATGAAGTTCATGAACCCGCGGAGTCTCCGCCGCGGCACCGTGCTCTTCCACGAAGGCGACGCCGGGGACGAGCTCTACATCGTCTCCACCGGGAAGCTGAAGATCGGCCGCGAGTCCTCCGACGGCCGTGAGAACCTGCTCTCCGTCGTCGGTCCGGGCGAGATCATCGGCGAACTCAGCCTCTTCGATCCGGGCCCGCGCTCGACCACCGTCACCGCGGTGTCCCAGTCCGAGCTGCTCAGCCTCAAGCACGACGACCTCACGACCTGGCTCAAGGACCGCCCGCAGGCGGGAATGAACCTGCTCAAGGCCCTGGCTCAGCGTCTTCGCCGGACCAACGAGACCGTCGGCGACCTGGTGTTCTCCGACGTGCCCGGCCGTGTCGCCAAGGCCCTCCTCGACCTCGCGGCCCGCTTCTCGAAGCCCGCCCCCGACGGTGTCCTCGTCGCCCACGATCTCACCCAGGAAGAGCTCGCACAGCTCGTCGGCGCCTCCCGTGAGACGGTGAACAAGGCCCTGGCCGACTTCGCCGCCCGCGGCTTCATCCGCCTCGAAGCCCGGTCCGTGGTCATCCTCGACATGGACCGGATGCGCAACCGCGCCCGCTGATCTCGACGCGGCCGCCTTCCCCCGCCGAGGTGGTCCCGCCGTCATAGGCCGAACGCCCGGGTGCTCGCACCCGGGCGTTCGTCGTGTCGACGGTCGGTCAGGGCCGATCGTCGGCGGTGAGGGCTCCGAGGTAGCTCAGCTGCGCCCGCACGATCTGCTCGGCGGCGCCGCGAACGCGCGGGTCGACGTCGTGGTAGACGATGTCGCAGACCTCTGTGGTCGTCCGGGCGCCCTGTTCCAGCGCCGCCCGCACCTGGGAGATCCTCTCCCTGCGGTGTCTGCGGTAGTGGCCGAGCACCTCGGCGGGATGGTCGATCGTGGGACCGTGCGCCGGCTCGATCCGCGAGTACTCACCCACCTCGAGCAGGGCGATGAGGCGGTCGAGGGACTCCAGGTAGTCGCCGAGGGAGCCCTCCGGGTGGGTGACGATGGTCGTTCCCTCCCCGAGCACGGTGTCGCCGCTGTAGAGCACGCTGTCATGGAGCAGACAGATGCTGTCCATCGTGTGCCCGGGCGTGGTCACGACCCGGACGGCGTCGGCGTCGTCGTCGCCGAAGGCGATGAGATCTCCGTCGGTCACCGGCGGCGCCAGGCGGGAGAACTCCGGCAGGACAGCGTGGACGGGAACGTCGGGCGCCCAGTGCTCGACGCTGCCGAGCATCTCGGAATGGTCGGCGTGCCGGTGGGTGAGGACGATGGCGGCGAGCCTCCGGTCCCCCACCTCGGCGAGGATGGTCTCCCGGTGCTCGGGCAGTTCGGGACCCGGGTCGATGAGCAGCGCCGAACGGTCGTCCCGGGAGCTGAGCACATAGGTGTTCGTCCCGGTCAGGGTCATCGGCGAGGGGTTGTCCGCGCGGATCCTCATGGCTCCTCGGTCTCCTCTGAGTTCGCTGGGGGTTCGGAATCCTCGTCGCCGAGGGAGACGAAGCCCGGACGGTCGTCGTCCTCGTCGTCACCGACGGCCACGGCGTGGTCGCGCATCGTGCCCTTGCGGTGCAGGTCCCGGCCCGGCTGGACGACGAGCCTCCATTCGCCGTCGTCCCTGATGACCTCGGGACGCAGCGGATGCACGTCGCGGATCTGGGCCATGGCGGCACCGACGGTCGGCACGGTGAGGAGGCTTTCGAGGACGAGACGAGTGCTCGCACCGATCCGGTCAGGGTCGCCGCCGGTGTCGTCGAGGACCTCCTGGGGACGCATCCACCCGCCGGAGGTCTCGTTGGGCGACAGGAAGTCGACCTCCTGGCCGTAGGGAACCGTGGCGACGAAGTAGATGGTGTCGAACCGGTGCAGCTGCATCGTCGTGTTGATCCACCGCATCCACGGCTTGCACAGATCGGGCCGGAGCTTGAGATCGCGTTCGCGCAGGATCTGCGACCATGAGATCTCGCTCGAGAACAGCCGCGACCGCGTCGACCGCCACTCCGTCTGCGGCTTGTCGACGATGTCGCGGTCGATGTTCTCCGCCAGCAGGATGCCGGTGGCCGCGAACGCGATCCGGGCGGCGGCGGAGAAGTGGTGCAGGGCGCGGGACTTGTTCTCGATCTTCAGGGCCCGCGCGCAGCGCGCCGAGTTCCATCCCGCCAGCGGCAGCCTGCGCAGGTCGCCCGAGCGCAGGCTGCTGACCGGGAAGGCCCATCGGTTGCGGTCCTCGACTCCCCTGGCGTCGAGCTGCCGGGTCACGAAGGTCTCGAGACCGTCGAGGGAGTCGCGGATCAGCACGATCGCCGAGGACGGACGCGGCGCCTCGGCGACGGGTGCCCGCCCCTCGGCCTGCCAGTGGTCGAGCAGCCACTGCAGTTCCGTGGAGACGGTCAGGGTCCGTCCGCTAGGCGGCATCATCCTCGACTTCTACCACGACCTCGACCTCGACCGGGGTGCCGAGCGGAAGGGTGTTGACGCCGACGGCGCTGCGGGCATGCTGACCGCGGTCGCCGAAGATCTCGCCGTAGAGTTCGGACACACCGTTGATGACGGCTGGCTGCTGTGTGAAGTCCGATGTCGAGTTGACGAAGCCGGTGACCTTGACGACGCGCACGATCCTGTCGAGATCCCCGATCACACCGGCGATCGCGGCGAGGGCGTTGAGTCCCGCGGTCCGCGCGAGCTGGTAGCCGGTGTCGACATCGACGTCCTCGCCGAGGTGGCCCGTGACCTCCAGCTTCCCGTCGACGACCGGCAGCTGGCCCGAGGTGTAGACGTAGTTGCCCGTGCGCAGGGCGGGGACATAGACGCCGGCCGGGGCGGCGACCGACGGCAGCGTCAGTCCGAGCTCGGCGATGCGGTCAAGAGTCTTCGACATTCGTTCTCCTTTGACGAGGTATGGGTTGAGGTGGTGCGGAGGCGGGGTGCCTGCCGGGTCAGGCCTTGGGGCGCTTGAGGTAGGCGACGAGGCCGTTGCCGTCGGGACCGGGAACGACCTGCACCAGTTCGTACCCGTCCTCACCCCACTGATCGAGGATCTGCTTCGTCGCGTGGACGATCAATGGCACGGTGACGTATTCCCACTTGGTCATGTCTCTCCTTCGGTCTCCGGCCGCCGTCGACACGACGCCGACCATGGACGGCGCGTCATGCCGGAGCGGGCAGATGGCCGCCCGCCTCGGCGGTTTCGCTCTCAAGACTAGCGGAGAACGTCGATGTTCAGCACCACCGTGCCCCGAGCCTGTCGCCGGCCTGCGGGGCGACCGCACACAGCAGCAGGAGCACCCGAACGGCAGAGGGCGAGACGATCAGATCGATCGTCCCGCCCTCTCCTCATGCTCCCGACGCTCCGGCGTTGTTGATCCCGGACAGCCGGCGCTCCCGCCGGTCGCGTGTCAGTTGCCGCCGAGGCTCGGCGAACCGCCGCCGTTTCCGCCGCCGCCGCCGTTGCCACCGCCGCCGTTGCCACCGCCGCCGTTGCCACCGCCGCCGTTACCACCGCCGCCGTTTCCGCCACCGCCGCCGCCGCTGCCGCCGCCCTTGAAATACTTGGAGCTGGGGCGCGGGAAGCCGGTGTTGCCCTTGGTCTCCTTGACCGCGCGGCTCATGTAGGCCTGCCAGGTCTTACCGGAGATCGTCGCACCGTAGATCCGGCCGGTCACCGCTCCCTTGCCGTTGCGGCGCCAGTCCCGGGTCCCGCTCGGGTCTCCCGTCCAGACCGCGGTCGACAGCGTCTTCGTGAAGCCGAGCAGCCATGAGTGGCCGACTTCGAAGTTCGTCGTACCAGTCTTCGCACCTGCAGGCACGCCGATTCCCAGTCCGGTGGTCGTGCCGCCGTTGAATGTCTGTGTCAGCGCATAGGCGACGCCGCGAGCCACGTCCTTGTCGAGAACCCTCTTGCATTCCCCGCCGGGAACCTCGAGCTTCTCACCGTTGCGATCACGGATCTCGAGGATCGGCTTCGGACCGCAGAACTCTCCGTCATTGGCGAAGGTCGCGAAGGCCGCTGCCATCGCGATGGGCGTGGTCTCCGTCGTACCGAGGATCGATGCCGGTGACAGCGCCTGGATGAAGCCGCTCTTGTCCGCGAAGTCAAGGCTCTCGCCGCTGCCGTAGCGGATGCCCAGATCCATCGCGGTGTCCATGATGTCGCACATGTTGAGCTGGTTGCCCATCGCGGCATAGGCCGTGTTGACCGATCCCTTGGTCGCCGCCAGCGCGGTCATCGAGCCCTTGCCCTCACCGTCACCGGCGTTCCTCGGGTTCCAGTCGCCGCCCATCGCCGGGCAGCCCTTGTACTTCCACGAACTGGCCGGGAAGTTGCGGGGGGTCGCGTTCACCGTCGAGTTGAGGCTTCTGCCGGACTTCAGCCATGTGGCCAGCACGAACGGCTTCCAGGTCGAGCCGACCTGGAATCCGTTGCCGCCGTTGTGTTTGCGGTCGACGGTGTAGTTGATGCTGGTCTTCTTGTTCTTGTCCTTCTTCTCGATCTCCGACACCGTGTACTCGCGGTTCTGCGCCATGGCGATGACCTCACCCGTGCCGGGCTCGACCGTGACGATGGCGTGACCGGCGCCGGAGGGGTCGCCCACGGGCACGCGCTTCTTCACCTGCTTGTCGGCGATCTTCTGGATGGCCGGATTGAGGCTGGTCTTGATCGTCAGACCACCGCGCTTGAGGAACGCGATCCGGTCCTCGACCGTCTTGCCGTAGGCCTCGTCGTTGAGGATGACGTTCTCCACGTAGTCGCAGAAGAATTCGGCGTCGTGCTTGGCGGCCGAGCAGCCATTCGGGTTCTCGTGGATGTCGAGGTCGAGGCCGGTCTTGACCGACTTGTCGTGCTCCTCCTGGGTGATGTGGCCGTATTTGAGCATCTGGCCGAGCACGACGTTGCGGCGCTCGAGCACCTGGTCGGGGAACCGTTGGGGATTGAAGGCCGAGGGGTTCTGGACGATGCCCGCGAGCATCGCCGCCTGCTGGATGTTGAGCTCCTTCGCCGAGATGCCCCAGTATCGGTAGGCCGCGGCCTCGACGCCGTAGACGTTCGGCAGGCCGGAGTAGTTGTTGATGTTCATGTACCGATTGAGGATCTCCTCCTTCGGGTACTTGTTCTCCACCGCGACGGCCAGCTTCGCCTCGCGCAGTTTGCGCGCGTAGCCGGCGGTGCCTTCCGACTCCTTCGCCGCTTCGACGCCTTCCTCGTTGCCTTCGGCATGGGCGTTCTCCGCCAGCACGTTCTTCACGTACTGCTGAGTCAGCGTCGAACCGCCCTGCGTCGTCGACGACACCATGTTGTGCACCGCAGCACGGGCGATGCCCTCGATGTCGACGCCGCCGTGTTCGAAGAACCGATAGTCCTCGACGGCGATCGTCGCATCCTGCATCGCCTCCGAGATCTCCTCGAGCGGCACCTCGACGCGGTTCTGCCAGTAGAACTCGGCGATCTCCGAGCCGTCGGCGGCCAGCATCGTCGACTTCTCACCGAGGTCGCGCTCTTCGAGGGTCGCGGGCAGAGCGTTGAAGATATCGACCGCGCTGTTGGCGCTTGCCGTCGCCACTCCGACTCCGGGGATGGCAAGGCCGGCTGCGACGATTCCGGCCACCGCACTCACGGCCACGAACTGGAGGAACGCGGCCTTCTTGGTGGGATTCGGGCTTGACTCTGGAGACACCATGAGAACAAGTTTAGCCAATCATGATGGCCGACTCTCTCATGGAACCTTGAATGACACCGATTCACGAGCTCAGTGGATCATCAATCCGTCCTCCTGCCAGCGGATTCAGTGCCCCGGGGGCACCAGAGTGAGGAGACTGACCTCGGGCCGACACGCGAATCTCACCGGTGAGTACGGCGAGAAGCCGAGCCCTGCGGAGATCTCCACGAGCGACGTCCGGTACGGGAAGACTCCCCTGGCCCGAGTCCGATCCAAATCGCAGTTGGTCACCGGTGCGCCCCAGAACGGCACCCGGATCTGACCGCCGTGAGTGTGTCCGGTCATGATCAGGTCCGCTCCCGCCGAGGAGAACGCCTCCAGAGTGCGCGAGTACGGCGCGTGGGTGACGCCGATCCGCAGATCCGCCTCGGAGGCGAACCGTGGGAACTCACGCTCACCCTCACATCGGATCCGGTCGCGATCGATATGGGCGTCACCGAGCCCACAGAGGTCGATGCGGGTCCCCCGGATGTCCAGCGTCGCCTCGGCGTTGTCGAGGAAGGTCCATCCGCCGGCTTCGAAGCCGCGGATGAGGGTGTCGACGTCGAGGTCGGGCTCCTTGCGGTGCTTGACCTTCGACTCCGAGCGCAGGTAGCCGGCCGGGTTCTTGCGCACGGGAGAGAAGAAGTCGTTGGAGCCGAGCACGAAGACCCCGGGCACGGCGAGCAGACCCTCGAACACGTCGAGGACCTGGTCGACGATGTTCGCCGAGAGGTTGTCACCGGTGTTGACGACCAGATCCGGATCCAATCGGGTCAGCGCCTTCACCCAGGCGGCGCGATGCTTCTGCCAGGGCGCCAGATGCAGATCGGAGACGTGCAGGACGCGGATGCTCTCATGGCCGGCCGGAAGGACGGGCAGCGTATGGCGGCGGACCGCGAACAGGTGCGGCTCGATCGCCGCACCCCAGAGTCCGGCGGCCGCCGGCAGCCCGAGGGCGGTCGCGGCAAGGGCACGTTTCTTCATGCGCCCCACTCTAGCCGTCCGGCTGCCGCCTCTCGGAACACCGCATCTCAGGGCAGATCATCGCGGGACACGCCGTCTCGGGCCGCTTCGGTCAGGCACGAGGGACCCGCTCAGGCGGAGGCGATGCGGCTCTCGTGGAGCTCGGCCTCTCGCACCACCCGGTGCCGGTGCAGCGATTTCAGCCGCCGTTGCCCCACCAGTCGGCAGATCAGGTAGATGAGGAAGGAGATCGTGGTGACGAACGGGCTGATCGGCACCACCGGTGAGCCGAGCGCGATGAGGATGCCGCCCACCGAGGCGGTGACGGCGAAGATCACGCTGAGCACCGGCACCCACACCGGCGAGGCGGAGATCTGGGTGGCCGCGGCCGCCGGGGTGATGAGGAGCGCGAGGACGAGGAGCACGCCGACGACCTGCACGCTCAGCGCCACGGCCAGTCCGAGCACGAGCATGAACACGATCGTCAGAGCGCCCACCGGCACACCCTTGGCGCGCGCCACCTCGGGGTCGAGGCTGGCGAACATGAGGGGACGCCAGACGATCGCGAGCACGATGAGCACGATGATCGAGCACACGATGAGAGTCATGATCTGGCCCGGGTTGATCGCCACGATCTGGCCGGTGAGTAGGCCGAACTTGCTCGCCGAGCGCCCCTCGTAGAGGGCGAGGAAGAGGATGGCCAGGCCCAGCCCGAAGGGCATGAGCACGCCGATGATCGCGTTCTTCTCCGAGGCCCGGGCTCCGCCGATGCCGATGAGCAGCGCCGCGATGATCGATCCGACGATCGACCCGTTGACGACGTCGAAGCCGACGAGCAGGGCGAAGGCGGCTCCGGCGAACGACAGCTCGGAGACGCCGTGCACGGCGAACGGGATGTCGCGGGCCATGACGAAGACGCTGATGAGTCCGCCGACGACGCCGAGCAGCCCGGCCGCGATGAGCGAGTTCGACAGCAGCGCGACGAGCTCGCCGTAGTCCTCGAAGGTGAACAGGCTGCCCCAGATCTCCTGCGCCGGCATCAGATCGCCCCCCGGTCCGGGACCAACTCGTCCTCGTGGACATGGTGGTCGACGCATTCGGCCTCTCCGCCGACGACGACGAGGCGTCCGCCCACCCGCACGACTTCGACCGGCGATCCGTAGAGGCGGCTCAGCGATTCCGTGGTCATCACCTCGGCGGGGGTGCCAACGAGGAAATGCCCGCCGACGATGTAGAGGACGCGGTCGACGTAGGGCAGGATCGGGTTGATCTCGTGGGTGACGAAGACGACCGCGGTGTTGCGGGTGACCCGCTGCTCGTGCAGGAGAGCGGCGACGATCTTCTGATGGTGGATGTCGAGGGAGAGCAGCGGTTCATCGCACAGGAGGACGGAGGGATCGTTCGCCAGGGCTTGGGCGACTCGCAGTCGCTGAAGCTCGCCGCCCGAGAGCGTGCCGGCGGGAGCATCGGCGTAGCTGCCGGCTCCCACGGCGTCGAGGAGCTCATCGACCTTCTGCTTGCGGCCCCGCGACGGCCAGCCGGTTCCCCAGCGGTGGCCGTCGATGCCCATCCGGACGAGGTCGCGTCCTCGCATCGGCGTGTGCTGGTCGATTCCGCGCTGCTGCGGGATGTATCCGATCGCCGGGTTGCCGGTGTGGACGCTTCGACCGTTGACCTCGGCGGTGCCGCGGTAGAGCGTGTGCTGGCCGAGGAGCACTTTGAGCAGGGAGGTCTTGCCGGTGCCGTTGGGGCCCAGGACGGCGAGGAACTCGCCGGGCTCGACATCGAGGTCGAGCCCATGCCAGAGCACCCGCTCCCCGAACCTCAGTTGGGCGTCGCGCAGGCTGAGCACCGGCGTGTGTCTGTCCTCTGCCATTCTCAGTGTTCGTGCCCTTCGAGTGCGTCCGCTATGTCGGTGATGTAGGCGCCCATCCAGTTCGCGTAGTCCGCGTCGGCGGGCATGGTCTCGGCGAGGTCGACGACGGGGACCTCCGCCTTCTCCGCTGCCGCCTTGAGTGCCTCGGCCTGTGGTCCCGCCGCTTGCGTATTGTATCCGAGCAGCACGACGTCCTCGGATGAGACCTCCTCCTCGGCCTTCTTCAGCACGAGGGGCGGCACGTCGTTGCCCTCCTCGACGGCGGAGAGGAACTCGGTGGAGATGACGTTCTCCAGGCCCATGTCCTCGAACAGCCACAGCGGCACGGGCTCGGTCGCCGCCACCTTCTCACCGCCATGGGCCTTCTTCGCGGCATCGATCGCCGACTGCAGCTCGCCCAAGGTCTTCTTGTATTCGGCGGCATTCGCCGTGAAGTCGTCCTTGTGCTCAGGTTCGGTCTCGCCGAGGTGGATCGCGGCCTCGTCGACGAGCTTGGTCATCGTGGGCACCGAGTACCAGAGATGCTCGTTGAACGAGCCGTGGTCATGGCCTTCGTGTTCGTGGGCGTGGCCCTCGGTCTCCTGGCCTTCGGCCTCGTGCTCGTGGCCTTCGGTCTCGTGGCCTTCGGCCTCGTGCTCGTGGGCGTGTCCCTCGGCTTCGTGGCCCTCGGCCCCCTGGGCATGGCCTTCGGCAGCCTCTTCGCCGTGCGAATGGGGTTCGTTCGCCAGTCCCTCCGCGCCCGGCAGACCGGAGATCGACACCACATCGAGGACCTCGGCCTTGGCATCGGACGCCTCGAGCATGGTCGTCATGAACGAGTCATATCCGCCGCCGTTCTGAATCACCAGATCGGCCTTCGACAGCTTGAGGCGATCCTGGGTCGTCGCCTCATAGGAATGCGGATCCTGGTTCGGATCCTCGATGATCGGGGACACTTCGGCGAAGTCTCCCGCCACCTGGGCCACGATGTCGGCATAGACATTCGTCGAGGTGACGACGGAGAGCTCGGTCGCCCCCGATGCCTGTTCCCCGCACCCGCTCAGCGCGAAGGTGGAAACGGCGGCGATGGCCGCGCTGGTGAGACCGATGCGGCGGGAAGTGAACATGGTGGGCCTTTCAGGCGGGAAGGTGATCGGAAGAGTGCTTCAGCATCGATCACCTTACTCAGCCTGACGGCCCACCACTAATATAAATATTTATATATAGCAACTTGTTTATGTTTTCGACCGCGACAGCCTCCGCCCCGGTCGAGCGGGGCGGGGGCCTGGTCCGGACGACTCCTGCTCAGGCGGCCTTCGAGCCGAGCTTCGCGGCGAGCAGCGCCGCGATCTGCACCGTGTTGAGGGCGGCGCCCTTGCGCAGGTTGTCGTTCGAGACGAAGAGGACGAGCCCCTTCCCTTCCGGCGCGGACTGGTCGGCCCGGATCCGTCCCACGTAGCTGGGGTCCTGGCCGGCAGCCTTCAACGGCGTGGGCACCTCGTCGAGCACGACACCGGGGGCCTCGGAGAGCACCTCGACGGCTCTCTGCGGCGTGATTGCCGAATCGAACTCCGCGTGGATGCTCAGGGAGTGGCCCGTGAAGACGGGCACGCGCACACAGGTTCCGGCGACCAGGAGGTCGGGCAGTCCGAGGATCTTCCGACTCTCGTTGCGCAGCTTCTTCTCTTCATCCGTCTCGAGCTCCCCGTCGTCGACGATGCTTCCGGCCATCGGGAGCACGTTGAATGCGATCGGCTCGACGTACTTCTCCGGGGCCGGCAGGTCGACGGCGCTGCCGTCGCGGGTCAGCTTCCGGGCGTCCGGGACGCCGGCCTCGAGCTGCCCGGCAAGCTCCTCGACACCGCCGAGCCCGGAACCGGACACCGCCTGGTAGGTGCTGACGACCAGGCGTGCCAGACCCGCTTCGTCGTGGAGTGCCTTGAGAACCGGCATCGCCGCCATCGTCGTGCAGTTCGGGTTGGCGATGATGCCCTTGGGCAGCGAATCGAGCGCGTCGGGGTTGACCTCGCTGACGACCAGCGGGACCTCGGGGTCCGATCGCCAGGCCGACGAGTTGTCGACGACGATGACGCCGGCGGCGGCGAACCGTTCCGCCTGCGCCCGCGAGGTGGACCCACCGGCGGAGAACAGGGCGATGTCGAGTCCGGTGGGATCCGCCTCGGCGGCGTCCTCGACGACGATCTCCTGGCCCTTGAACTCGATGACCTTGCCCGCCGAGCGCGCCGAGGCGAACAGGCGCAGGGTGTTGATCTCGAACCCGGGGTCAGCGGCCAGCAGGTCGAGCATGACGCCGCCCACCTGGCCGGTGGCTCCGACTACTCCGATATTGACGCTCATCGTCCGGTTCCTCCATAAACTACGGCTTCGTCTTGATCACTGTCGAGCCCGTACGCCGCGTGTGCGGCACGGACGGCGTCGTCGAGCAGATCGACGCGGGTGACGACGCTGATGCGGATCTCCGAGGTGGAGATCATGTCGATGTTGACCTGGGCGTTGCTCAGGGCCTCGAACAGGGTGGCGGTCACGCCCGGGTGGGAGCGCATTCCGGCGCCGACGACCGAGAGCTTGCCGATCTGGTCGTCATAGCGGACCTGATCGAACCCGATCGAGGCCTTCGCCGCGTCAAGGGCCTCGAGAGCCTTCGCCCCATCGGTCATCGGCAGGGTGAAGGAGATGTCGGTCTTGCCCGGTTCGCGGGTGGAGATGTTCTGGACGATCATGTCGATGTCGATCTCCTGCGCGGCCACGGTCTTGAAGATCTCGGCTGCCTTGCCGGGCACGTCGGGGACGCCGACGATCGTGACCTTGGCCTCCGAGCGGTCATGCGCGACGCCGGAAATGATTGCCTGTTCCATTGTGGACTCCGTTTCTGATTCCGCCGCGAAGGCCTTCGGGCTCTGTGCCGGCCGGAAGGCTTCGGGAATGGGTGAGTCGGTCACCCAGGTGCCTTGTTTGCGTGAGAAGGAGGACCGGACGTGCACCGGCACGTTGTACCGCCGCGCGTATTCAACGCAGCGGAGCATGAGGACCTTCGCCCCCGAGGCGGCCATCTCCATCATCTCCTCGTAGCCGATCTCATCGATCTTGCGCGCGCTGGAGACGATGCGGGGATCGGCGGTGAAGACCCCGTCCACGTCGGTGTAGATCTCGCAGACATCGGCGTTGAGAGCCGCGGCCAGAGCCACGGCCGTGGTGTCGGAACCGCCGCGACCGAGGGTGGTGATGTTCTTCGCGGTCTGGCTGACTCCCTGGAACCCGGCGACGATGGCGATGTTGCCGTCGTCGAGGGCGGACCGGATGCGTCCGGGAGTGACGTCGATGATGCGGGCCTTGCCGAACTGCTCGTCGGTGATCACGCCGGCCTGGGAGCCGGTGAATGACTGCGCCTCGAAGCCGAGGTTCGCGATCGCCATTGCGAGGACGGCCATGGAGATGCGCTCTCCTGCGGTCAGCAGCATGTCGAGTTCACGGGCCGGCGGCATCGGAGAGACCTGCTGGGCCAGGTCGATGAGATCGTCGGTGCTGTCGCCCATCGCCGACACGACGACGACGACTTCGTGCCCGGATTGGCGGTACTCGACGATTCGCTTGGCCACCCGCTTGACCGATTCTGCATCGGCTACCGAGGACCCGCCGAACTTCTGGACGACTATGCTCACTGAAGTCTCTTCCTTTTCGCTTATGCGTTCCGTGCCGGGCCGCCGCTGCACCCGTTTCGGCTGCTGCCGCGTCCGGGCACCCCCACCATTGTAGGAGGTGCACACCACTCGGACTCCAATCGCCCGTCATTCAGACACCTCGGCGACGTTCCTCCCGCCGGACGAGCCCGTCGGGGTCGGAGGACGGCGGGGTCAGTCCATTTCGCGGCGGCCCGAGAAGGCCCGGCCGAGCGTGACCTCGTCGGCGTATTCCAAGTCCCCGCCGACGGGCAGGCCAGAGGCCAGACGCGTGACGGTCACACCGAGGGAATTGAGCAGGCGCACGAGATAGGTGGCGGTCGCTTCGCCCTCGAGATTGGGGTCGGTGGCGATCACGCATTCTGTGACCTCGCTGTCCTGGAGTCGGGGCAGCAGCTCCTTGATCCGCAGGTTGTCGGGTCCGACACCGGCCATCGGGTCGATCGCTCCCCCGAGGACATGGTAGAGACCTCGATATTCGCGAGTGCGCTCGATCGCGACGACGTCCTTGGGCTCCTCGACCACGCAGATCATCGACCGGTCACGGCGGGGGTCCTGACATACCGTGCATTCGGATTCCTCGGACACATTCCCGCAGATGTCGCAGAAGCGCACACGCTTCTTGACGTTGGTCAGCGCCTGAGCGAGGGCATTCACCTCGTTCGCGTCGGACTGGAGGATATGGAACGCAAGCCGCTGGGCCGATTTCGGCCCGATCCCCGGAAGCTTGCCGAACTCCTCGACCAGGTCCTGCAGGGCACCTTCATAAACCGCGCTCATACTTCTCTTTCATCGATGATTTCGCCGCCGAGCACCCGGGCGATGACGGCGACGCCGATCTGCGGCGCATCGGACACGTCCAGATCCGTCTCCGGATCGTATTCGTCCTCGTCGCTGCCCGTCGGTGGGGCCTGGCTTCGATCGGTGGTGGCGACGGAGGTGGTGCCCGGCGAGCCGTATTCGCTCCCGTACGACTGCACCGGCGCCGCCGGCGCCTCGGCTCCGTATCTCTGGGCGATGGCGGCGAAGCGGGATTTGAAGGG
>JAPSIC010000048.1 GCA_031179165.1 Brevibacterium sp.
GTCGTCCTCATCGTCGAGGACCATGCCTACGGGATGATCCGCTGGAAGCAGGACGTGGACGGACTCGCCGACTACGGGCTGACCTTCGGAAACCCCGACTTCGTCACCTATGCCCACGCCTACGGCGCCACCGGACGACGAGTCGACGACGTCTCCGAGCTGGGTGGCACCTTGGAGTCGGCGTTCGCGGCCGGTGGTGTGCAGTTGATAGTCGTGCCCATCGACTACTCCGAGAACCGGAGGGTGCTCATCGACGAGCTCCGGGATCGGTGAGGCGAAGGATCGCCGCCGCTCAGCTCCACCCTCGCGGACCTGCGCCGCAATTGTCAGCGGACCTCGGGTGAGAGCAGCTCGAGGATCTCGTAGTGCCCGACCCCCTCGACCACCGCAGGGTCGTCGACGGTGAGGGCATGGGCCGCGTCGTGGCCTTCGGCCTGGGCGATGCACAGGCCCCACACCCCGGCAGGGTCGGCGACGGGACTGAAGATCAGAGCCGTGCCCTGATCGAGGTGCTCGCCCCAGTAGGCGAAGTGCCGTTCCATCGTCGCCTGCTCTTCATCGGTCATCGTGTACGCGAAGTCAGCCCGCTTGGGAATCAGGCGGAGAAGATACCAGGTCATTTCAGGTGCTCCTTGAAGGCAGTGAGGATGGTGGACCAGCCTCGGTTGAACGCACCCCCGGTGTAGCCGCCGGGAAGTGCACATGTGGCGTCAAGCTGCTCTGTCGTCAGCCGTTCCCAGCCCCGGTGCTCCAGGTCAACGCGGGTGAGTCGTTCCTCGAGCGCGAGGAACCGCATCTCGACCTCGGTCGGCGTGCCCGTGATGGTCCACGTCATCGAAAAGCCGGCGGGCGGGTCCCACGCCAGGAGAGTTCCCCACGAGCGTGCGGACCCGTCGTGCCACAGCTCGACGACTTCCCCGCCGACTCGCGGGTCCAGGGTGACACTTTTGATTCGGGCGGAACCGCCGAAAGAGAAGGGGTCGAGCGGCCACCACTCCGCGAGTCGCCCGGTGAAGGTCTCGAACGTGTGCACCCGATCGGCCGCGACGGTCGTCGACTGCCGAATGGGCGGGCGCTCGAACGACAGAACCTCCGCGTTCATTGCGACTCCTCCGCGTTCATCGCCCCTCTTCGGCGTTCATCGCGTCTCCTCGGCCAGAATCCGGCCCCGGTCGAGAGCGCTGCCCCACACCGCATCCAATGCCGCGTGCAGCTGTGACAGCGTCTCTCGGCGCGCCCGGTACAGACGGCGGGTGCCGTCGCGGCGCTCGCTCAGAAGCCCAGCTTCCTTCAAGACGGTCAGATGCTGGCTCACCGCAGTTCGGGTCACGTCGAACTCTGCGGCGATCTCGCCTGCCGCCACCTCCCTGTCGCCGACGAGGCGCAGAATGCTGCGACGCCGCGGCTGGGACAAGGCGTGGAAGCAGAGGTCGAGATCCTCCTCGGACAGCGCGGGTGCTGCACTCATGCCCACAAACCCACCGCATTGCCATCGGGGTCGGCCACCATGGCGAACGTTCCGAATCCCTCCGGCAGTGGCGTCGGTTCCACGAGCCGGGTGCCGCCCAGCTGCTCGGCACGCTCGAGTGCCGCGCCGAGATCGTCGACTTTGACGTAGATCTTCACCCCCTTGTCACCCGGGCTCTCGGCGGGGCCGATGCCGCCGCCGAGCGCGTCCTCGTACGACTGGGTATCGATCAGTCCATACGGTCCCCAGGCAGGATCGGAGCTGATCGACCATCCGAAGAGGTCGGAGTAGAAGCTGCCGAGACGTTCGTGGTCATCGCTGATGATCTCGAACATCGCCACTGGCTGTCCCATGATCGTCTTCCTTTCGTTAGTAATTGCTTACGTTAGCATGTTCTAACGGTTAGTCAAGACCTGTTCCCTGCGTCGAGAGGGGTGAGGAAGAAACCGGCGAGATGCGTGGGTGCGGATTGCGAGATCGGGAGGTCGGCGACGAGCGTCAGCATGGCGCGCTGCAGCTTCTTGGCCGCCGCGTCGTCGAGCCCGGCTGGGATCCAGTTGAATACGATCGCGGGTGCCCGGTCGTCGCGCAGATCGCGAGCCTCGGTGATGGACGAGGTCACGTCGAACCGCTGGCTGCCGTCTTCGCCGCGATGCAACCGGATCGCCCAATCGAGCACCCCATAGCGGATCGCCAGCTGTGACAGTGCAGCGAGGAAGGATTCCCGGCCGCTTGTGTCGAGGGCGTCGAACAACCGGGTGATATCGCTCATCGGCAGGTGCGCCAGCGGTGCGCGGATCTCGGCGGCTGCCCGGTAGATCGTCACCGGTCGACCTTTGCGCCGCTCTTCCCGGACCTTTGTCAGGACGCCGCATGAGACGAGCCGGTGCACGCGATGTGCAGTGCGTTCGACGCGTTCGCCGAGCAGGGCTGCCGCCTGCCCGATGCTGCGCTCCTGGCCGAGGAAGGGCACGAGATGACGACGGTACTCCGGATCGAGCAGAAGCCCGGCGGCAGAGGAGTCATCGAGGACCTGGACGTCTTCGTCAGTGGGGTCGGGGTTCGACATGCTTCATTATCAGCCCCGACCTACTTCAGATACAGGCTGTTGCGTGAAGTAGGTTTCCGGGGACGATTCCCCGATGAGCACCCCAACCGTCACCCCTCATCACCCTTCTGCGGTCCCACCTCGGATGAGCTGGCCCAGTGTCGTCGCGTGGCATCTGCTTCCGGGCCTCGCCCTCACCTGCGTCGCGGTCGGAGCAGGCGAGCTGCTCGACGCGTCTGGCCTGCCACGGATCTGGGCACTGCTCGGCGGGGTGATCGTGGTTCAGGTTCCGCTGCTCCTCGCACTCCGGGCCTGGCTTCTCATCCGCAGGCCACGGTCGACCGGGACGACACGGCTGCAGGGGCGGAGCCGACGGTTCGCGATCTTCGCCGCGACCCTCGTCGCCGCTCTCCTTCTGCCCGGTCTCGCGTCATGGAGCGAGGCCTTCATCCGCATGCACCTGTTCTCGTGGCTCCCGGAGTGGTGGAGCGCCGGACCGGCCTCGCTCGTCGGATTGGATTCCACGGAGTCAGTCATCACCCTTACGCTCTGGATCCTCGGCCCGGTCCTTCTGGGGCCGATCGCCGAAGAGCTGTATTTCCGGGGTGCGCTCCTGCCCCGAGTTCCCGCCGGGCCCTGGAGGGCCGCTGCTGCGAGTGCTGGGTTGTTCGCGATCTACCACTTGTGGCAGCCGTACGCGGTTCTGACCGTCTTCCTCTTCGCTCTGCCCATTGCCGTCGCGCGGGCACGCTTCGGCGCCGGAATGGTCACGTGTGCGGTCATCCATGGCCTGGTCAACCTGGGAATGCTCGGCGCATTCCTGACCGGTGCTGCCGCACGGTGATTGGCGCGGACCCATGGCGGTGGATTCCACGATTGTCGATGCTGGGATCCAGTTGATGACGATCGCGGGCACCCGGTCGTCGTGCAGATCACTGGCCTCGGTGATGGGCGAGGCGACGTCGAGCCGCAGGCTGGCTCACAGGCCCTGCCAGTCGGGTTTGGATTCATAGATCTCGCGGTAATAGTCCCTCAGTTCCAAGCGCGCGGCGGCGGCCTCGTCGACCAGCACGGTGACATGCGGGTGGAGCTGCATGACTGTCGCCGGCCATCGTGCCGAGACAGGACCCTCCACCAATTGGTGGACGGCCTCGGCCTTCTCTGCACCGGACGCCAACAGGATCAGATGCCGGGCTTCACCGATCGTTCCCAGCCCCTGCGTCAGGCAGTGGACCGGAACCTGGTCGATGTCATCGTCGAAGAATCGAGCGTTGTCTTCTCGGGTCTGACGCGTCAGTGACTTGATGCGGGTGCGCGAAACGAGCGAAGAACCTGGCTCATTGAAGGCGATGTGACCATCGGAGCCTATGCCGAGAAGTTGGATGTCGACGCCACCGGCGGCTTCGATGGCCCGCTCATAGGACGCGCATGCTGCGGGGAGGTCCGTGGCCAGTCCGTCAGGTCCCGTCACCTGCGAGTCGGGCCAGTCCACCTGGGCGGTGAATTCCTCGGCGATGACGTTGCGGTATCGCTGAGGATGGTCGTCCGGGAGACCCACGTACTCATCGAGCAGGAATCCCCTGGCCCTGCTGAAGGAGAGTCCTTCCTCGCGATGGCGGCGGATCAGCTCTCGATACACTCCCAATGGGCTCGAGCCTGTGGCCAGTCCGAGAACCGTGCCCGGACGCCGCCGCAACTGAGCTTCGATCACGTCGGCCGCCAGCACAGCCAAATCCCCTTTCGGGGCGATCACAACCTCCATGTGCTTACCCATTCCTTTCTCGTGCTTCGCAGACTTCGCCGTCACCCATCGGGGGCTGAGGCCGATTCCCTTCGGATCAGATCCAGAGGACTCCCTCCTGCGGGATGAGGCGACCCGCCGCACCCAACCGGGCCAGGATCAGGGCACCATCGAGCGGATCACCTGCCGGCTTCCGAATCGCAATGGCGCGGCGATGATCAGCGACGCGGGCCGAGAACCCTTCCAGCAGCAGGCCGCCCGCGCGGGCAAGGCCTCCGGTCAGCACCACCTGAGGAGGGCAGTCGTCCTCCAGGGCCGCCAACGCGCTCTGCGCAGCCTCGCGACCGGCCCAAGTTACCAACTCAGCCGCTGCCGCATCGCCGGCGTGGGCCAGTTCGACCACGTCACGCGCGAACTCAGCCAGCAACCCGGCGCGGTCCTCGCGGGTGTACAACTGTCCGGGCCACGTGGCGGGTGAACCGAATCGCTCTTCGGCTGCCCGCAGCAGCCCGGCCCCCGTCGGGCCGCTGCGCGCCGGATGGCTGCCGTCATAGTCACGCAACGCGAGCTCCAGTCCGTTGCGTCCCAACCAGGCTCCGCCCCCGCGGTCGCCCAGCAGGTGGCCCCAACCGTCCACGCGACGCCAGCGCGGGGAAAAGACGCCGGCAGAATCAGGACCCGGGTGACCGATCGCCACAGCTCCGGTGCCCAACACCGCCGCAGCACCGCCCTCGCCCCGCAACGCTCCCAGGTGGGCGGTGACCGCGTCCACCGCCACCGCCACGGGGATTCCGCACTGAGTGCTGAGCCGCGCAGCAAGGTCCGAGGGATCGTCCACCAGTGAGGCGATCCCGGTGGCGCCGATGCCGATGCTGCACACCGACCGCATGCGCTGGGGCCATGCGCTGCCGGCGAGGTCGATCAGCGTCTGCACGAGCTGCGGCACGGAACTTCCCGAGGCACCGACCTGCACTCGCGGCCCGGTCAGCAGCTGCCGGGGGTTCGCAGACGCGGCGTCGGCGCCGTCGGAGGCACCGAGACTGTCGACTGTCAACTCCGCCAGTGCCACTCGGCTTCCTGAACCGCCGATGTCGATGCCCAGGACGCTGCCGGTCTCCGCGGCAGAGTGCGGATGGTCCACACGTGGAGTCACGGATTGCCCTGCGCAGGACGGGACGCCGCCGCGATCGCGTCACGCACCGATCCCGCGTGTTCCTCGAGCAGAGCGGCGGCCCGGGAAGGGTCGACGTCAGCCAGGGCAGTGACGATCGCTGCCTTCAGGTCCCCGCCCGTGCGCTGAAGGAGCTCCCTGGCAGTCGACTCATCCAGGCCGACCGCCTCGCACAGGATCCTCACGGTGCGGTCTCGGAGCTTCGCGTTGGTGGCCACCACCGAGACCATCAGGTTCTGCCAGGTCCGGCCGAGGGCGATCATCACAGCCGTGGAGAAGCCGTTGAGCACAAGCTTCTGTGCAGTGCCTGCTTTGAGCCGAGTGGAGCCGGTGACCACCTCCGGGCCGGTCTCGAGTGCCAAGTGGGTGTCGACAAAACGGGTCAGCGGTGCCTCCGGGTTGTTGGAGACCAGCACCGTGTAGGCACCGGCAGCTCTGGCTGCCTCCAGAGCACCGCCCACGTAGGGTGTCGAGCCGCTGGCGGCCAGACCGATCGCAACGTCATGTGGCCCCAGAGACTCTGCTGCCCGGCGGCCTTCGTGGACAGAGTCCTCAGCGTCCTCCACCGCTTCCACCAGGGCTTTGGCCCCTCCGGCGATATGGCCCACCACCCTGCCGGGTTCGAGGTTGAACGTAGGTCTGAGTTCACTGGCATCCAACACGCCCAGTCGACCGGAGGTGCCCGCCCCGTAGTAGTGGACCGTTCCGCCTCGGCGCATGCTCTCAGCGGCACGGTCGACCACCTGGGCAAGCTCGGGCAGGATCTGGGACACCGCCTGGACGGCAACTTCACTTTCGGTGTTGAGCAGCTGGAGCACACCCAGTGTGTCGAGGTCATCGAGATGATTGCTGCGGGGGTTGCGCTGTTCCGTGGGCGGCAAGGGGCGTTTCTGGGACGGGTTCTGAGTCTGGGGATCCATCGGTCAGCGGGTCCTCTCGCTCTCGATCCGCGCTTCCACGGTTTCGCTCCGAACCGGGTTCCGCAGGGACAGCAGCCCGCCGACCGCGAAGGTGACCAGGATGCCCAGGAGCGGATACCACTGCCAGGCGACCCACACCTCGCCGGTCACGTACTTCTCCATCACGAAGAAGAAGGCGTTGACCGCGATGGCGAATGCGAAGGCGATATTGGCGTCTGGTGCCTGTGCCCGCTTGTTGACGATGCCGAAGATGAATGCGCCCAACAGGCCGCCGTAGGTGATGCCGGCGACGCCCAGAGCCAGAATGACGATGTTGCCTTCATCTGACTGGAAGATCGTGGCCGGCGCGATGAACGCCAGACCCCAGGCGATCGTCGCCCATCGTCCGACCCGCAGGCCCTGCTCGTCGGTCAGCGGAGTCTTCTTCAACCGGGCGTAGACATCGGTGACAGTCGAGGACGACAGCGCCGAGAGGGACGAGGACAGCGTCGACATCGCCGCGGCGATGATGCCCGCCAGCAGGAGCCCGGAAACGCCCTGCGGGAGTCCCTCGATGATGAAGCGTGGGAAGATCTCGTCGTCGCGGGTCAGTCCCAGTGCACTCGGGGAGGCATGGTCGTAGTAGCCCCACAGGGCCAGGCCGACGAGCAGGAAGATGGCGAACTGGACGAAGACCACGACACCGGAGACGATGATGGCCTTCTGCGCCTCCGCCTTGGTGCGGCAGGCCAGCAGGCGCTGCACCACCAGCTGGTCGGAACCATGAGAGGCCATGGCGAAGACCGCGCCGCCCAGGAGCGAGGCGATGAAGGATGAGCTGTTGGAGATCGGGTTGCCCTCGAAGACGAACATCGTGAACTTGCCCGCCTCGGCGGCCTCGCTGAACCATCCTCCCCCGGTGGCGGCGGTGATGACGATGATCGCCAGCAGACCGCCCGCCACATAGAGGAACATCTGAGCGACATCGACCCACACCACGGCCTTGATCCCGCCGATGAAGGTGTAGAGGATCGTGACCACGGCAAGCACCAGGATGATGGTGAAGTAGTTGGTGTGGATGCCCATCCCATCGAGGATGATCTTGACCGGAATCGCGGCGGCCAGCAGGCGAATGCCATCGGCGAGGAGTCGGGTGAACATGAAGGTGATGCCGGCAGTGGTCTGGGTCGATTGGCCGAACCGCTTGCCCAAGTACGCGTAGGCAGTGATCATCTCGCCGTCGTAGTAGCGCGGGAGCATGAAGAAGGCGACGACGATGCGCCCCAGGATGTAGCCCAGTCCCAGCTGCAGATAATTGATGTCACCGAGGTAGCTCATCACGGGGATCCCGATGACGGTCAGCGCGCTGGTCTCGGTGGCGACGACCGAGAGACAGACCGCCCACCATGGAAGGTTCCGGCCTCCGACGAAGTAGTCCTTGAGGCCCGACTGACGTCCGCTGAGCCTGAGGCCCAACCAGGCAGTGGCGGCCAGATAGGCCGCGATCACTAGAAGGTCGATGGTCTGCATGTCAGATCCCTTTCGAAGTCATCCGAGCACGCGGAGTCGTGTCGGCATCGGGTGCGGTGAGGTGGGTAGGTGAAGCGGATCTCGTCCCGGGGTGAACCGTCCGGCCACAGTCGCGCGGCCAGCGCCGGTGACGCTGGGCAGAGTGGATGGAAGCCCGTGCCAGCTCAACCAACCGAGCAGTGCCATGAGGCAGGCTTCTTTGGCGCCTTCGGGGAGGTTGAAGGCCTCGTCGGTGGTGCGCACCTTCACTGCGGGACCGAGGTGGTCCCGCAGCTGGGTCATCAGTGTCGTGTTGCGGGTTCCCCCGCCCGAGGCAATGACTTCATCCACGCCGTGTGCCTGGCACGCTTCGGCGACAGTGCGAGCAGTCAGTGTGGTCAGAGTGGCGATCACATCGAGGTCGTCCAGCTCGGCGTGGGCCTGCAGGTACCGGTCGAGGTAGGCGGAATGGAAGTGTTCCTTGCCGGTGGACTTCGGCGCCGGGAGACGGTAGTAGGGGTCGGTGAGCAGATCCTCGAGGAGCGCCTGGTCGGCCCTCCCCTTGCCGGCCAGGGCACCATCTCGGTCGAAGCCGTGGGACTCGCCGGTGATCCGCCGAGCCATGAGGTCGATGAGCGCATTGGCCGGTCCGGTGTCGAAAGCGATGGTCTCACGCCCGGGTGCAACCACCGTGATGTTGGCGATGCCGCCCAGGTTCAGCACCGCTGTCGGTGTCTCACTGCCGGCCAGGAGCAGATGGTCAAGGATGCTCACCAAGGGTGCACCCTGCCCGCCCGCGGCGACATCACGGGCTCTGACGTCGGAGAGGACGGGTGCTCCTGTGCGCTCTGCGATCCACGCGGGCTGTCCCAGTTGGAGAGTCGAGGTGACCCTCCCCCTGTCGACGTCGTGGCGCACCGTCTGTCCGTGCGAGACCACCAGATCACAGCTGAGGCCGGTTTCCCGGCAGAGGGCTGCGACAGCTTCAGCGCACGCCTGGCCGAGGCGAGCGTCCACGCTGCTGACCAACTCCAGCGCGATGTCGCGCGGTTCCAGCAGCCGCAGAATGTCCTGTCGGAGGGTGGGCTCGAAGGGCAGCTCGCGTGAGGCCAGCAGCCGCATGGAAAGGTCCCCGACCTGTCCTTCGGAGTTCTCGTAGTGGAATTCGACGAGCGCGACGTCGAGCGCGTCGGCTGAGGTTCCTGCCATCAATCCCGCGATGATCATGTCCGACTCTTGTCCTGTCTCTGGTCCTGCGTCGATGGAGCTGTGAGCTCCGTACGGATCTTGTACCGGTCGCCGCGGTAGACCGAGCGAACGAATTCGATGGGAGCACCCTCCGCACTGCGGGACGTGCGTTCGAAGAGCAATGCCGGAGCGTGCAGGGGCACGCCAAGGCTTGAGGCTTCCTGGGCATCGAGGACGGTGGGTTCGATGGTCTGGACGCTGTTCGCCACCTGGATGTCATGCTGCAGGAGAAGCTCGTAGAAGGACCTGTTCTCGAGATCCTCGGCTCGCAGGTCCGGCAGCAGCGTGCACGGCAGGTTCAATTCCTCCAGGGCGATGGGCTCCTCGTCGGCAAGACGCAGGCGGCTGACGGTGAAGATCTCCTCACCTTCCGCCAGTTGAAGCTGCCGCCGAATGCGCGCACCGGCGGGCGAGCGTTCGAAATCGAGAATCCGGGCACCCGGTGTCAATCCCCTGGCACGCATGTCCTCAGTGAAGGAACTGGCGATCAGCGCTTGGTCCAGCTTGGGGCCGAGAGCGAACACTCCCGAGCCATGGCGCCTGCGCACCGCACCGCGAGCGACGAGTTCGTCGATGGCGCGACGCAACGTCATTCGCGAGACCCCGAGCTCCCGGGCCAGGTCCCTCTCGGGCGGGAACTGGTCTCCGGCAGACATGGTGTCGAGGCGATCGAGCAGCCGATCGCGCACTGCGTGGTATTTGGTCACGAGTCCATTGAGACACAGGCCACTTCCAAAATCAAGACCAGTGGACTAACTTTGAACCAGATATCCTCCAAATGGATGAGAGCACGCCGGTGAATCAGATCATTTCAGCGACTTCAGCACTGACGCCCGAAGGACGTCTGGCTCCCTACTGGGTCCGCATCAGCGGCGAACGGATCCTTGAAGTGGGTCATGGCGCGCCGCCACGCAGCCCCGACCTCCACATCAGTCAGGGAGTCCTGTCCCCTGGCTTCGTCGACGCGCACGCCCACGGAGGCGGCGGCGCCACCTTCGCCTCAGAAGAAGAGGCGCAGACCGTTCTGACCGCGCACCGTCGCAGCGGCACCACCACCATGCTGGCGTCCCTGGTGAGTGCGTCGCTGGATACCCTGTTGGCGCAGACGGAGGCGCTTCGTCCGCTCGTGGAATCCGGTGAGCTCGCAGCCATCCACTGGGAAGGTCCATGGCTCGATACCGCCCATCGAGGAGCCCATGATGAAACGGTGCTGAGCACGCCATCGCCGGCGGCGGTGACGGCGCTGCTGGACCACCCCGCCTCTGAGCTGGTCAACTACGTCACTGTGGCACCAGAGCTGCCCGGTGGCATCGAAGCGGTCGAACGGCTCTCCACGTCAGGAATCAGCGTCGGGATCGGACACACCGGTGCCAGCTGCAGCACAACACGCGAAGCCCTGGCCGCCGGTGCGGTGTGCGGAACCCACCTCTTCAACGCCATGAAGGGACTTCACCACCGGGAACCGGGAGCGGTGCTGCCCTTGCTCCAGACGCCTGGGGTGTTCCTGGAGCTGATCTGCGATGGGGTCCACGTCCACCCAGACATGATCCGCTTCGCCTGGGAGTCTGCCGCGCAGAACGGAGGACCACAGCGGATCGTCCTGGTCTCGGATGCCATGGCGGCAGCAGCGGCGACGGACGGAGACTATACGCTGGGCGGCCTGGATGTTCGAGTGCGGCAGGGAGTCGCTCGCCTCGTGACACCCGATGGGGGCGAGGGCGCCATCGCCGGCTCGACCCTGACCTTGGCTGAAGCAGTCCGCTACAGCATCGTTGAGGCTGGGATAACCGCTGAGCACGCACTGACAGCGGCGACCTCAAGTCCGGCCCGCATGGTCGGACTCGACGAGGTCGGCAAGCTCCTCCCGGGAGCCTTCGCCGATCTGGTCGTCCTCGACGAGCAATGGAGCGTCGGGCAGGTCATGTACCGGGGAGAGTGGATCCAGGACGACTCCTCCTGCTTCCATTGATCCGCGAGCAGTGCACGCACGGAGCAGGGCGTGGCGACGGAAGGCCAACTGGCCTGCGCTAGGGTTTCGGACATGGGCGGAGAACGCAAGATCGGCTGGTTGAGACCACGGACGCTGCGTCACCTCACACTCCTTCAGGCCGCTTCCCTGCTGTCCGGGCTCGGCCTCGCCACCGCATTTCTCCTCGGCGCCCTGCAGTCGGTCTGGTCCTTCGCTGTCACGATCCACGCCCGCAGCCGCGGACCTGCTGAGGCGTGCAGCGACCTGCTCTCAGACGCTCGAAGCCATGAGATCACGATAGTCAGCCGAGCACCGTCGGGTTATGCGTGCGAGGCGAACCTCGCCAGCGGAGGGTTTGCCGTTCAGGAGCACTTCGCGGGCACCTCGGTGCTGTTCATCCTCGCCATCGCGGCAGCCGTGGCCAGCATCCTCGTGTTCGTCGGGCTCGTGGGGGCTGCCATCGCGAAGGCGGTGGTGACCAAGCTGCTCGACGGACGCACGGGCCGTGCCTCATCGTGGGCGATGGGTCTTCTCATCGCGGCATGCTTCCTCACGCCGTGCACGTTCCTCGCCCAGTACGCGCAATGGTATTCGGCATCGAATTCCGGAGGCTCCTCCGTCTTTCCGTCCGGATTCCCGTTCTTCGCGTTCCTCGGCTGCCTGGCGCTTGCGGTGCTCGCCGTCGGGATGATCATCGTCGCCCGTCTGAGCCCGAAAGAGCGAGACCGCCGACCGGCCGTATGCCCGCGGCCCATCACGCGGACGACGCACTAGGAGAAGCGCCGCTGAGGCGGTTCACATCCGCTGGTTGCGGGCGGATTCGTAGATGCAGACGCTGGCGGCGGTAGCGAGGTTGAGGCTCTCGGCCCGGCCGTAGATGGGCACGGACACGGAGGCATCGCAGAGCTCGAGCTCGGAGCTGCGCATCCCCCACGCCTCGTTTCCGAACACCCACGCGGTCCGGGCGCTCAGGTCGAGGCCGGAGTCCCACGGGTGGTGGAGGTCGTGGGCATCGGGATTGGCGTCGGCGGCGAGCACCTGCAGGCCGCGCGCACGGGCGAGTTCGGTCACCTCGGCGAGGCCGACCCCGGTGACCACGGGGATATGGAACAGGGAGCCGGCGGTGGAGCGGACGGTCTTGTCGTTGTAGACGTCGACGCTCGAGGAGGTGAGCACCACGGCGTCGGCACCGGCGGCGTCGGCCAGCCGGATGATCGTACCGGCGTTGCCCGGGTCGCGGACCTGGGACAGGACGACGATGAGCTGCGTGTCCTTGCCGATCACCGAGGTGAGTTCGACGTCGAGCTGGGCGCAGACGGCGACGACGCCCTGGGAGTTGACCGTGGTCGACAGTTCGGTGAGCACCTCCTCGGTGACGAAGTTCCAGCGGATCCGGTGCTCCTTGGCCGCATCCACGAACTCGGGGTGGCGTTCAGCGGCCTCCTCGGTGATGAAGAGCTCGACGACGGCACCGTTCTCACCAACCCAGTCGAGCACGGCGGTGCGCGCCTCGAGGCCGAGTTCGCCATGCCGGTCCAAGGCCTCCCGCACCGCCTGCGGACCTTCGACGAGGAACTGCCCCGTCTGCTTGCGGTGGTTGCGGCGGAGCAGCTTGACTGCGGCCCGGATCCGCTTCGACTGCGGCGAGGTGATGACGTCTGGAAGTTTCATGGCCCACGTTCTGTTCGGAATCGAGAGTTCGGCGGCTGTCCCTGACCGATGTCAGACACAGCGAACGGTCCCGAACCTCAACTGGCTCGGGACCGTTCGTGGTGGCCGGCACACGCGAAGCGGTGCTGCGGCACAGAGCCCGATGCGGGCTCAAGACTTTCAGGCAGCTTCGGTCTTGGCTGCGTTCACGTCAGCAGGAAGAGCGTCCTTGGCGACCTTGACGAGGTGCGCGAAAGTAGGAGCGTCGTTCACTGCGAGCTCGGCGAGCATGCGACGGTCAACCTCGATGCCAGCGGCCTTGAGGCCCTGGATGAAACGGTTGTACGTCATGCCGTTGGCGCGAGCTCCGGCGTTGATGCGCTGGATCCACAGGCGGCGGAAGTCACCCTTGCGGGCGCGACGGTCGCGGTAGCTGTAGACGAGCGAGTGGATGACCTGTTCTTTGGCCTTGCGGTACAGGCGCGAGCGCTGTCCCCGGTAGCCACTTGCCCGGTCAAGGATGACCCGGCGCTTCTTGTGAGCGTTGACCGCCCTTTTCACACGTGCCACGTGTTACTCCTTTGAATATAGTTCCACCGGCGGTGCCGGTGTCTGGACCAAGCTGAGGGGAGCCATGTCAATGACTGGCCCCGGGATGGAGACCCGAGAGGGTCTCACCTTCCCTTGAGCTTGCCCAGAAGCTTGCGTGCCACTTTGCGATCTCCGCCGGTGATGACCTGATCGGCACCGACGCGACGCTTCTGAGCCGAGGTCTTGTGCTCGAACTTGTGCTGGTTGTTCACGCCTTCACGCATGATCTTGCCAGTACCAGTCACGCGCATGCGCTTCTTGGCGCTGCTGTTCGTCTTCTGCTTCGGCATCGTGCCGTTCTCCTTTGCCTTTCGTTGACGACGGGGTCCATCGCCAACTACTTCACGAGCTGGAGTCGTTCAGACTCCAACGAATCGGTACATACTTCTCACGCGTCGGGTTGTGCGTTCTTCTCCGCTGCAACCCGGTCGCGTCGGGACTTCACTTCGACGGTCCGGCCCTTGGCTTCGTTCGCTGCCTTGCGGGCCTCCGCCTTGGCGTCAGATTTCGATTTGTGGGGGGCGATGACCATCACCATGTTGCGTCCGTCGACCCTGGGTGAGGACTCAACAGAGCCCAGGTCGGACACATCTTCAGCCAAGCGATTGAGCAGCTTGATGCCCATCTCAGGTCGAGACTGCTCGCGGCCGCGGAACATGATCATGACTTTGACCTTGTCTCCAGCTGCGAGGAAGCGGGTGACGTGACCCTTCTTCGTCTCGTAGTCGTGCTCATCGATCTTGAGACGGAAGCGGATTTCCTTCAGTGCGGTGTTCGCCTGATTCTTCCGGGCTTCCCTGGCCTTCTGAGCGGATTCGTATTTGAACTTCCCGTAGTCCATGAGTTTGGCCACGGGAGGCTTCGCCTGCGGGGCGACCTCGACCAGGTCGAGATCTGCTTCGCGGGCAAGATCGAGTGCCTTGCGAATGGCAACGATACCGACCTGTTCACCGTTGGGTCCGACCAACCGGACCTCGGGAACCCGAATCCGGTCATTGATGCGCGTCTCGCTGATGTGTTCACTCCTTCTTCGTCAAATGGTGTCGTGACAATGAAAAAGGCTCCCACTGACACGAATGCCAAGGGAGCCTGCACACACAACCACTGCGGGTTCAAGTGAATACACCTCGACCGGCCGCTTCTGCTCCGGATTCACACCCGCAACTGTCAGACAGCAGATCATTGGACCCGATCGCTTCTCACGATCCAGGTGGGAGTCAGACTCCGCTTCGCACCGAGATCCAGTGTACTACGGTTCAGGGCCTCACGCACATTGAGGTCAGCGCCGGTGAGATCTGCGTCGCATTTCGTCGAACAACCGCTCTGTCTCCGCCTTCTGCTCTGCGAGCGTGGTCACCGTCGCAGGGTCGACGGGCGTGAAGGTGTCAACAAGTTCCCCTGCTCCCTGCTCGGTCAATCGGTACGCCTGCAGTCCTCCACCCTGATCCCGCGCCATGCCACTCGGCCAGACATCGGCCCGGGCGCCGGCCATGCCGAGGCGCCAACCCTTCGGTTCGAGCTGCTCGCGGACTTGGCACAGAGCTTCGAAGGCGTCGTCGGCTACCTTCTCTATGGCATCGAACTCACTCGACTCGACTCGCACTGACCATTTCCTGTCGGCGTACCACCAGGAGATGGCGGCCTCGTGCACGGCTCCGGCCTGAAGCACCTCGATCGACTGTTCCTGTCGTACCGGCATCAGGGCCCTTCCGTCGACCGCTTCACGTGACGCATATCCCGGCGGGCACCTGCCTTTCGGGCTTCGATGATATGTCAAGCTTGGAGCATGAATTCACATGAGTCCGCACCTGCCGGCACCCCCTCCGATTCGGGCGCTGCCGAGAACTCCGCAGTCGCCGATGTCACCCGCGACATCGCCGAGGTTCCCGCCGTCGAGGTCATCACCTCCACCGCCGTTCACCTGATGTCTGCCGCAGCCGTCAAATGCGGCTTGGCCGAGGACACTCCCGAAGCCTCGGCTGCCGACTACCAGGACCTCGACGAGGCCCGCAAGCTCATCACCGCTCTGGCCGGGCTGGTCACCGGTGCGGCCACGGTCATTGGGGATCATCATGCCCGTCCCCTGCGTGACGGGCTGCGCAGTCTGCAGCTGGCGTTCCGTGAAGCGTCGACGATCCAGGATGCTCCGGGGCAGGGTCCGGGAGAGAAGTTCACCGGTCCGATTCGGTGATCGGGGCGACGCGGAAGAGTCCTTGCTGCAGGACTTACGTCTCAGTTTCGATTCAGGCCGTGAACGCGGGTACCTAGGGCATTCTTGAAGTGGCTTTCCGCCTCGCCGATGAGTCTTGTCGGAGTCGACGGGTCAAAGACGCGCAACAGTGAGAACCGGAAAGTCGACGGGTCCAGATTGCGCAGTTCGACGTTGCCACCATGACCGTTCACGGCGTACGCGCTCCAACGCTGCCGAATGCTCTCCTGCCCGTCCGCCTTGCCGACATATTGACGCCCGTCACGCATATCAGTGATCAGGTAGACGCCTAGGACCGAGGACAGTGCAGTACACCAGGCGGCATACCTGTGCTCCCTCATTACGGCCTGTAGTTCAAAGTGTTCCAGGACCAGACGATCGAAACCGGGGAAAGGAACCGGCTGCGCGTCGGCTATCTCCATCACCGGGTATCCGGCAGCTGTCGTTCCGTTGAGTCGCCAAGCACGCGGCGACCTCCAACCAATGACAAGACGGTTTCTGAGATCCGCCATCAGTTCGGAAACGACCAAGTCGAATGTTCGGAGTACTCCGTCGTTCGTGATCTCGCCGCAGTTCTCCAGGACCGACCAGAACCGCGCCCGATCGCCTCCTTCACGAAGGAACACGACCCATGTGCGAGGAGGGTCAATCGGGAAGGTGCGCGGTCGGGCGGACTGCCGTTGCGTGTATTTCATGATCTCTGCGTCGGTGGAGTCGGCGTGAATCCCTTGCTGCCCGTTATCGTCGTCCTTGACGAAGGCGTGCCGGATCACCAGCGTGTTTTCCGGTCGGATACCGGCGCTTCCCAGTATCGGCTCGAGAGTCAGCGTCACATTCGTCCCCTTCTTCACCATCTATTTGCGCGTCATTTATGTCGAGGGTATTGCCCTGTCCTCAGTGCGCGCCCTCATATTCGAATGCGGCCAGCCATACTGGCGATCGAGACAGTCCGCGAAATCATCCTTCGTCAACTCCTTTTGCGAAGCCATTCCTACAGCGGCGACAACCATCACCCCAGGAAGATGTCGTTGCCCGGGCCCAGGGGCAGGTCGAGGAAGTACCAGACCCCGAGCAGGGCCGCCCAGGCAAGCCAGAACGGGATGACGAACGGGAACATGCGCGCGATCACCGTGCCCAGGCCGGCGTTGGGCTCGTAGCGGCGGACCAGCCCGAGCAGCACGATCATGTACGGGTTGAGCGGGGTGATGACCTGGGTGGCCGAATCGCCGACGCGGAAGGCGGCCTGAGTGAAGGCCGGTTCGTAGCCGAGCAGCGCGAAGAGCGGCACGAACACGGCACCCATGAGCGTCCACATCGACGAGCCCGAGATGATGAAGAGGTTGAGCACGCTCGCCAGCAGCATGAAGCCGATGATCGCCGGGAACCCGGTGAGGTTGATCGCCTCGAGACCCTCGGCACCGGTCACGGCGATCCACGAGCCGATTCCCGTCCAATTGAACAGTGCGATGAACTGGCCGAGGATGAACGCGAGGATGAGGAACGACATCATGTCGACGATCGAATCCCCCATCATCCGCACCACATCACTCATCGACTTGATCGAGCGCACTGTGATCCCGTAGACGATGCCCATCGTGAGAAAGTACGCGAACACGATGAAGACGATCGAGGACAGCAGCGGCGACTTCGGCAGGAAGCCCCCATCCTCGTTGCGCCAGGGCGAGTTCGGGATGAGCACCGCGAACAGGAGGATGGCGGTGAGCACCAGCGCCGAGACCAGCGCGAAGATGAGCCCCTTCTTCTCCTCCGGTTCGAGGTGGGCCTTCATCGGGGCGGGACCCGCATTCCCCGAATCCGTTCCTTCCGGAGCGTTCTGCTCCGCGGGAGCATCGGCTGACCGGTATTCAGGGGCCAGTCCCCCGCCGGACACGTCGACGGGATCCCGGGAGATGCCCTTGCGCACCATGTTCGGTTCGATGAGCTTGTCGATGATGAAACCGGCGATGATCGACAGGAGGATCGAGGCCGCGATGTTGAAGAAGTAGTTCGACACCGGGTTGACCGCGGCGTAGTCGGTGCCCGGCAGGGTTCCCATCACCGAGGTGGTGATGCCGGCGAACAGCGCGTCGAGGCTCGTCGGCACCACCGAGGTCGAGTAGCCCGCGCCGGTCGCGGCGAAGCCGCCGATCAGCCCGGCCATCGGATGGCGACCGGCAGCCCTGAACACGAGGGCGGCCAGGGGCGGGATGATGATGAACGCGGAGTCCGCCATGATCGACCCGACGACGCCGACGAATCCCACCGCGTAGGGCAGCAGCCATCGCGGACTCGAGCCGAAGGCGACTCGAACGGCGGCGGCCAGCATCCCCGACTTCTCAGCGACTCCGACGGCGAGCAGGATCGGCAGGACCGTGGCCAGGGGCGGGAATCCGATGTAGTTCTCCCCCATCGTGGTCGTCAGCCACGACAGCCCCTCACCGGTGAAGAGGCCCTTGATCGTAACCGTCTCATCCGCGCCGGGAATCGTCACGGAGACTCCGGCCATGGCCATCGCGGTCGAGATCAGCCCGGTGATGATGAACAGGCCGAGGAAGAGCGTGAACGGTTCGGGAAGCTTGTTCCCCACCCGTTCGATCGCGTCGAGGATCCTCTGACCTCGGCTGATCCGCCCCTGTGTCGTCGTTGACATCGTCTCTCCTCGATACTTCGTTGTGTCGATTTGGTCTGTGCAGGCGGCACTGCTTAAGCGCCGGCGGCACCTTCGGCGCCGGTGGCGTCTCAGGTGAAGTAGTTGGGCACGTCGATCGCCCCTCCGGCGCGCTGGAACTCAGCGACCACCTCGGCGGCGAGGTCGTCGTCGACGAGGAAGTCCAGCGCCGTGCACGCGAGACCGTACGCACCGTCGCGGGCCGCGGCCTCGGCATCCTCGGAGACGGCGGCGGCCGCGAACTCGCGGGTGTGGAGGGCCACCTCCGAATCCGCGGTCCTGAGGAGCGGATGGATTCCGGGGATGCGGTAGGACACGTTGCCGAAGTCGGTGGACGCGGCGATCGACTCGTCGAGCACCCCCGCCGGCACCGGGTGCCTCCCGCGCTCCCCCTCGTGGAGCGCCCAGCGCCGAGTCAGCGCGTCGTTGCCCCGCACCGGCAGCGACGGTGCGTGCTCGTCCCAGCGGATGTCGACGCCCGTCCCAGTCATCAGCGCCGCTCCCTTGGCGACATCTTCCACCCGGGCGGAGAGCTCCTTGAGCGTCTCCGGGTACTTCGAGCGCACATAGCACTTGACCTGCGCGAGCTCCGTGATGATCGACGGCCGGGTTCCGCCCTCGGAGACGACGGCGTGCAGTCGGGAGATCGGCGGCATCTGCTGCCTCAGCAGCCCTAGCCCCTGGTAGAAGAGGTTGGCCGCATCGAGGGCGTTCTTGCCCATGAATGGCTGCGCCGAGGCGTGGGCAGGGACTCCCTTGAACGTGACGTTGAGGAGGCGGCGGCCGAGCCACACTTGGTCGGCGCAGTCGTAGCCGTACCCGTGGACCATGATGGCGGCGTCGATCCCGTCGAAGGCGCCTTCGCGGGCCATCAGCTCCTTGCCGGAGTGGCCTTCCTCGGCCGGGGTGCCCAACAGGACGACGGTGCCGGGCACGGCGTCGGGGTCCGCTGCGTGCAGTGCGGCCAGGGACAGGAAGGCGCCGACCGCGCACGTGGCGATGAGGTTGTGCCCGCAGCCGTGGCCGATTCCCGGCAAGGCGTCGTATTCGGCGAGGATGGCGATGGTGCGTCCGTTGCCCGAACCGGTTGTCGCCCAGAGCGCCGTGTCGAGGCCGTACACGCCCTGTTCGACGGCTGTTCCATGCGAGGCGACGAGGTCGGCGATCGCCGCGGCCGACTCGTGTTCGTCGAATGCGGTCTCGGCGAGACCGTGAATGGTGCGGAGCAGGCCGACGAGGTCCTCGGACATTTCGTCGATGCTCTCGGCGAGCATCCGGGTCGAGGATTCGGGTGCTCCGGCGAACTCGGATTCCCACTCCGCTGCTGCGGCGGCCCGGGCCTCGGTCTCCCGTTCGATGTGATCGAGATAGCTGTCGTCAGGAGCCAAGGGCTGGCTGAGGTCTCGCATTTCGCTCATGGACTCAGGCTAACGGGCACTGACCGCCCAGGTCACGAGCGACGCGGTCAGTTCCCGTTGAGCGGAACTGACCAGCGATCACAGTAGTTGCCGAGGGCGGATACGGGAACGGATCGCGGCCTGATCATTCATTACGCTCGAGTCGGATCGCATGGAGTCGATCTTCTGCACGAGTTCTTCATTGCAGGCAGGGACGTTGTTTTCGACCCAGAGAGTGATGCCGAATCCGAGCTCGCCGCGCATGCCGATCCACTGCCAGACGAATCGTGCTTGCTGGAGCACATCACCACTCGAACTGATGAGGTCCTAATAGGCGCAAAACTGTCCGCCTCCGGCGCGGCGGCACGAAGCTCCGAGTACGCCGTCTTTCCCTAGGATCGGAACGTGGTGGAGCCGACGACGCCATTTGCCTCCCTCATAATGACAGCGTCGTCGAGGTGTCAGTGTTCTGGTGGCGCAGTATGGACGCGTGCCCGAGACGACAGTCAAGTGCTTCAGACCCTTCGGCGGAGTCCCGGGAGGTATCGGGGCATGTCGGCATGTAGGACCTCATCAGAAGTGGTCAGTCTGGTAGGCGCATGGCGCAGCCCACTGAGCTATGTCCGTGCCGTAGATTACCTTGTAAGCATGAGCTACGTAGCGAATGTCTTACGCGTGATGATCGCCTCTCCATCCGATACCACTGAAGCCCGGGACGCAGTCGAAGTAGCGGTCCACGGATGGAACGATGCTAACGCCAGGAACAAGCAAGTCATCCTTCAACCATGGCGGTGGGAGACATCGTCCGTGCCCCAGCTCGGAGAGAATCCCCAATCCCTCATCAATGCCCAGGGTGTGGATGACTCGGACGTTGTCTTTGCTCTCTTCGGCAGTCGCCTTGGTTCGCCCACGCCCGGAGCTGTGTCAGGGACTGTCGAAGAGATTGAACGTGCCGTCGAGCAGGGAAAGCCTGTACATCTCTACTTTTCCACCGCACCACTGCCCAACGACGTCGATACGGTGCAGTTGGAGGGGCTCCGGGCGTTCAAGGAGCAAATTCGGGAGCGCGGCCTTCTCGGAGAGTTCAGCAACACACCCCAGCTCGCACACGAAGTCTGGAAGGCCATCGAGTACGACATCTCGCGCCTCGATCTTGGCGTACCGACGCTGAACCGTCCCGCCAACGGCGTGCGTTTCCAGGTCCAGCCCCAACAGGAGCGAGAGATCACAGACTACGATAAAAAGGGCAAGCCACGATACAAGACTCGACACTGGATCGAAGTCACGAACACAGGCGACGAGGACGCCGAAGGTGTCTCGTTTGAATCAGTTGGCGCTGACCCCAGTATGCTCGTCGTTAGCGATTCCACGCCTACTGTCATCCACACTGGCCAAACTCGCCGAGTCGTGGTCGATCACCTCTTGGGTGGGGGCGATCCGGACATCCTGCGCATCCATTGGTTGGAAGACGGTGAGGCGAAGCAACAGGAATTCCACGTCGGATAACCTGTTCGGATGCGACAGCTCTGCAGGAGTGGTTTGGCGGTGACATCGGCGGCTTTATGTCCGACGAGGATGCGGGACTCGCAGGAGACTTGAATTGGCACTGGGTGGATCGCGACTCGATCACTCGTTGAGCTGAAGCCGGATCGCGAGGGAGTCGATCTTCTGCACGAGCTCGTCATCGGCAGTGACCGCCTGTTGGAAGCGCTGGACCTCGGCGGCGGGGACCTTGTCATCGACTCTGAGGGTGATGCCGAGCTCTGGTCCCGCCAGGTGGACGTTGGCACTGCCCGGGCTCACGGAGACCGAGGCCAGCCAGGAGAACGACTGCCCGATCTGTGCGAGTCTGCGGCCCACCTCGGCGTCGGCCCAGGACGGAGTCCAGTCCCGTCCCTGGACGAAGGCGAACAGCGCGGGCCTGCGCAGCAGGAAGGAGTGCGGGGCACCGGGGTCGAGGACGACGAGCTGCGAGTTCGCCTCGATCGCACCGAGGACGAGTCGTTCGGCTTCGATCGGCACCGGCCGGGCCTCGTCGTGCCACTGGGTCAGCGGCGGGATGGAGCTGAAACCGGGCGTGCATTCGCGACCGTCCTCGGCCTGCAGCCGCACCATCGCCATCTCCGAGGAGTTGTCGACCAT
>JAPSIC010000049.1 GCA_031179165.1 Brevibacterium sp.
CGGCCAGGAACTCGACGCGACGGACCACCTCGGTGGCGGGATCGATCGTCGGTCGCACACCCAGGGTGTGCCGGATCTCGTCTTGTACGTCTTCCATAGTCATAACTTAGCCGACTCCGCTTCTGCCTTCAGGCGTCGGGGACGATGTTGACCAGCTTCGGCGCGCGGACGATGATCTTGCGCACGCCGGCCCCGTCCAGAGCCTTGATCGCGTTGGGTGACTCGAGGGCGAGTCGCTCGAGCTCGGACTCCGAGATCTCGGGATCGACCTCGAGACGGGCCCGCACCTTGCCCTTGACCTGGACCACGCACGTGACCTGGTCGGCGACGAGATACTGCGGGTCCGCCTCGGGGAAGGCCGCGTAGGTGATCGTCGACTCGTGGCCGAGTCTCGCCCACAGCTCTTCGGCCAGGTGCGGCGCGAAGGGCGAGAGCATGATCGCCAGCGGCTCGAGCACATCCCGGGTCGCCCCGCCCTGCTTGGTCGCATGGTTGGTCAGCACGATGAGCTTCGAGATCGCCGTGTTGAACCGCAGGTGCTCCATGTCGTCGCGGACGCCGGCGATGACCTGGTGGAGCACCTTGAGCGTGACGGGGTCGGCGGTGCCCTCGCAGATCACGGATTCGCCGGTCGTCTCATCGACGGCGAGGCGCCACACCCGCTGCAGGAAGCGATGCGCGCCGACGACGGCGCGGGTCTCCCAGGGCCGGGCCTGCTCGATCGGTCCCATCGACATCTCGTAGACCCGGAACGTGTCCGCGCCGTAGGCGTCGTACATCTCGTCGGGCAGCACCGAGTTCTTCAGGGACTTGCCGATCTTGCCGTACTCCCGGTTGACCTGCTCGCCCTGGTACCAGAACGTCAGCTCGCCGTTGTCATCGGAGCGCTCCTCCACCTCGGCGGCGGGGACGTAGACCCCGCGGGAGTCGGTGTAGGCGTAGGCCTGGATGTAGCCCTGGTTGACCAGCCGGTGGAACGGCTCGGACGAGGAGACGTGTCCGAGGTCGAACAGGACCTTGTGCCAGAACCGGGCGTAGAGGAGGTGGAGCACCGAGTGCTCGGCACCGCCGACGTAGAGGTCGGCGCCGCCGCGCGGCTTGGACTCCCGCGGGCCCATCCAGTACGCCTCGTTGGCCGGGTCGACGACGAGAGCATCGTTGTGGGGGTCGGCGTAGCGCAGCTGGTACCACGAGGAGCCGGCCCAGTTGGGCATCGTGTTCGTCTCGCGGTAGTACGTCTTCGGTCCCTCGCCCAGGTCGAGTTCGACCTCGACCCAGTCGCGGTTGCGGCCCAGCGCCGGCTCCGGCCGGCTGTCGGCATCATCGGCGGCGAAGGTGCGCGGTGCGAAGTCGTCGACCTCGGGCAGCTCCACGGGCAGCATGGAGTCGGGCAGGGCGATCGGGGTGCCCTCCTCGTCGTAGACGATGGGGAACGGCTCGCCCCAGTAGCGCTGCCGGGAGAACAGCCAGTCCCGCAGACGGTACTGGGTCGACTCCTGGGCGAGGCCCTTGCCGGCCAGCCAGGCGGTGATCTTCGCCTTCGCCTCCTCCACCTCGAGGCCGTTGATGTCGATGGAGTCGTTGGCGGAGTTGATCATCCGCCCGTCGCCGGTGTACGGCGAATCCTCGTCGTGATCGGCGGGCGGTTGAACGGTGCGGATGTAGGGCAGGCCGAACTCCTTGGCGAACTCCCAGTCGCGCGGGTCCTCGGCGGGAACGGCCATGATCGCCCCGGTGCCGTAGCCCATCAGCACGTAGTCGGCGACGAAGATCGGGATCTCCTGACCGGTGGCGGGGTTGACGGCGTAGGAGCCGGTGAAGATGCCGGTCTTGTCCCTGCTCTGCTGGCGGTCGGCGTCCGTCTTCGCCGCGGCTTCGCGCTGGTAGGACGCGATCGCCTCGGCGGGGGTCTCGCCTCCCCCGCGCCAGCGCTGCGGGACCTGCGCATCCCACTGGCTGCCGGTGAGCTCGGCGACCTGCGGGTGCTCGGGACTGAGCACCAGGTAGGTGGCGCCGAACAGGGTGTCGGGGCGGGTCGTGTAGACCTCGATGAACTCCTCGGCGGTCGAGTCCGCCTCCGCCCCTGTGGCGGAGGCCGGCACCACCGGCAGGCGCAGCAGCGCGCCCTTCGAACGGCCGATCCAGTTGATCTGCATGCTGCGCACGGCCGAGGGCCAGTCGAGGGCGTCGAGGTCGTCGATGAGACGGTCCGCGTAGGCAGTGATGCGCATGTTCCATTGGCGCAGCCGGCGGGTGTAGACCGGGAAGTTGCCGCGTTCGGACAGCCCCTCGGCGGTGACCTCCTCGTTCGCCAGCACCGTGCCGAGGCCCGGGCACCAGTTGACCGGTGATTCGGAGACGTAGGCGAGGCGGTAGTCCTGGAGGATGCTCTCCTGCTCGGCTCGGCTCAGCCGCGACCAGTCCCGGCCGTCCGGGGTCGGGCGGGCGCCCGAGGCGAACTGCTCGATCAGGGTGCCGATGGGACGGGCGGCGCCCACCGAGTCCTCACCCTCGGTGGTGGCCTCCGGGTCGTACCAGGAGTTGAAGATCTGGAGGAAGATCCACTGCGTCCACTTCACGTACTCGTCGTCGGTGGTCGCGAAGCTGCGGCGGGCGTCGTGGGCCAGGCCCAGTCGTCGCAGCTGCTTCTTCATGTTCGCGATGTTGGCATTCGTGGTGATCCGGGGGTGCTGACCCGTCTGCACCGCGTAGAGGTCGGCGGGCAGCCCGAAGGCGTCATAGGACAGAGCGTGCATGACGTTGCGCCCCCGCATCCGCTGATAGCGGCCGTAGACGTCGGTGGCCAGGTACCCCAGCGGGTGGCCCACATGCAGTCCCGCCCCCGAGGGGTACGGGAACATGTCCATGATGTAGAGGGAGTCACGCTCGAACAGGTCCTGCGGCGGCCCATAGGCGGAAGCGGTGTCAAGCCTGCCGAGATCTCCGCTCGGGCTCAGGTCACCGGTGGGGTTGGGGGTGTGGTACGTCCCCGCCTCTTCCCAGCGCTGCTGCCACGATTCCTCGATCTTCTCGGCCAGGGACGCGTCGTAGCGGAAACCGGCTTCCTCAGGGTTCGTCGTCATTACCTTCCTTCGCAGCTCCGTGGGTTGTGACCGCTCTGTGGGTTTTGACCATCGTACTCTGAACAATCCGGGCGACCTCTTGGCTAGACTGGCAGAAAGTCGTCCGGTGAGGGTCTGAGCTGCGAAACGTGAGCGATTTCACCTCCAAGTGACCGAGCAGTAAGATAGCGGGGCACTGTCGCCCGCAAAGGAGTCCTCATGAGCCCTACGACCATGCCCCAGTCCTCCACTCCGGTGGTCGGCTTCGAGGTGGACACCACTTCATCGACGATCGACGTCTTCCTCGACCGGGTCGCGACCGACCCGGACAAGCCCGCACTCGCCCGCGCCGTCGGCGACGACTGGGAGTACGTCTCCGCCGGTGAGTTCCTCGCCGAGGTCCGATCGACCGCCAAGGGACTGCTCGCGGCAGGGGTCGAGGTCGGGGATCGGATCGCGATCTTCGGGCCCACCTCCTACGAATGGACGCTCAGCGACTACGCCGTGTGGTACGCGGGAGGGATCTCGGTGCCCTTCTACGACACCTCGTCCGAGGACCAGCTGGCGTGGATGATCACCGACGCCGCCGTGGAGCGCGGCCTGGTCCGCAGCCGGGAGCACGCCGAGCGGGTGCGCACGGCCGCGTCCGCCGCCGGAGTAGAACCTCCGCGCCTGTGGGTCTGGGAGGACGGTGCCTTCGCCGAGCTCGCCGCCGCCGGGAACGACGTCGACGACGACGCCCTCGAAGCCCAGCGCACGCAGGTCACCAGTGAGTCGGTGGCCACCCTGATCTACACCTCGGGCACCACGGGCAGGCCGAAGGGCTGCGTGCTCACCCATGCGAACTTCGTCCAGACCGCACAGGCGGCGCGGATGCAGATCCCCGAGGTCTTCACCGACGACGCCCGGTGCCTGCTGTTCCTGCCCCAGGCCCATGTCTTCGCCCGCTTCATCGAAGTCCTGTCCCTGACCTGCGGTTCGCTGCTGGCCCACCAGTCGGACCTGAGCAAGCTCACCGTCGCGCTCGGCAGCTTCAGACCAAGCTTCATCCTCGGTGTCCCCCGGGTGTTCGAGAAGGTCTTCAACTCCGCTCTGGCGAAGGCCGAGGCCGGAGGCAAGGAGAAGATCTTCCGCCGGGCCGAGCAGGTCGCCGTCGCCTACTCGAAGGCCCTCGACCAGGGCGGCGTGCCGCTGACCCTCAGGCTCCAGCATGCCCTGTTCGACAAGCTCGTGTACTCCAAGCTGCGGGCGATCATGGGCGGCAACGTCACCCACGCCGTCTCCGGTGGCGGTCCCCTCGGCGCCCACCTCGGCCACTTCTACCGCGGTGTCGGGCTCATCGTGCTCGAGGGCTACGGCCTGACCGAGACGACGGCGCCCATCACGGTCAACGTGCCGGAGAAGGCGAAGATCGGCACGGTCGGGATTCCGCTGCCCGGCTGCTCCGTGGCGATCGCCCCCGACGGCGAGGTGCTGGCGAAGGGCGTCTGCGTCTTCCGCGAATACTGGAACAACCCCGAAGCCACGGCCAAGGAGTTCCACGACGGGTGGTTCGCCACCGGCGACCTGGGCGCGCTCGACGCGGACGGGTACCTGACGATCAATGGGCGGAAGAAGGAGATCATCGTCACCTCGAGCGGAAAGAACATCGCCCCCGCCCCTCTCGAGGACTCCCTCCGGCGCCACCCGATCATCGGTCAGCCCGTCGTCGTCGGCGACACCCGGAACTTCATCTCCGCGCTGATCTTCCTCGACTCCGAGATGCTGCCGGTGTGGCTGGAGAACCAGGGACTGCCGCCGATGACGCTGGAGCAGGCGGCCGCCGACCAGACGGTGAGGCAGGCGATCGAGAAGGCCGTCGATCAGGTCAACCGGACGGTCTCGCGCGCCGAGGGGATCAAGAAGTTCACGATCATGCCGGTCGAGCTCAGCGAGGCCAACGGCTACCTCTCCGCGAAGCAGTCGGTGAAGAGGCACATCGTCGCCAAGGACTTCGCGGCCCAGATCGACGAGATGTACGCCGACTGAATCGGCAGTCGCCGGGCGGCCGAGGCGTCTCGGACAGCCCGGTCAGGGACAACGATGACGGAGGAAGAGATGGCGAACGAGACGGAGGGCGGCTACGTCGCCCAGGGATCCGAGTTCACACGCGACACCAACTACATCGAGGACAGGATCCTCGATGACCCGGACGCGCAGTGGCCGGTCGAGCCGGGCCGCTACCGGCTGATCGCCGCCCGCGCCTGCCCGTGGGCGAACCGGTCGATCATCGTCCGTCGGCTGCTCGGGCTCGAGGACGCCATTTCCCTCGGACTGCCCGGACCCACCCATGATGCCCGGTCGTGGACATTCGACCTCGACCCCGGCGGTGTCGATCCGGTGCTCGGGATCGAACGCCTGCAGGAGGCCTTCTTCGCCAGGTTCCCCGACTATCCGCGTGGGATCACGGTTCCCGCGATCGTCGACATCCCCTCCGGTCAGGTCGTGACCAACGACTTCCCGCAGATCACCGAGGACTTCAGCACCCAGTGGACGAAGCACCACCGGGAGGGCGCCCCGGATCTGTGGCCGGAGGAGACCCGGGCGGAGATGGAAGACGTCATGGACTTCATCTACACCGAGGTCAACAACGGCGTCTACCGGTGCGGTTTCGCCGGTTCGCAGGAGGCCTACGAGACCGCCTTCGACCGGCTGTTCTCGGCTCTCGACGTCCTCGAGCAGCGGTTGTCCTCGCAGCGGTTCCTCATGGGCGGATCCATCACCGAGGCGGACGTGCGTCTGTTCACGACCCTGGTCCGGTTCGATCCGGTGTACTTCGGCCACTTCAAGTGCAACCGGCAGGCGCTCAAGGAGTTCACCAACCTGTGGGGCTACGCCCGGGACCTGTTCCAGACTCCCGGCTTCGGGGACACGGTCGACTTCGTGCAGATCAAACAGCACTACTACCTCGTCCACAAGGACGTGAACCCGACCGGGATCGTGCCGAAGGGGCCGGACCTGTCGGGCTGGCTCAGCGCGCACGGTCGGGAGGAGCTGGGCGGTTCGCCCTTCGGCGCGGGAACCGCCCCCGGTCCGGTCAGGCCCGGCGAAGAGGTGCCACGGGCGCACACCCCGGCCGCGTGGATGGACTGACTCGCCGCCGGCTCCGTTCGTGAGCCGCGGGCCGCGGTCGATCATCGGCTCTCCCGCCGACGGCGACGGGGAACTACGATTGACCGCATGGACCGGAGACCCCGCAGTCTGACTCGGCGCCAGGTGGTGGGCGGCCTGGTGGTCGCGGGAGTGCTCGTCGCGACGGTCGGAGCCGACGGTTCCGGCACCACCGCCCGCCTCCGCTCCCGCCCCGGAGGTCCGGCATCAAAGGGAGGTCCCGTGAGCGGAGGCGGGCCGGTGCGCACCCCCGAGGAATTCGGGGCCGTGGGCGACGGAACCACTGATGACACCCGTGCCCTGCAGGCCGCGGTCGACGACATCCGCGCAGCCGGGATCGGGACTGTCGAGCTGAGGCCGGCGAGCGTCTACCTCGCCTCGACGATCGACATCCAGCACGGCCTGACGATCAACGGCCGGGGAGCCCGGATCATCCGTCCCCCGCGGCACCCCGACTGGGTACGCACGCTGACCACGGAGAACCGGACCGCGGAGTCCGCCGACGAGCACGCACGGGCGATCGTCCTGCGCGACCTCACGGTCGACGGGAACATCGGGGCCCAGGGCCCGTTCCGCAACTACGAGCAGGAGCAGTCCTCGCTCGTCTTCCTCAACGGACGCACGGACTCCGCGCACCGGCAGCTCGTGCGCATCATCGATATGACGGTGATGAACTCGGTCTCCGACGGCATCCACCTGTGGACGAACACGCAGACCACGATCACCGACCTGCGCGCGGTGGACTGCTTCCGAGGAGGTCTGACGATCACCGGCGGCGGCAACATCGTCCGCCTCGACGGCTACCACGGGTCGGGAGAGATCACCGGCGCGCACATCGACATCGAGCTCGACACCCGCAGCCGCGGGGTGTTCCACGGAGACTTCGAGATCCGTGACGCCCTCGTCGACGACGGTCCGCATTCTCATCCGACCGACCTCGAATGCGGTGACGGGGGCCGCGCCGTGATAGAGAACAGCGCGTTCCGATCCGGCTTCACGGTGATGGGACGCGGCGGAAGCGTGGAGATCCGCGATACCGAGCTGCACGGCAAGGACGGCCCGGACAGCGTCAAACCGCGAACCGTCCACCGGGGCGATGACGTGACCTTCACCCGCTGCGACTTCCATGCCCACGGGCAGCGGGTCGGCTCGCCGAGGGACGAGGAGCTCGCTGCGGTTCGGATCCAGCACACCTACTCCTTCGACCCGCCGGCCCCGAGCGCTCCGCGTCGGGTGGTCTTCGACCACTGCACTTTCGGACCCGCAGCCGGCAACGGATCCGGCGACGAGGCCGTCGTCGGCATCTGGGTGAGCGGTTCACGAGCCGAGGACGGGGAGGTCGTCGTCCGCGACTGCCGGTTCCGAACGGGGTTGGCGGAGGGCATCAACCTCACACGCGGCGGACGAATGCTGCTGGAGGGCACCACGGTCTTCGATTCGCGAGTCGGGCTGCATGTGGGCAGCTATCCGCCGGAGGGTCTCCACCACGATGTCGAGGTCGAGGAGCTGCGTGCCGGACCCGACAACGAGCGGCTCTGGGTCACGGAATCCTGAGCCGCGACGGAACGTCCAGGCACTGTCCTGCGGATGGCCTGCCGGTCCTCCTCGCAGGGCCGGTCTCAGTCCCTCGAATCGGGACTCGGATCGACGCTTCGCCCCTCCCTGCGCCGGCGGATCCTGAGCACGATCCAGACGACGAGGGCGACGACGACGGCGACGATGACAAGCTTCTGGAACCAGCCGGCGGAGGTTTCCACCACGGCCCAGTTCTCGCCCAGCCAGAAGCCCGCGACGACGAAGAGCGTGTTCCAGATGGCGCTGCCCGCCGTGGTCAGGAACGCGAACCGGACCGCCGGCATGTTCCGCATGCCGGCGGGAATCGAGATCAGGGACCGGAAGATCGGGATCATCCGTCCGAAGAAGACGGCCTTGTCGCCGTGACGGTCGAACCAGGCGACCGTCCTGTGGATGTCGTCGACGTCGACGAGGGGCATCCTCAGCGCGATCCGGCTGATCCGCTCCAGGCCGACCCACCTGCCCAGAGCCCAGAGCAGGAGCGCGCCGGTGAGTGAGCCGATCGTGGCGAAGACGATGGCGAGGACCAGGCTCATCTCGCCCCGGCTGGCGGTGAACCCGGCCAGCGGCAGGACCAGTTCGCTGGGGATGGGAGGGAAGATGTTGTCGAGGAACACGAGGAAGCCGACGCCGACCGCCCCCAGCGTCTCCATCAGTCCCACCGCCCAGGCGGAGAAGCCGCTGAGATCCTCCGCCGCCGAGGAGCCGACGACCATGGCTGCGCTCGGCGAGGAGACGATGAGAGCGGACGCGGTGGGCATGGGTGTCAGTGTAGAGGCGGATTCCGGACGTCGTTCACAGATGTCGCCCCCGGCAGCAGCAGCTGCCCCCGGGGCGGCAGCTCCCGGCGGGCGGCGTCTCCGCCCGCTCCCCTCGGCACTCAGCGGCTACTGTGGGAGATGACCGACTCGACAAGGAGCACAGTGTGACCCCAGCCAAGGTCCTGGCCTCTCGCAACACCGTCGCCGCAGCGGGGCACACCGCCATCACCCGACCGGGTCCGGCTCATCTGATCCGCAGCCTGGGGCGCTATCTCACCCGCATGGGCAACCAGTTCGCCGGCGCGATCACCTACTTCCTGGTCCTGGCGATCATCCCCGTCGCCATGTTCACCTTCGCAGGACTCGGCTTCGTCCTCGACGTCCTCCGCCCCGACCTCGTGTCGGTCATCGCGGCCGAACTCGACCGGGTGGCGCCGGGCAGCCCGGCTCTGAGCAACGCACTGGAGAGCGTCCTCAGCAACTGGCAGGCCGTGGGCATCTTCGGCGTCCTGGCAGGACTGTACTCGGGCCAGGGATTCATCGAGACCCTCAAGTCCGCGATTCGGGCTCAACTGGCCGACGAGTTCAACCAGATCAGGCAGGAGCCGATCATCCGGAACTTCCTGGTCAATCTCGTCATCCTGTTCGCCCTCGTCACCGGCATCCTCCTCACCGTCGCACTGACGGTCATCGGGACCGGGCTGAAGTCGCTGATCGTCGACCTCCTCGACCTGCCCGCCTGGGCGTCGGGCCCCCTGGTCCTGGGTCCGGCGCTGATCAGCCTCGGCGCGGCCTGGCTGATCTTCATGTTCCTCTTCACCGTCCTGCCACAGGGCCCGGTCGATCACAGCGCCAAGGTCAGAGGCTCGGCGGTCGGAGCCGTGTCCTTCATCATCCTGCTCAACCTCGCCGCCATCCTCATCGACCTGTTCTCCGTCAACCAGGCCGCGTCGATCTTCGGCTCTCTCATCGCGGTGATGCTGACGATGAACCTCTTCGCCCGCCTCATCCTCTTCGTCGCGGCCTGGGTCGGCACCGCCGCACCCGCCCGACTGCCCGAGGCCGCGGAGCCCGCCGACCGGATCGTCATCCCCAAGTCACAGGCCCAGACACTCGGCGCCCTGATCACCGCCGCCGGACTGATCGCGCTGACCCTGCTCGGGTTCAAACGCCTCGACGAACGAGAGGACCAGTCATGACCTCCACCTCCACCTCCCTCGCCGGCCTCTCCGAGCGGGAGCTGATCGACTTCTTCGACCGACCGGTCCTCGAGGTCGCACCGCGGGTGCTCGGCGGAGTCCTGTCCCGCTCCGGCCCGGAGGGAACGGTGGCGATCAGGATCACCGAGGTGGAGGCCTACGACGGTCGGACCGATCCGGCGTCGCACGCCTACCGGGGCCAGACCGCGCGCAACTCCTCGATGTTCGGTCCCCCGGCTCACCTCTACTGCTACTTCATCTATGGGATTCATCACAGCCTCAATCTGGTCTGCGGTCCCGCCGGCACCCCGACCGGTCTCCTCGTGCGCGCCGGCGAGGTGGTCGAGGGCAGCGAACTGGCTCGCGACAGGCGGGAGCGGAAGCCGCGGAAGCACCCCCTGCCCGAATCGGCGCTGGCCCGGGGGCCCGGGTGCGTGGCCAGCTGTTTCGACGCCGATCTCAGCCAGGATGGGGCTGCGCTGCACGGAGGACAGTGGTCATTCGACCCGCCTGCCGCACCCAGCGCCGACATCCGCGTCGGGCCCCGGATCGGAGTCAAGGGCGAGGGTGCCGATCCGCACCGGTTCGCCTGGAGATTCCACCTCGGCGGAGAACCGAGCGTGTCGGCCCGGAAGGCGAGCAACAGGCTAGACTTGAGCGTGAATTCGTCTATTGACTTGAGGGGACACGACCTTTGACTGATGCAACGACGGCTCGCCTGAACGAGTGGGCGAAGAAGCAGACTGCCGCGGAAGACCTCATTCCGCTCGTCGGCCGACTGTACCGTGAGAACGATGTGCTGCTGACCCTGTTCGGCCGGTCCTTGCTGAACAAGTCCGTGACCGGCATGATCAAGGCCCATCGCTACGCCCGTCACTTCCTCGGTGCCGAACTCGACATCGAGAAGACCCTCGAGCTTGTGCGCGTGCTCGCCGAACTCGACCTCGGAGCCGCCCGCATCGATGTCGGACGGATGCTCGAGAAGGCACAGGCGGACTCCGGTGACCTCGCGGAGTTCCTGCGCACCGAACTCGAGCCCGTCGTCGGCGGCCAGGGCGAGGACCAGCCGGTGCGCGACGTCGTGCTCTACGGCTTCGGACGCATCGGCCGTCTGCTCGCCCGGATCCTCCTCGACCGTGCGGGCGGATCGGGGATGCGTCTGCGCGCGATCGTCGTGCGCCGGGGCGGCGAGGACGACATCGTCAAGCGCGCCTCACTGCTCCGCCGTGACTCCGTTCACGGGAAGTTCGACGGCACCATCGTCGTCGACGAAGAGGCCAGCACGATCCAGGCCAACGGCACCCTGATCCAGGTCATCTACTCCGACGACCCGTCGCAGGTCGACTACACCGCCTACGGCATCAACGATGCGATCATCGTCGACAACACCGGCAAGTGGCGCGACGAGGACGGACTGTCGAAGCACCTCAACTGCCCGGGCGCGTCCAAGGTCATCCTCACCGCTCCGGGCAAGGGCGACGTGAAGAACATCGTCTTCGGGGTCAATGACGACGACATCCTCGACTCCGACGCCGTCGTGTCCGCAGCATCGTGCACCACGAACGCCATCACCCCGGTGCTCAAGGCGCTCAACGATCGGTTCGGCGTCCGCAACGGACACGTCGAGACGGTGCACTCGTTCACCAATGACCAGAACCTCATCGACAACTTCCACAAGGGCTCACGGCGCGGCCGCGCCGCCGGACTGAACATGGTCCTCACCGAGACCGGTGCCGCCAAGGCCGTGGCGAAGGCGCTTCCGGAGCTCAAGGGCAAGCTGTCGGGCAACGCGATCCGCGTTCCCACCCCGAATGTGTCGATGGCGATCCTCAACCTCAACCTGGAGACCAGCACCAGCGTGGAGGAGCTCAACGAGTTCCTGCGGCAGACGTCGATGGACTCCCCGCTGCGCAACCAGGTCGACTACGTCGCCTCCCCCGAGCTCGTCTCCAGCGACCTTGTCGGATCGAAGCGAGCCGGAGTCGTCGACGGGCTCGCGACCATCGTCGACGAGGACCGCGCCGTCGTCTACGTCTGGTACGACAACGAGTTCGGCTACAGCTGCCAGGTGGTCAGGTGTGTGGCCAAGATGGCCGGGATCGACACGCCGGCCTTCCCCTGACCGCAGCCCGCGATCCGGTCGAGTCCGGCACGAAGTCATGACGAAGGCGCCCGCGGCACTGCCGCGGGCGCCTTCGTCGTCCCTGCGGTCGGTCGCGCTCCCACGCCGGTGGGCGGCGCGGGCTCAGTCCTGGCGGTTCATCGCTTCGTGGAGCCAGATCGGGGTGAAGTCCGCGAACCGCGCGGCGAGCTCCTCGTCGCTGTCGAGGATCGCAGCGAACCGGTCGTCGGCGGCTGACAGCTCGTTGGCCCAGATCGGTCCCAGACACGCCAGCAGGGCGCACGCGAGGGCGACGCCGACGGCGAGGACCGGTGTCGTCGCCCACAGCACCCACCCGAAGAGCAGCCCGAGCACGGCGAACCCGACGGCGATCGCCATCCCGCCGGTCTGCGATCGCGGCGCCCGCGCCCACGCCGGCTGACGCGCCGCCACCGCGTCGAGGACGTCGCGGTTGATCCTGGTCCATGCCAGGAGGGCCGCCAGCGCGCAGACGATGCCGATCATGATCAGGCTGAACGCGGAGAACAGCAGCACCGCATCGGTCCTCTCCCCCTGCGCCTGCATCGCGGCGCCGAGGCCGGCCACGAGCATCGCGGCGGCGAGCACCAGCAGACTGAGCAGCCTGGCCCTGCGGATGGCGATCACCTCGGCGAGGACCCGGGCCAGGAACTCCCTTTCGGACCTGGTCGAGCGCGCGCTCATCGGACGTAGCCGGCGCGCTTGTCGACGGTGTGCGCGAACGGCTCACCGGCGAGGTGACGGTCGAACAGGTCGACGAACTGGGCGGCCAGGCGATCCCGCCACCCCTCGGTGTCGCCGCTCATGTGCGGAGTGATGACGACATCGTCGCGCGCCCACAACGGGTGGTCGGCGGGCAGGGGCTCCTCGTCGAAGACGTCGAGTGCGGCGCCCGCGATCCGCTTCTCCTCGAGGGCGGCGAGGAGAGCGGCGGTGTCGACCGTCGCCCCCCGTCCGACATTGATGAAGCAGGAGTGCGGCTCCATCGCGGCGAACACCTCGGCGTCGATGAGATTCGCCGTCGCCGCGGTCAGCGGCGCGATGTCGATGACCCAGTCGACCCCGCTCAGGTGGGAGGCCAGATCCGCCGAGGCGATGACCTCCCCGAAGTCGGGATCGCCGCCGCGAGCGTGGCTGCCGGCGCCGAGGACCTCGACGTCGAGAGCGCGCAGCACGCGCGCGATCTCCCGCCCGATGGCCCCGGTCCCGACGATGACCGCGCGCGTTCCGGCCAGATCCCGCGACGACCGCCGATTCCACCTCCGCTCGCGCTGGTCCTCCAGCGACTGCAGCGTGCTCTTGGCGTGGATGAGCATGAACCCGAGGACGAACTCGGCGATCGGCCGATCGAAGATCCCCCGCGCGTTGGTGACGATGACGTCGGACTCGACGAGGTCGTCGAACAGGAGCGAATCGACCCCGGCACTCGCGGCATGGATCCACTCCAGCGCATCGGCGCGGTCGAACTCGGAGGCCAGGGCCGTGGAGAAGAAGTCCCAGAGCAGCAGCACCTCGGTCCCGGGAAGCGCCGAGCCGAGCCCCTCGGCGTCGACGACCCGGAGCTCGACCCCGGGACGCGTGCCCAGATCAGTCAGCGCGGCGGGAACCTCGGTCCCCCGCGAGTTGAGAATCGTCAGTACGGTCATCCATCGAACCCTTCGGAGTAGTCTGCCCTGTCAGGGTATCGGAAGATGCATCGATCTCCACCCGTTCGCGCCTGACCGGATCGGCCCCCAGGCTCTTCGCCAGCGGCGTGTTCGGGAGGAAGATGAGGAAGACGAATCCGAGCACGGCCAGGGGAGCCACCCAGAGGAACAGGGGAACCAAGGCGTCGTTGTAGGAGTGGATGACCAGCGCATGCAGCGGCTCGGGCAGATCGGACACGATCTGCGGCGTCAGCCCTGTCGAGGAGACCTCCGGAATCGGCTGCTCGGGGGCTTTCGCGGCGATCCCGGTCAGCCCCTGCTCGATGTTCTCGAGCAGGCGCTGGGTGAAGACGGAGCCGATGAACGCCATGCCCAGGGTCGCCCCGACCTGCCGGAAGTAGTTGTTCGACGCGGTGGCGGTGCCGACCATCGCCACCGGGAATGCGTTCTGGACCACGAGGACCAGCGTCTGCATGCTCATGCCGAGGCCCAGGCCCAGCAGCGCCAGATAGACGATCGTCTCCCATTCGGGGCTGTCGGCCCGCAGCTGGGCCATCAGCACCAAGGAGGCGGCGATGAGCAGGATGCCGATGAGCGGATACATCTTGTAGCGGCCGGTCCGGGCCACGACGAAGCCGATCAGCGTCGAGGAGATGAGCATGGTGCCCATCATCGGCACCATCATCAGTCCGGCCACGGTCGCGTCGATGCCGTGCACCATCTGCAGGTAGGTGGGCATGTAGGACAGGACCCCGAACATCGCGACGCCGATGAAGAGGCCGGCGGTCGTGCAGAGCAGGAAGTCCCGGTTCCTGAACAGGAACATCGGGATGATCGGCTCGCTGACCTTGAGTTCGACGAGGATGAACGCGATCACGGCGAGGGCGCCGACGACGATGAGCGAGTTGATCTGCCACGAGCCCCACTCGTAGTCGTGCCCGCCCCAGGCGGAGGTCAGCACGATGGCGCTGGTGACGATCGAGATCAGCAGCATCCCGGCCACGTCGACCTTCGGCCGCGGTCCCTGTCCCCGCTTGGGCACCTTGAGGAACACCGCTGCCGCGATGAGGGCGAGGATCCCGAGGGGGAAGTTGATCGCGAACGCCCAGCGCCAGCCGGGTCCCTCGGTCAGCCAGCCGCCGATCAGGGGTCCTGCGACGGAGGACACCGCGAAGGCGGAGCCCATGATGCCCATGTACTTGCCGCGCTCCCGGGCGGGGACCACCGAGGCGATGATCGACTGCGAGAGGATCATCATGCCGCCGCCGCCGATGCCCTGGAGCACACGTCCGAAGATGAGCGTCGACATGCCCTCGGCGATGAGGGCGAAGACCGAGCCGGCGAGGAAGCAGCAGATCGCGAACATGAACAGGGGCTTGCGCCCGAACAGGTCTCCCACCTTGCCGTAGATGGGCATCATGATCGTCGAGGCGAGCATGAATGCGGTGGAGACCCACAGCATCTGGTCGACGCCGTCGAGTTCGCCCACGATCGTCGGCAGCGCCGTGGCGAGCACAGTCTGGTTGAGGGAGAACATGAACATGGCGATCATCAGGCCCACGAAGAGCAGGATCACCGCCGAGGTGGTCATCTGTTCGCCGTCGGTGGGGTCGGTCCGGGTCAGCTCGCCGGCCTTCGGTCCATTGGAACTTCTCATCGCATCCTTCATCGCAGTCGTCTCAGCACTTTGAGGAAGAGCCCGAGCGACTCTTCGTAGATCACCTGTGAACCGCCGCGCTCCTCGACCAGCTCGGGCGCGGTCTTGATCGTCCGCCCCGCGTGGTGCAGAGGCACCATGCACAGCTGGGTGAGCATCCTGGCGCTGCGCCAGGCGGAGTCCTCGCTCGAGAACTCCTGACCCAGGACCCGCAGGCGCGCCAGCACGTGCTCGGCGATCAGCTCCTCGAGGGCTTCGGCTCGGTCGAAGCGCTTGCTCACCAGCTCGGGGTAGAGGGCGAAGAGCTTGCGGCGCCGCGCCGGGGTGTCGGGGTCGAGCGATCCCATCAGCAGGGCCTCGCGGATGAAGCGGGCGGTGTCCTCGGCCAGGGTGTCGAGCCCCGAATCGGAATGGACGTAGTCGGCGACGAGCTGTGCGTCGATGTTGGACTCGTCGAGGCCGACGATCGCATCTTCCTTCGTCGCGTAGTAGTTGAAGAAGGTGCGGGTGGAGACCCCCGCATCCGCGGCGATCGTCGCCACGGTCGCCCCCTCCAGCCCCTCCTCGAGCACCCGCGTGATCGCCGCCTCGTGCAGAGCGTTGCGGGTCAGGCGCGCCTTCTTGGCGCGCAGTGATTCGTTGTCGGACATGCATTCATTTTGCACCTCCTGCAACTTTGCATCAAGTGCAAAAATGCATTTGTGCACTATTTCACGTCGGCGACCGCCCTCGGCGATCGAAGTCCGGGGCGGGGCAGGACCGGCTCACCGCTGCGGGTCACATCAGGGCGCGCAGGCGGGCCCGGTGCTGCTCGAGGACCTGCAGCTGACCGAGCAGATTCGATTGAGCCTGGATGTCGGCGGAGTCCAGGCGCTGCAGGCGCGAGTGCAGCTCCTTGGCGATGCGCTCCAGGTCGTAGTCGAAGAGCCGCGCGACGATCCCCTGCGCGAACCTCTCGGCGCTGACGCCCTCAGCCACCGGCAGCGGGGAGACCAGCAGCTGGGTGACGTAGGGGCGAAGGTCCTCGGGGCTGGCCTCGAGGACCTTCTCCGCCCATCTGGCCTGGTCCCCGCCTCCCGCCCGCAGACCGCCGGCCTGCTTCATCGCCGCCTGGATCCGCCGATAGCCGGGGTGCTCGAAGGCCCTGGCCGAGAGCGAGTCGAAGAGCTTGCCGTTGACGTACTCCGGGTGCTGGAGGGCGACCATGAGGGCGCCCTTCTCCGTCTTCAACCGCGCGGGGCTGATCGGAGCCGACAGGTTCGAGACGTCCGGACGCTCGTCGTAGACGTACTCGAGCGCCGTGTCCTCGCTTCCGGGACCCGAAGGCGGCGCCGGGGCGGGAGCCGGACCGGACTCGGGATTCCAGGACTGCGCCGCACCGGCGGGGGTCTCCCCCGGCCTGGGCGGGGGCTGGGCCGGCCCCGGCTGGGCGCCGGGGCGAGGTCGTGACTGCCGCGTTCCGGGTTGAGACGATCCCGGCCGGGTCGGACCCGGCCCGGCCTGTCCCACCCGCGTGTCGGGGTGACCGCGGCCCGGCTGCGAGGGACGCTTCCGGGCCAGCTTGACCGCGGACTCGACCTCGGAGATGTCGACGCCGATCCGTCCGGCCACGAAGCGGTAGTAGTGGCTCAGGCTCGTCCGGTCGCGAATCCCGGTGAGCACCTCGGCGGCGGACTTCACCGCCGAGATCCGCCCCTCGACGGACTCGAGGTCGTAGCGGGCGATCGAGGTGGTGATGACGAATTCGAACAGCGGCTTGCGATCGTCGACGAGCTCGCGCAGAGCACCGTCGCCCTTCTGCATCCGCAGATCACAGGGGTCGAGGCCGTCGGGCTCGACGGCGACGAAGGTCTGGGCGGTGAATTCGGCCTCGAACTCGAACGCCTTGAGCGCGGCCTTCTGACCGGCCTCGTCCCCGTCGAAGGTGAAGATCACCTCTCCGCTCGAGTCGTCGCCGAGCAGCCGGCGCACGATCTTCACGTGCTCGGCCCCGAAGGCGGTGCCGCAGGTCGCCACCGCCTGGGTGACTCCCGCCAGGTGGGCGGCCATGACATCGGTGTAGCCCTCGACGATGACCACGCGCTTGGTCTTGGCGATGTCCTTCTTCGCCAGGTCGAGCCCATAGAGGACCTGGTTCTTGTGATAGAGGGCGGTCTCCGGCGTGTTGAGGTATTTGGGGCCCTGGTCGTCGTCGAAGAGTCGGCGAGCGCCGAAGCCGATCGTGCGCGAGGTCATGTCCTTGATCGGCCAGACCAGGCGGCCCCGGAAACGGTCGTAGATCCCCCGGCCGCCCTCGCTGGCCAGACCGCCGGCGAGGATCTCCTCGTCGCTGAAGCCGGCTCGGCGCAGCGCCGTGGTCAGGGAGTCCCAGGACTTCGGGGCGAAGCCGAGGCCGAAGTCCCGGCTCGACCGGCTGGGGAAGCCGCGGCCGGCGAGGAAGTCCCGGGCGATCTGCCCGGTTTCGGACTCGAGCGCCTGGGCGAAGAACCGCTGGGCCACCTCGTGCATCTCCAGCAGCCGCTGCCGACGGCTGGCCTGCTCCCGGTCCGGGCCCTTGCCGTCCTCGTAGCGCAGGTGCATTCCGGCCTTGGACGCGAGCGCTTCGACGGCTTCGACGAAGCTGAGCTGCTCGACCTTCTGGAGGAAGGAGAAGACGTCCCCGGATTCGCCGCACCCGAAGCAGTGGTACATGCCGACCTGGGGTCGGACGTGGAAGGACGGGGTCTTCTCGTCGTGGAAGGGGCACAGTCCCTTGAGGGAGCCGATGCCGGCGGTCTTGAGCGTGACGAACTCGCCCACCACCTCGTCGATGCGGACGCGGCTGCGGAGCTCGTCGATGTCCTCACGCCTGATCAGACCGGCCATGCTCAGAGTCGATCCCCCACTCCGGCCTGGATCCGGTGGTAGAGGGTCCACGCGGAATGATCGGTCAGCGACGCGATCTGGTCGACGACGACCCGCAGCCGGGCGCCGTCGTCGGCCGCCTCCAGGTAGTCGGCCCGGAACATCGGGTCGAGCTTCTCCGGGGTCTGCGAGTACCACTCGGCCAGGGAGGTCAGCACCGTGGACTGGATGTCATGCAGGCGCAGGCGATCCTCGGCGACCATCACCGTCAGGGTCGCCATGCCCTTGAGCACCGCGATCTCGACGACCGTGGTCTCGGGCACGACGAGGGAGGCGGCGTAGCGGGCCAGCGGCTCCCAGCCGTACTCCTCGCGGGTGGCGGCCTCGGCGGCCGCGATGAAGCGGCCGATGAGCTGGCTCGTCATGTGCTTGAGGGCGGCCTGGGCGCGCCGGGTCCCGTCGTAGGTCTCCGCCGGCCAGTAGGAGGCGGCCTGCAGGCGCTCGAGCGCCCGGTCCATGTCGGCGTCGGCGACGCCGGGCAGGTACCACTGCCGGGTGATCTCGAACAGCTGCGCCCGGCGGGACTCGGAGGCGAACTCGGGCAGCCTCAGGTGGCCGGCGACGATCGCGTCCTCGACATCGTGGACGGAGTAGGAGATGTCGTCGGCGAGGTCCATCACCTGCGCCTCGAGGCACTTCCTCCCGTTCGGGATCCCGTCGCGGTAGAAGGTGAACACCTCGGCGTCGTCGTCATAGACGCCGAACTTCCTCACCCCGGAGTCGCGCTTGCCCACGGCCTCGGAGCGGGGCCAGGGATATTTGGTCAGGGCGTCGAGGCTGGCCCGGGTCAGGTTGAGTCCCGCCGGTCGCCCGTCGGGGGCGAGCACCTTGGGTTCGATCCGGGTGACCAGCCGCAGCGTCTGGGCGTTGCCCTCGAACCCGCCGATATCGACGCAGACCGCATCGAGGATCGTCTCGCCATGGTGGCCGAAGGGCGGGTGCCCGAGGTCATGGCTGAGACAGGCGGTGTCGACGATGTCGGGGTCGCAGCCGAGGTAGCGCGCGAGTTCGCGCCCCACCTGGGCGACCTCGAGGGAGTGGGTGAGCCGGGTGCGGACGAAGTCGTCGGTGCCCGGCGATACCACCTGGGTCTTGGCCCCAAGGCGGCGCAGCCCGGAGGAGTGCAGGACCCGCGCACGGTCGCGCTGGAAGGCCGAGCGGCGCGGGTTCTTCGCTGGTTCGCTGACCCAGCGAGCCTCGTCCCAGGCGGAGTAGCTCGCCACCGCTCCCGACATCGTCGCTGCCGGGAGGTAGGGGTTCGACGCCATGCTCAGCCTCCCGAGATGTCGAGCTCGGCCTCGGAGAGCAGCGACTTCCCGGAGGTGTCGAAGACGCGGCTGTCGAGCCAGCCGTCGGGCAGGTGCGGCTTCTTCGGCCGGGTCGTGCGCCCCCGCGATCCCTCTGCCGCCTCCCCCGGGTAGGGGGCGTCATGGTCGAGCTGGGCGAGCAGCTCCTCGAGCTCGGCCAGGGACGACACCATCGCCATTCGGCTGCGCAGGTCTCCCCCGACCGGATAGCCCTTGAAGTACCAGGCGATGTGCTTGCGCAGGTCGCGGACGCCGTAGAACTCGTCCTCGTAGTAGTCGACGAGGTACTCGCCGTGCTTGTACACGGCCGAAGCCACCTCGGCGAGTCCGGGGCGGTGGCGTTCGGGGCTGCCGTTCAGGGCGTTGGCGAGGTCGCCGAACAGCCACGGCCGGCCCTGGCAGCCGCGGCCGATGACGACTCCGTCGCAGCCGGTCCGGCGCATCATCTCCAGAGCGTCCTCGGCGGCGAAGATGTCGCCGTTGCCGAGCACGGGAACCGTGTCGCCGAGGCGGTCCTTGAGGCGGGCGATCGCGTCCCAGTCCGCCTGCCCGGAGTAGAGGTCGGCGGTGGTGCGACCGTGCAGGGCGACCGCGGCCACACCCGCGTCGCGGGCCATCTCGCCGGCCTCAAGGTAGGTGAGATGGTCCTTGTCGATGCCCTTGCGCATCTTCACCGTCAGCGGGATCCCGCCGCGGGAGGCCTCGCGCACCGCCGAGGTGACGATCGCCTCGAACAGGTCCTTCTTCCACGGCAGCGCCGAGCCGCCGCCCTTGCGCGTGACCTTGGGCACGGGGCAGCCGAAGTTGAGGTCGATGTGATCGGCCCGGTCCTCCTCGACGAGCATCCGCACGGCCGCGGAGACGGTGACCGGATCGACGCCGTAGAGCTGCACGGACCGCGGGGTCTCATAGGGCTCGTGATGGATGATGCGCATGCTCTTGGGGCTGCGCTCGACCAGTGCCCGGGAGGTGACCATCTCGGTCACGTAGAGACCCGCACCGTACTCCCGGCACAGGCGCCGGAAGGCGGTGTTGGTGATGCCCGCCATCGGTGCGAGCACCACGGGCGAGGACAACTCGATCGGGCCGATGCGCAGGGGTTCGACGGTCGGGGACACGGACTCTGGGCTGGGACTGATGACACTCACCGTTCCATTATCCCAAAGCCGTCCAAATCGCACATTCCGCCCGGGGAGAACCCTCGCACGTCCCACTCCGAGACGAGCCGGAGGTCGGCGGCGAGCCGGTCGTCGTGGGTGACGACGAGCATCGCTCCCCGGAATCCCTCGAGGGCCGAGGACAGTGCCTCGAGCGAGGACAGGTCGAGGTTGTTGCCCGGTTCGTCGAGGACGAGCAGCTGCGGGGCCGGATCCTGCAGCAGGGCGCGGGCGAGCGCCACCCGGAACCGCTCTCCGCCCGAGAGGGTGGCGCAGAGCTGCTCGGTGCGCGAGGCCCGCAGCCCCATGGCCGCCATCACCTCGTGGACCCGGTGCGGGTCGAGGCCCGGGCTGGACTGCCGGACCGCCTCCATCACGCTGGAGTGCGGGGGCAGTCGGTACTGCTGGTCGAGGTGGGCGACGGGGACCGGGACGCGGACGCGCAGGCCCGGGAAGAGCCTGTCCACCGGTGCGCCTGAGGCCCCCGCCTCGGCGGCTCCCACGATCGCCGACAGCAGCGTCGACTTCCCGGAGCCATTGGGTCCGGTCAGCCTGATCCGCTCGGGTCCGACGATTCCGATGGGCCGTTCGAGCGGCTCGCAGTCGAGCTCGAGCACGCGTTTGCCCGGATGGACGAGGGTGTCGGGCAGGTGGATGGTGATGCTCGGCTCTCGGCGCAGCTCGTCCCGGGCCGCCTGCACCGAGGACCGGGCCCGGGCTTCGTCCTGGGCGGTGTCCCCGCGTCTCTTCGCCGCGCTCTTCTGGGCGACGTCGGTGAGCCCGTTCATCACGATCTTCGGCCGCCGCTTGCTCGCATTGTCCTTGGCCGCCTTGCGGTCGGCGCGGGCCAGCTTCGTCTCGAGCTCGATCCGCTGCCGCTTCTCGACGGCAAGGGTTCTCTTCGCGTCGATGAGGTCCTGGCGCTTGGCGGCCTCCTCGGCCTCGACCATCTCCTCGTAGGCGCTGAAGCCTCCGCCGTAGACACGCAGCCGATCGGTCATCTCCACGATCGTGTCCATCGCCTCGAGCAGGGCCCGGTCGTGGGAGATCACGAGCGTGGGACCGCTGCGGGCGAGGAGCAGGGCCAGCAGCCGCGCGCGTCCGGCTTCGTCGAGGTTGTTGCTC
>JAPSIC010000187.1 GCA_031179165.1 Brevibacterium sp.
TCATCGGCCGCGATGAGCGGGGCGTGGAACACGCGGCCGGCGACGCCGAAGCCGACGATCGCGGTCCGGATCGGGCTGCCGTCGACATGGTCCTGGTCGCTGACGGTCATTCAGAGCACCTCCGAGAGGAATCGGGACAGTCGGTCGGTCCTGGGGGTCTCGAACAGCACCTCGGGCGGTCCCACCTCGACGACTTCGCCTTCGTCCATGAACACGACCTGGTCGGCGACCTTGCGTGCGAAGCCCATTTCGTGGGTGACGACGACCATGGTCATTCCGCCGCCGGCGAGGCCGGCCATGAGTTCGAGGACGCCGTTGACGAGTTCGGGGTCGAGAGCGGAGGTGGCTTCGTCGAAGAGCATCACCTCGGGGTCCATGGCGAGAGCCCTCGCGATGGCGACCCGTTGCTGCTGACCTCCCGAGAGGTCTCGCGGCCGGTGGTCGGAGCGGGAGTCGAGGCCGACCTCGCACAGGCGGGCCCGCGCGATCTCCCTGGCCCGTCCCTTCGGCATCCTCTTCACATGCTGCGGGGCGAGCGCCACGTTCTCCAGAGCGGTGTGGTCCGGGAACAGGTTGAATTGCTGGAACACCATGCCGATCCGCAGCCGCAGCGATTCCGGCTTGTCCCGCAGGACGCTGCGGCCGTCGAGGAGGATGTCCCCTCTGCGCGGTTCGTGCAGGCGGTTGATGCCCCGCAGCAGCGTCGATTTGCCCGAGCCCGAGGGGCCGATGACACACGTCGTGGTGCCGGCCGCCACCTTCAGGCTCATGTTCTTCACCACGTCGATGTCGCCGTGGGCGAGGAAGATGTCGCGCAGCTCGAGCTCTCCGCCCTTGTACTCCGCGGCGTTCCCGGTCTTCTTCTCCGCCGGCTCGGCGGTGTTCGCCGGTTGGGTCATCGTCTTCTGCATGTCACTGTGCTCCTGTCGAGGTGCGGATCGCGGGCGTCGTGTCACGGGCGCTCGAGAGCTCGCTGACTTCGTCCAAACCGCTGCGAGGTGCGGTCGGCCTGCGCCGACCGGTCCGGTACTTGTTGTCGACGTGATTGACGACATGGGTCAGGGGAACGGTGATGATGAGGTAGAAGATGCCCGCCATCACCAGCGGCGAGAGGTTGCCGGTATTCACCGCAGCGTCCTGGCCGACGCGGAAGAGTTCGCGTTCGGCCGTGAGGAGTCCGAGGAAGTACACCAGGGACGAGTCCTTGATGATCGAGATGAACTGATTGACCAGGGCCGGGAGGACCCGGCGGATGCCCTGGGGGACGACCACGAGCGCCATGGCTCGCGGGTAGCTCATCCCCAGCGCCTTGCAGGCCTCGAGCTGGCCCTTGTCGACGCTCTGGATGCCGGAGCGGAAGATCTCCCCGATGTAGGCGCTGGCGATGAGGCTGAGTGCGAAGATCCCCAGCGGGTACGGGCTGGCCCCGAACAGGTCCCTCGACACCCGGGCCAGACCCTGGCCGACGAGGAGGATCGTCACGATCGCGGGAAGGCCGCGGAAGATGTCGGTGTAGATCCGGGCGAGGCCCCGGATGAACCACGAGCGGGAGATGCCCGCGATCGCAAGGATCATGCCCAAAATGGTGCCGATCACGGTTGCCCAGATCGAGATGATCAGGGTGTTCTTCAGCCCGGTGCCCAGCAGCTGGGGCAACACGTCGAGCATGGCCTGGCCGTCCAGGAACGTCTGGCGCAGCAGTTCCAAATTGTCCATTGTGTCTCCTCAGAGCTCGAGCCTGCGGCTCAGCCCTCGTCTTCGGTCCGGGCGGCTTCGCTCGGTGCCGCTGTGGGTGTCTGTGTAGTCGATGTCTCGTCGCCGGCCTCCGGCGGCAGGTACTGCTGGGGCATCGGGGAGTCGGGGAACCACTTCTGGTACAGCCTCTTCCATGTGCCGTCCGCGATTGCCTCGGCGATTCCCTTGTTGAGCGCCTTGCGCAGCTTGTCGTTGCCGTGGGCGATGGCGAATCCGGCGGGAGCGTCGAAGGAGGGGACGTCGAAGGCGTTGATGAGACCGAACCGATCGGTGTAGTCCTTCGCCGCCTCGAAGTCGAGGAAGTGACCGGCCACGCTGCCGGAGTTGAGGGCGGAGACCGCCGTGTTGTTGTCAGGGAAGCGGACGAGATCGGCACCGGCGAAGTGCTTCTTCGCATAGGCCTCCTGCAGGGATCCCTGCACCACACCGATCCGGTGCCCGTCCGTGTCCTCCGGCTTGTCGATCCCGGCGTCGGGAGCGGTCATGAGGGTGAGGTATCCGGCGAGGTAGTCGTCGGTGAAGTCGACGGTCTCCTGGCGCTCAGGGGTGATGCCGATGGCAGCCACCCCGACGTCGAATTGGCCGTTGGCGACTCCGGAGAGGATCGCCGCGAAGTCCTGCCCGGCGAACTCGACGTGCTCGATGCCGATGTTGTGGGCCACAGCCTTGAAGAACTCGACGTCGAAGCCGGTGAACTGGCCGTCCTTGTTCGTGAAGGTGTAGGGCTTGGCGTCGCCGATGCTGGCGACCCGGATGGTTCCAGGAGTGATGAGTTCGTAGGGGTCGTCCTTGGCGGCGGCTGAGCCGCATGCTCCCAGAACGGTCGTCAATGCCAGTGCGGTCAGCACTGCGATCACTGTTCTGATCCGGCCGGCTGTTCTCATGGGGTGTCCGTTCTCGCGCCTTTGCGTGTGTCTGCTGTGGTTCTGAGAGCGGTCTCTGAGACCGGTCTCAGTGGGAAGTACAATCGACTGTAGAGTCATGACTCACGTCACGTCAACCCCTTGGAGGACAATCCCATGACCCGAGAAGCTCGCCGCCGATCGGCCACCGTCGCCGATGTCGCGGCCGCCGCCGGAGTGTCGAAGGCCCAAGCGGCACGAGCGCTCGGATCATACGGCCAGGTCAGCCAGGCTGTGCGAGAGAAGGTCCAGAAGGCCGCGAAGGACCTGGGGTTCCGTCCCAACCGGCTGGCGGCGACGATGACGACGGGCCGGTCGAACATCTTCGGTGTCATCGTCAGCGAGATCGAGAATCCGCATTTCGGCCTGGCCGTGCGCGGGATGAGCGATACGGCGCGGGCCGCGGGCTATGACCTCATGCTGCTCAACACGGATGAGAACGTGGAGGCGGAGGTCGACGCGGTCCGGGTCCTCAGCGAGAAGCAGGTCGACGGGCTCATCGTCACTCCCAGCTTTCCCGGGCGCACGGAACACCTCCGCGAGGTCATCGAACTCGGCATCCCACTCGTCCAGTTCGACCGTCGGGTCAAGGACCTCGACGCCGAGGCGGTCACCGTCGACTTCTCCTCGGCGACGGCGGCGGCGGTCGACGACCTCATCCGAGCAGGCCACCGCCGCACCGCCTACCTCTCGAGTCTCGACTGGGACGGAGCATTCAGTTGGGACGCCGACCTCGAGGGCGCGCCTGTCCGGCAGCGGATCGAGGGGCTTCGCCGGGCCTTCGCCGATCACGGTCTCGAGGCGGACCCGGCCCTCGTCCAGTTCAACGCTCACTCCTCCGAGGCCGTCGCAGAGATCGTCGGGGATCTGCTCTCGAACGATCCGCCCACGGCGTTCATCGCCTCCGACAGCCTGATCGCACAGCGGCTGCTGGGGGAGCTCGCCAGGAGAGGAATCCGGATTCCCGACGACGTCTCCTTCGTCATGTACGACGACTTCGAATGGACGACGCTGATCGATCCGCCGCTGACGGTCATCGCGCAACCGGTCTATGCCGCCGGGGTCCGGGCGGCCCGCCGGCTGATCGCGCAGCTCAGCGGGGCCCCGAGCGACGAGGGGGAGCCGCTCGAGGCCACCCTGATCAGACGAGCATCGGTCGGACCGGCCAAGGTGCTGGCGGCTTCCGGCGACTGAGCGCGCGGATACCGTCAGAGTCAGTCGCGACCGATCCCGACAGCACTCGCGAGCCGAGTCATCGCCCGAGAGGCCTTCGACGGGAATGAGTCAGGCAACGGCACGGTCACCGGTCTGACCCGACCGTTGTGCAGGGCCGCGAATCGCCCGGTACCGTCTGATCGAGCTGCAACCAGAGTCTGCCGCGACCGGATCGATGCGAGTTTGGGCGCGAAGCCCTCGGTCACCTCGGCGGGGACCCTGTCCAGCACGTCACGTCGACTCGCGCGGCCAGGGTCAGCAGACCCCAGGTTCCCTGAGTGGGAAGATGAGCCCGGGCATGTCAGGCGTGTCTGCGAATCCCAGGGTCCCGGCATGCTCGGGATTCTCGACCGCCGGCAGCGACTGCGCCTTCAAGGCCGGGGCCTTCCGCCATCTTGACGGCTCCCTTGATCGTGCTGGGCAAGTTGGAGAAGCCGTTGAGGCGTCCCACCACCTGCACTGCGCGATCCTCCCCGACGTGGGCGGCAATACCGCACGCGGTTCCGCGTCATGGATCTCATGCACCTGCCCTCCGCTGCCCGGAGGATGATCGCGAAATGCACAATGGCGTCGAACGCGACGAAACGGGCGGACGCTCAGTCCTGCGCATCCGGACCGCCCGCCCGGTGGACGAGTCCGCCGTCGACGGGGATGACCGTGGCATTGATGTAGGCCGCGGCGTCGGAGGCGAGGAACACCGCGAGATCGGCGACGTCCGCGGGCCGGCCCATCCGTCCCGTCGGCGACAATGCGTGCCTGGCCGCGAGCATCTCTTCGACGGATGCGTAGTGCCCGCTGATCGACCCGTGGATGAGCGGGGTCTCGATGAGACCCGGAGCGATCGAGTTCGCGCGGATGCCTTCCTCGGCATGCTGGAGCGCGATCGCCTTCGTCAGGGCGATGAGTCCCGCCTTCGACGCCGCATACGCGGGGTAGTCGTACCCCATGTGCCGCAGGCCGCCGACCGAGGAGACCGTGATGATCGATCCGCCGTCGGCCTCGCGCATGTATCCGAGTGCGAGCTTCATCGCCCGGAACGCTCCGATGAGATTGACGTCCAGGGCGGTCCGGAAGTCCTCGGCGTCGAGGGTGTCGAGTCCTCCGTTGACGACGATGCCGACGTTGTAGTGGAGGACGGTGGGAGGTCCCAGCACCTCGGCGCAGTGTGCGAAAGCGGCCGCCAGCGAGTCCTCGTCACCGACGTCGGCCGTGACCATCGTGAACTGCGGGACCCGCACGCCGAGGTGGTCACCGCGCTCCCCCTCGCCGACGCTCCCGCCTGGGGCAGCATCCCCGCCGAACCGGTCCTCAGCGTCGAGCGCTGCCCGTGCATGCTCGAGTGCAACCGGATCATGGTCGACGATGCACACCCTGGCCCCGGCGGCGAGGAACGCGCGGACAGCCGCGAAACCGTTGCTGACCTGCCCATCGGGGGTGCCGCAGCCGATCGCGATGATGGTCTTCGCGCTGAGATCGCTCATCGTCGGCTCAAGGAACGACGACGACCGGCACGGGCGTGCTGCCGATGATCTTCGAGGCGGATGGCGGCCGGCGGGAGAGCTGAACGGCCCTTCCGGCCATAGGTAAAGGCGGCGATGAAGGTCATTGTCGTCCTCGCTCTCAATGGACGGATCGGGTGCACTGTCAGCCTAATCGACCTGCTCGAACCTCAACCGGGGCGGAAGTCGGTGAACTCCCGTCGAAGACTCAGGGAACAGGTCCTGCTTTCCGTCGTTTCCGGTTGTCGGGGCATACGGGAGAGGCCAGAGTGAGCTTGTGGATATCGAGATTCCCCTGGGGCGGCGCGACCGTCTGTATCGAACCTGCGAACTCGTCCCCGGAATCATCAGCGGAC
>JAPSIC010000188.1 GCA_031179165.1 Brevibacterium sp.
TCGGCACCCTGCTGGCCGAGTCTCTCGGCGCCTCCCACGCCGTCTCCGGTGTGGTGCGCCGAGAGCCGGAGGAGACCGTGTCCTACTCGCCGATCGTCGTCCCCGACTGGGTGGACCGGCCCGAGGCGGTCGCCGAGGCGGTGCGTGAGCACAGCCGCGGGCACGGGCCGGTGGATGCCGTCATCGCCGCTCTCGGCGGCTGGTACGTCGACGGACCGATGCTCGAGCGCGGGCTGAGCGCCTTCGACTCCGATTACGCGTCTCACCTGCGGTCGCACTTCGCCGCCTGCCAGGTTTCGACGGCACTGGCCCGAGACCGGGAAGCGAACGGCGGGCGAGCAGACCGCCGCCTCACCCACCTGGCGCTCAACGGGGTGGCGAGCATCGAGGCCTGCGTGGGCTCCGGGGCGATCAGCGTCTTCGGAGCGGCGCAGGAGATGCTCATCCGCGCCGTCTCCGCCGAGTCCGAGACTGTGCACTTCCGGGAGCTGAAGATCCTCGCCCCGGTCGCCGGCGACGACCGCAACGACCTGACGGGAGGCGTCGAAACCGTGAGCATCACGGCAGTCGCCGAAGCCGCAGGCCGCATCCTCGTCGATCCCGGCGCCCAGCAGACGGTGACGTCGATCCACGCCTTCTGACACCGGCCGGTCCACGCGGGCCGGCACGGGGAGAACCGGGAACTCGGGCCCGACGGCTGCGAAGAAGCCGAACCGGGGCCTCAGGCGCGACGGTAGCGGAGGAACACCTGGGAGTCCCTGCTCTCGACCCCGACGAGGCGCAGGTCGATGTCGGCCTCGAGCCGGCAGAAGTGGCTGCCCGGGTTGCGGCTGTAGAGGGGGCTGAGGCTCAGGTGCAGCTCCGCCTGCTCATAGGAGGCGAGAAGCCGGTAGGCGAGATGAGGTCCCGATTCGCACAGGATCGTGTCGGTGCGGCTCTCCAGCGAGTCGAGCACCTCGGTGAGGGTGTCGGGACTGAAGTGATGGGCGCGGTAGCGCAGTCCTCGTGCGTCCAGCTCCGCGGCCAAGGCGTCGGGGTCGGAGCTGGTGAGGACATGGACGGGAGTCGCCGCCATGGCCTTGCCGGGGGCGTTGATGACCGGCAGCTGGGGGTTGAGCGCGGTCCGCCGGTCGATGACGATCGCCCCGGCGCGGCGGCGCAGGCTCTTGAAGTAGGCGAAGTCGGCGTCGGTGGAGACGCCGGTCGACCAGTCGTCCTGCGCGTAGGAGCCGTTGATCGACTGGACGAGGGAGATCAGGAGGGTGCGCATCGACCTACTTCCCCAGTTCGGCGGCCGGGCCCATCGCGATGTGCGGATGGGCGTCGGGGTCGAGGGTGCGCAGGAGCCATCTGAGATCCTCCTCCTTCAGGGTCACGCACCCGTTGGTGCCGGAATCGTGGTCGAGGTGCAGCCAGATCCCGCCGCCCTTGTCCCATCCCAGCGGCCGGGTCCTGTCCGTCGGCGGGGTCCCGGGCACACGGTTGTAGTCGATGGCGATGACGTAGTCGAAGACGCGGCTGTACTCCTCGCCGTAGGCGACCGCCGCCGAGGAGGAGAGGCCGGGTTCGTGGCTGTAGGGCAGCTTCGTGCCCGGGTCGGGGAGATGACCGCCGGCGTCGCTGAGGGTGAAGACGCCGATCGGGCTGGTCTTGTCACCCTCCCTGCGGTCCTTGAGCCATCCGTTGGTCCCATTGTGGAAGTCGAAGGTCTTGAGCTTCGTCCACGATCCGTCCTCGAACCGGTAGACGCGCAGCGCTCCGGTCTCCGAGTCGGCACCCGGAGCGCTCGCCACCAGAACCTGGGAGGTGTCTGCGGGAATTCGGGCAGTCGTCTGGGGTCCCAGGCCGGGAACCGGAACCGCATGCGGCTGGGGAGAGCCACCCGCCTCCGTCGCGGGAGGAGCCGGCGCCGAGGATGGTGCGGGGCCGGGAGGGTTCGTCTGCGCTGGGGCGGGGATGTCCCCGGTTCTCGCCTGCTGCACGGGAGCGGCAATGGTCATGGCGGCGTTCCCTCCATCGTCGTGGTCGACCGGGTCGCTTCGGCTCGGAGCACCGCAGGCCGTCGACGACAGAGTCACAAGGGCGGCAACCAGGCCGAGTCCGGACCGGGTTCCACGACTGAACATGAGGTCATCTTCTCACGAACCTTGAGAAGATCGCGGTAACGCCTATGAGAAAATGAGGCACATGAGCATTCCACCTGTTCCCAACCATCCTCCGCGCCCCGGGCGTCGGAAACCGGCCGAGGAGTCGCCGGATTCGATCACGACCCAGCTGTTCATCGGCCAGGGCGGATCGGCCGATGCGGATGGATCCACCCAGGCGCTGACTCCCGAGGAGCTGGAGCGTCTGCGGTCGATGGTGTCCTCCGATGGTGCCGAAGCCACCGAGGTGCTCAGCCTGGACGAACTCAGGGAACTGGCCAGGGCCGAAGACGCCGATCACGGTGATCCGACATCGGAGTCGCCGAAGGTGAGCTCCGCCGACATCGCCGCGGCGGTCGCCGCCTCGGCGCCGAAGCAGTGGAACCCGCAGAGCCCGGCCCAATCGAACGGTCACGGATCACCTGCGCCGTACGGGGCAGTGGCGGCCGGTCGGCCGCAGCCGCCCAACCCGCAGCATCCGAACCCGCAGCACTCTCCGGCCGGCGCCTATCCGCCCCCGGCCCACGGCTATCCCAACGGCCATGCGGCAGCGGGAGCAGGTGGAGCCGCAGGTCCCGGCGGGCCGGCGGGACCCGGTGGCCCGGGCGGCTATCCGCCAGGTGGTCCGGGTGGACCCCATCGGCGCGAACCCGAGACGAAGAAGGTCCCGGCCTGGCTGTGGGTCCTCGCCTCGATCGCCCTGGTCGCGGCCCTCGGGATCGTCGGCTACATCGCCTGGGATTCGATGCAGGGCAGGGACACCACCGCCACCGGTCCGACCACCGGTGCCGCACCGACGGACCCGGCTCCCGATTCGCAGGACCCGAAGACCTCCAAGCCTCCTCAGGCCAGCGAGTCCTTCTCCTCGCCGTCGGGCAACATCTCCTGCACCATCGATCCGGAGCGGGCGCGGTGCGTCATCGCCTCCTACGACTACCAGCCGCCCGAGAAGCCCGCCGACTGCAACCTGGACAACTGGGGATCGGTCGTCGTCGCCAACAGCGACAGCGCCGGATTCTCCTGCCGTGAGGCCCCGACACCGGACGGTCCCACCCGCGTGCTCGGGTACGGCGAGTCGGTCTCGGCCGAGGGCATGACCTGCACCTCGACCCGAGAGGGCATGACCTGCGAATCCGACTCCTCCGGGGTCGGCTTCACGGTGCGCCGGGCCGGCGTCGACTTCATGAACAACTGAGCCCCCCACCTCGGCGTCGGCTCCACGACTGTTCGGCCCCACCTCGGCGTCTTAGGATGTGGACAGTTTCCGAGCCCGGGACGGGCGCGAGCTAAGTTCGTTCCGTGGCTCACACTCTGCTCCTCCTTCCTTGCCGCGACGGGTCCTGAACTCACAGCACACCCGCCGCGGAGTTTCTTATGCTGGTGAAAGCACAAGACCCATGATTGAGGAACAATGAAACTGCAGCAGCCCACCCCCATGCCTTTCGCCAAGTACAAGTCCTTCCAGGACCGGATCTCGCTCGACATGCGTGATCGCAGGTGGCCGGACAAGGTCATCCGCAAGGCCCCGCGCTGGCTGAGCACGGACCTGCGCGACGGCAACCAGGCACTCATCGACCCGATGACCCCGGACCGCAAGCGCAAGATGTTCGACCTGCTCGTCAAGCTCGGCTTCAAGGAGATCGAGGTCGGGTTCCCCGCGGCCAGCCAGCCGGACTTCGACTTCGTCCGCGAGATCATCGAACAGGACGCGATCCCCGACGATGTGCGCATCTCCGTCCTCACCCAGGCCCGCGAGGACCTCATCGAACGCACCGTCGAATCGCTGGTCGGGGCGAAGATGCCGACGGTGCACCTCTACAACGCCACCGCCCCGGTCTTCCGCAAGGTCGTGTTCGGGTTCGACGGCGACGGCTTCGACCAGACCCGTGACATCGCCCTGCGCGGCACCCAGGCGGTGATGAAACACGCCGAGACGCTGCTCGGCGACGCCGACTTCGGCTACCAGTACTCGCCGGAGATCTTCGTCGACACGGAGCCGGAGTTCGCGCTCGACATCGTCGGCAGCGTCCTCGACACGTGGCAGCCGGCCGCTGGACGCGAAACCGTGGTCAACCTGCCCGCGACCGTCGAGCGGGGCACCCCGAACACCTACGCCGATCAGATCGAATGGTTCTGCCGGAACATGCCCTACCGCAGCGAGGTGGCCGTGTCCCTGCACCCCCACAACGACCGGGGCACCGGCGTGGCGGCGGCCGAGCTGGGGATCATGGCCGGGGCCGACCGGATCGAAGGCTGCCTGTTCGGCAACGGTGAGCGGACCGGCAACCTCGACCTGGTCACCGTCGCGCTCAACCTCTACACCCAGGGAGTGGACCCGGAGCTCGACTTCTCCGACATCGACGAGGTCATCCGCACCGTCACCGAATGCAACCAGATCGGCGTCCACGAACGCCACCCCTACGGCGGCGACCTCGTCTTCACCTCCTTCTCCGGCTCGCACCAGGACGCCATCAACAAGGCCTTCGCCGACCGGGAGAAGAAGGCCGTGGCGCAGGGCGTTCCGGTCGACTTGATGGAATGGGACATGCCCTACCTGCCGGTCGACCCCAAGGACCTCGGGCGCACCTATGAGGCGATCATCCGCGTCAACTCGCAGTCCGGCAAGGGCGGTGTGACCTACCTGCTCAAGAGCGAGTACGGTCTCGACCTGCCCCGACGGATGCAGGTCGAGTTCTCCCGCGCCGTCCAGCAGCACACCGAATCGGGGGGAGAGGTCACGGCGGAGGAGATCCGCCGGATCTTCAACCACGAGTACCTGCCCAGCGACGATCCCGACCACACCTGGGGCCGGTTCCAGATCGTGGCGCTGCGGACCGAATCCGGCGCGGTCGACGACAGCGGAGAGTCCGAGCGGATCGAGGTCGACCTCATCGTCGACGGCCAGGAACGCACCTATGAGGGGCTCGGCAAGGGACCCATCGACGCACTCGTCGGCGTCCTCAACAACAACTTCGACCTCGACGTGAGGCTGCAGGACTACACAGAGCACGCCATCGGCTCGGGCGCCGACACGATGGCGGCGGCCTATGTCGAGCTGGCCTACGAGGACCGGGTGGTCTGGGGTGCGGGCCTGCATCCGAACATCACCAAGGCCTCGCTCAAGGCCGTCGTCTCGGCCGTCAACCGGGCAGTGCGCGACCGCTAGAGTCGCCGCGGATCGCCGAGGTGACCATCGGAACCGGGAGTCACCTCGGCGTTCGTGTGTCTGTGCCGACGCGCGGCCGCGCATGGGGGATAATGGTTCGGTGCACAGTTATCGTGATGAAGGCATCGTCCTCGGCGGGCACAAGCTCGGCGAAGCCGACCGCATCGTCACTGTCCTCACCCGCAGCCATGGGCTGATCCGAGCAGTGGCGAAGGGGGTGCGGCGGACCAAGTCGCGCTTCGGCTCCAGGCTCGAGTCCTTCATGTTCGTCGACCTGCAGTGCCATGTGGGCCGCAACCTCGACATCGTCACCCAGGTCGAGCTCATCGAGCCCTTCGCCCGCGGAATCGGCGCCGACTACGACGCGTACTCGGCCGCCACCGT
>JAPSIC010000050.1 GCA_031179165.1 Brevibacterium sp.
AGACGGGTGAGAGCACCGGGCTGCGCATGCCACTGATAGGTGGTCTCGGCGGAGAGTGGAACTTCCGAGGACGTCTCGAAAACTGTCATGCTTCCACTGTAGATCCGTTTGTGATCCGGAGCACCTGATCAGGCACGGAAACACCTGGGAACAGTGACAGACCGTCTTGTCCGAATCATCAGAGCTCCTCCGGGATCTTCCCGTAGCGGAACGCCGCCCAGAAGTTGCCGCGGACATAGCCCTCCTCCGGCTCGGGGACGAAATCCCAATGCCTCATCCGCCCCATCTGCAGGGAGCTCGCGACCAGACGCCTGTCCCGCTGGCTGTCGAGCACTCGGCGTTCGAGCTCGGCGAGGTGGTAGCGCTCCTCGAGGACTCCGCGGAGTTCGCCGATGAGCTCGGCGTATTCGGGGTCGTGGGCCCGGTTCGACAGCTCATCGGGATCGACGCCGAGGTCGAAGAGCTGATCGGGGTCGCCGGGGCACACGATGTACTTCCAGGTGCCGCGCACGATCGTCAGCTGCGGACGGTAGGTGCCCTCGGCGAGGTATTCGATGATGATGTCGCGGTCCTCGGGCCCCGCGGTCCCGGCTGCTTCACGTCGCGCGGACTCGAGCAGGGACACGCCGGCTCCGACCGGAGCGCCTCCCCCGGTTGCGGTCTGCTGACCTCCCCCGGCTGCGGTCTGACCTCCCCCGGCTCCCACCCGAACGCCTCCCCCGGTTTCCTCGTCGGCGGCCGGATCGCGTCGGGCTCCGGCGAGGTCGAGCAGGGTGGGCATGAGGTCGAGCAGGCACACCGGGTTCGCGTAGCGCCCGGGTTCGACGAGGTGACCGGGCCCGTTGATGATCAGCGGCACGCGGGCGGACTGCTCGTAGGGCGACATCTTGTACCACAGCCCCTTCTCGCCGAGCATGTCCCCATGATCGCTGGTGACGATGATGACCGTGTTCTCCAGCAGACCCAGCTCTGCCAGCCGGGCCCGGATCGCCCCGATGTGCTCGTCGATGTAGTTGACGGCAGCATAGTAGGCGCGACGGGCACGGCGCACTTCCGCGGGACCCGGATCGCGGAGGTCGAACCCGCTCATCGTGCGCAGACGATGGGTGTGCGGATCCGCCGCCGGGTCGGGAACCTCGGGGTGGGCGGGAGCGGGGATGTCCACCTCGGCGAACCGGTCCCAGTTCCTCTTCGGCGGTTCGTAGGGGTCGTGGGGATGGATGAACGAGGTGACCATGAGGAATGGGCGGCCGGTCTCGCTCGCCTGGTTCTCGCGGACCCGGTCGTTGAGGTGGCGCAGGGTGCGGAAGAGCACCTCGTCATCGAAGTCCTGCTGGACATTGGCCTTGGCCGCTCCGGCGGAGAACACGGGTTCGGCTTCGTGGTACCACTGCAGCTTCTGATCCAGCGGCAGGTTCCAGTCGGGGACCATGTCGAGGTCGGCGGGGTAGACGTCGGTGGTCAGGCGCTGTTCGAACCCGTGCTGCTGGTCGGGGCCGATGAAGTGCATCCGCCCGACCAGGGCCGTGTGGTAGCCGAGTGCCCGGAGGCGGTGGGCGAAGGTCGGTGTGGATGCGGGGAAGTCGTCGCCGTTGTCGAAGCAGTCGATGTCCGAGGGCATCCGCCCGGTCATCATCGACGCCCTCGACGGTGCGCAGAGCGGACTGTTACAGTAAGCGCGGTCGAAGACTGCTCCGTCTTCGGCGAGGGCGTCGATGTTCGGCGTCAGTGCCGCATCGTTGCCGTAGGCTCCGAGTGCATCGGCGGCCATCTGATCGGCTTGGATGACGACGATGTTGGGCGGTTGCATCTATGACTCACTTCCTTCGATCTCATTGAACTGCAGGTGCTGACCATGGCTTCGTGTTGCGCATCGTCCCGCCGGGACGGGACCGAGGTGTCCCCCTTGCCGGCGGAAGCGTCCCGGACGGATCCCTCCGAGGCTGATTCGCCGGCCACCGCCGAGGCGGACGGTCCCGACTCCCGGCTGCTGTCCGAGCTCGCCGCCCAGGCCCCGGAGGACCTGACCATGGTCGGGTTGGCGGGCGGGCGGTTCCGGATGGGCAGCGATGACTCCCTCGCCTACCCCGAGGATGGGGAGGGCCCGGTCCGCGAGGTCGAGGTCGGGTCCTTCGCGATCGCGGCGACGACCGTGACCGTGGCCGAGTTCGCCGCCTTCGTCGAGGCGACGGGCCATCGCACGGTGGCCGAGCGCCTCGGCGATTCCCTGGTCTTCGCCGGTCTCCTCGCCCCCGAGTCGCGCGCCGCTTCGGCCGCCGTCGCGGGAGCTCCGTGGTGGCGCCAGGTCGCGGGTGCGTGCTGGCACCGGCCGGAGGGGCGGGGATCCTCGGCGGCGGGTCGTGCCGACCATCCGGTCACGCATGTGTCCCGCCTCGACGCCGAGGCGTACGCCTCCTGGGTCGGGGCCCGGGTGCCCACCGAGGCGGAGTGGGAGTTCGCCGCGCGGGGCGGACTCGACCAGCAGCCCTACCCGTGGGGTGCCGTCCGCGAGCCCGGGGGACGACCCCGGATGAACACGTTCCAGGGAGTCTTCCCCGATGCCCCGAGTGCGCCGGTCGGCACGGTGCCGGCCCGCGCCTTCGACCCCAACGGCTACGGCCTGCACAACATGACCGGCAATGTCTGGGAGTGGGCAGCGGGCGCCTTCGGTCCCGACGATGACCGGGGAGTCCTCCGCGGGGGCTCGTACATGTGCCATGACTCCTACTGCCGGCGCTACCGGACCTCGGCGAGGACCGCCACGACTGCCGACACCTCCTTGGGCCACGCCGGCTTCCGCCTGGCCGTCGACGTCGCCTGAGCCCCGCCTCATCGGTCGGCGCCGGTGGTGTCATCGCCGTCGACGGCGTCCTTCCCCGAGGTGACACTGCCGTCCGCGTCCTTCCCCGAGGTGACACTGCCGTCCGCGTCCTTCCCCGAGGTGAGGCCGCCGTCGGCTGCCGGGGTGACGGCCCCCGCCTCGGCGGTCCAGCCGTCGGCCCATTCCCCGGTTTCGAAGTCGTAGCCGACGGGCTGTCCGTCCTCATCCGTGCGCTGGTACCAGCCGGTGTACTCCTCGTGTTCGGAGTCGATGCCCCCTCCCGCGCCTTCGCCGGGATCGGTCTGGACGACCTGGAGGGCGAAGTCGTCGCCGTAGCGGTCGACGCCGTCGACGACGGCGTTCTCGACGGCGCTCTGGGCATAGTGCAGGCGCAGGGTGAAGGGATCGGTGCGCAGCTCGCGGATCCAGGCGATGACGATGAGCAGCATGACCAGGGCGAAGGGCACGGCGGTGACGATGACCAGCTGCTGCAGCCCCTCGAGGGCGCGGGCATTGCCGAGCAGGAGCATGACCACCGCGATCCCGGACATGACCAGTCCCCAGAACACGACGACGCTGCGGCGCGGCTCCTGGTTCCCGCGGCTGGTCAGCATGCCCATCACGATGGAGGCCGAGTCCGCCGAGGTGATGAAGAAGATCGCGAGCACGAGGATGACGACGAACGGCAGCCATTCGACGAACGGCAGGTTGTCGATGATCGTGAAGAAGACCTCCGGCGGGGCCATGTCGGCGGAGAATCCGTCGTAGCCCTCGCGGTACATCCAGATCGAGGTTCCGCCCATGATGCCGTAGGCCACGAAGAGGAGGGTGGACGGGATGAAGATCGTGCCGAGGATGAACTGGCGGATGGTGCGCCCGCGGGAGATCCGGGCGATGAACGTCCCGACGAACGGCGACCACGAGATCCACCACGCCCAGTAGTAGACGGTCCACACGGACTGGAACTGCTGGGTCTCCTCTCCCCAGGACAGGGAGCGGCCCATCATGTCGAACATCGAGCCGAGGTACTCCATCAGCGCGGAGGGCAGCAGGTTGAGCAGGAACAGGGTCGGGCCGAGGAACAGGACGAGGCCGACCATTCCCACGGTGAGGACGATGTTGATGCTCGACAGGTACCGGATGCCGCGGGCCACCCCGGACACCGCGGAGATGACGAAGCCGATCGTGAGGATGAGGATGATGACGACGAGGGAGTTGTTCGTCATCGGTCCGGCTCCGGAGACGATGGAGACCCCGGTGCCGATCTGCATCGCCGCGATGCCGAGAGCCGCGGCGGTGCCGAAGAGGGTGGCGACGATGGCGAAGATGTCGACGAGCTTGCCGGCGAAGCCCTCCGTGCGGCGTCGGCCGAAGAGGGTCTGGAAGATCGAGGACATCAGCAGCGAGCGTCCACGACGGTACGCGGCATAGGCGATCGCCCCGCCCACCAGGGCGTACATCGCCCAGGCGTGGAAGCCCCAGTGGAAGTAGGTCTGCGCCATCGCTCCGTGCAGAGCCTCGACCGACTCCGCGTCGTTGGTCAGGGGCGGTGGGGACACGAAGTAGGTCAGCGGTTCGGAGGGGCCGAAGAACAGCACGCCGATGCCGATGCCGGCGGCGAAGAGCATGGACACCCAGGCGAAGGTGCTGAACTCGGTGTCCTCGCCGTCCTTGCCCAGGGGGATCTTTCCGTACGGGGACATGGCCAGGGCCAGCAGTGCCACCAGGACGATGATCGCCACGGCGTTGAACAGCCAGCCGACGTTGCGCGTCGCCCACGCGTAGGCGGCCTGCGACACCGAGGACACATTGTCGGGATCGATGATTCCCCAGACCACGAAGGCCACCGTGAGGGTCCCGGCGATCGCGAAGATGGTCTTGTCGAGGCTGTAGCGGCGGCGCTGTTCGTCGATCGCGATGCCGGGCACCAGCGCGGGATGGATGTCGTGCGGATATCGGGGGCGTTTGAAGTCGAGCTTGCCCAGGCTTCGACGCGCCCGGTCACCGACTCGCCTGGCTCCGCGGCGCAGGCGCTTCGGGGCCGATGGGGAGTCGGCGACCGGCGTCGCGCCGGCCGAGGTCGTGCCGTTGGTCGTTGAATCGGTCTCTCGCAGGTTGTCGTGTGTCGGGGTGGAGTCGTCTGCCATGACGGAGGCACCTCTGTTCAGGATGAAGGTCCACGGCACCTGGAGACAGGAATCCTGGGGACAGCAATCCCGAAGGCGGGAATCCCTGGAGACAGGAGTGGGGGACCATCCGCCGACCCCGGAGGGGTCAGCGGAAGCCGGTGCCGTGGAGCGGTCGTGGGTTGGAGTGCGGGGGCGGAGCGGAGGCGGTTACGGCTCGCGGCCCCACCAGCCGATCGCGGCCCCTTCCCAGGAGTCGTTGGCGTATCCGGCGGTCGGACGAGGAGCGGCCTGTCGCGGCATCCGCATCGTCGAGGCAGATGGGCACGCGGATCGAGGGGCGCGCACGTGCGCCGCGGAGAACTCGATCGGGACCATGTTTCGAACCATAACAGCCGCCGGTGCTTTCCTCAACGGATTCCGAGCATCGTCTCGGCGCGCCCAGTTGCGCAGCCCCAATGCTCGGCCGGGTGGGCGGCCGAACTGCCGGGTGCTTTGGGCTGCGCAGCCCGGATGGACGGTTCAGTTGAGCAGGGCCCGGTCGCCCAGGGAGGCGCCCTTGAGCTTCGAGAACTCGCCGAGCAGGGTCTTCACGGTGAGGGTCTTCTTCTCCTCGGCCGAGGCCTGGTAGATGATCCGGCCCTCGTGCATCATGATCAGCCGGTTGCCCAGGGCGATGGCCTGCTCCATGTTGTGGGTGACCATCAGGGTCGTCAGTCCCCCGGTGGAGACGATCTTCTCGGTCAGGGTGGTCACGAGCGCGGCCCGCTGGGGGTCGAGGGCGGCGGTGTGCTCGTCGAGCAGCAGGATCCGCGGCTGGGTGAATCCGGCCATGAGCAGGCTCAGCGCCTGCCGCTGTCCGCCGGAGAGGAGACCGACCTTCGTCTTCAGCCGGTTCTCGAGCCCGAGTTCGAGGGTCGCCAGCTCCTCCCGGAAGTGCTCCCGCCGGGCCCGCGTCGTGCCCCTGCCCAGACCCCGCGGTTTGCCGCGGCGCAGCGCCAGGGACAGGTTCTGCTCGATCGTCAGGTCGGGCGCGGTCCCGGCCATGGGGTCCTGGAACACCCGGCCGAGGTACTTCGCCCGTTTGTGCTCGGGCATCCGTGACACCTCGGCGCCGTCGATCGTGATCGACCCGGAGTCGATGGGCAGGCGGCCGGAGACCGTGTTGAGCAGGGTCGACTTCCCGGCGCCGTTGGAGCCGATGACGGTGACGAAGTCGGATTCGTCGAGTTCGAGCGAGACGTCCTGCAGGGCCTTGCGCTCATTGACCGTGCCGGGGAAGAAGGTCTTGGAGATGGAGTCGATCTTCAGCATGGTCCTCAGCCCTCGGTCGTGCCGGTGGAGTTCTTGGTCGACACCGCGGTGCCCGCATCGGTGCCGACCGACACCCCAGTCGCCGTTCCTGCGGCCGCTCCGGCCCGCGTTCCCGCGGGGATGCTGCCCATCTGGTCGGGGATGTCGACGGTCCCGTCTGGCGCCTTGCCCGGAGCCCGGTTGCCGCGGGTCCGCAGCGACGGGATCCGCCGGAGGAATCCCCACCTCGGCAGCAGCAGCGCCACGACGACGAGCAGCGCGGTGGTCAGCTTCATGTCGTTGGTGTCGAGCCCCGCCCGCAGCGCGAGGAAGATGATGAACCGGTAGATGACGGACCCGAGGAGAGCGCCGAGGCTGGCCATGATGATGTTGCGGCTGCCGAACACCGCCTGGCCGAGGATGACCGAGGCCAGGCCGACGAGGATCAGGCCGATGCCCATGCTGATGTCGGAGAAGCCCTGGTACTGGGCGACGAGTGCGCCGCAGAGGGCGACGAATCCGTTCGACAGCGCCAGGGTCAGCATCGTCGTGTTGTCGGTGTTCACGCCCAGGCTGCGGATCATCTGCTGGTTGTTGCCCGTCGCCTGGATCGACAGGCCCAGATCGGTGGTGAGGAACCAGTCGATGGCGAACTTGAGGACGAGGGTGAAGGCGAGCAGGATCCCGATGGAGATCCAGCTGCCCAGGAGCAGGTTCTCCCGCAGCGGGGTGAACACGGTCTCCTCGCGCAGGAGCGGCAGGTTCGCCTTGCCCATGATCCGCAGGTTGATCGACCACAGACCGATCATGGTGAGGATGCCGGCCAGCAGACCGTCGATCCCGCCCTTCGTGTGCAGCAGTCCGGTGATGTAACCGGCGATGAGTCCGGCGCCGATAGCGGCCGCGGTCGCCAGGAAGGGGTTGACCCCGGCGATGATCAGGGACGCTGCGGTGGCACCGCCCGTGGTGAAGCTTCCGTCGACGGTGAGGTCGGGGAAGTTGAGGACCTTGAAGGTCAGGTAGACCCCCAAGGCCATCACTGCGTAGATGAGCCCGAGTTCGAGCGCTCCGAACATGGATTTCCGATCAGATGGTGGTGGTGCGGATCAGTCGCGGGCCGCGACTCATTCGATGGTGCGGTCGGCCTCGTCGAGGATCTTCTGCGGAATCTCGACGCCCTGGCGCTTGGCCGCCTCCGGGTTGACGACGAGTTCGAGGTCGGAGCTGGTCTCAACGGGCATGTCCGCCGGCTTCTCCCCGTCCTGGAGGATGCGCAGCGCCATCTCACCGGTCTGCTCCCCCAGCTTCGTGTAGTTGATGCCGCGGGTGATCGCCGCGCCCTGTTCGACCTGACCGGCTTCGGAGCCGACGAGCAGCGCCTTGTTCTTCTCGGCCGCCTGGACCATCACGGACACGGCGGAGACGACGTTGTTGTCGGTGGGCACGTAGTAGGCGTCCACCTTGCCCAGGGAGTTGACCGCCTGGCCGAGCTCGCTCGAGTTCGCGATCGTCGCATCCTTGATCTCGACGCCGAGGTCCTTGGCCGCCTCCTTGGCGAGGTCGACCTGGACCTGGGAGTTGACCTCACCGGAGCTGTAGACGATGCCGACGGTCTTCGCGTCGGGGCGCAGGTCCTTGACCAGCTGCAGCTGATCGGCGACGGGGTTGAGGTCGGAGGTGCCCGTCACGTTGCCGCCGGGTGCCTCGTTCGAGTTGACCAGTCCGGCCTCCTCGGCGTCGGTGACGGCGGTGAAGAGGACGGGGACGTTGGTGATCGCCTGGGCCGCCGCCTGGGCGGCGGGGGTGGCCACGGCGAGGACGAGGTCGAGGTCCTGGTTGGCGAAGTTCTGCGCGATGGAGGTGGCGTTGGCCTGCTCACCCTGGGCGTTCTGCACGTCCCATTCGACGGTCACGCCCTCGTCCTCGAACTTCTTCTGGAATCCCTCGGTCGCGGCGTCGAGCGCCGGGTGCTGCACGAGCTGGGAGATGCCGATCGCGTAGGAGTCTGCGCCCTCGTCTCCTCCGCCGCCGCTGTCCCCGCCGGAGCAGGCCGAGACCGCCACCACCGAGCTGATCGCCACGACTGCGGTGGCCAGATTCTTCAGACGCATTCTTCTCCCCTTTGAAAGGACTCCGGGCCCGGCCAGTCCGTTCTGGATCCGTGACCTGGACGACAACGATCGTTATGCTATCCCACTGTAAGTGGCGGCACCGCCGCGAGTGAGCAAAAGCACGTTTTGGGGACAATCGTCCCGCTATCGTTACTCACCGCGCCGAACGTCCCCTCAGGGTGCGATCTCGACCTCGGATCGTCCGAGCACGTCGAGGATCCACGCGAAATCGAAAGCGGTCTCCTTCCAGGAGTCGTAGCGACCGGAGACTCCCCCGTGACCGGCGCTCATCTCGGTCTTCAGCAGCGCCTCGGCGCCGACCTCCCGCAGCCGGGCGACCCATTTGGCGGGTTCGACGTAGAGGACGCGGGTGTCGTTGAGCGAGGTCACGGCGAGGATCTTCGGATGCTCGCCCGCGGTGACGTTCTCGTACGGGGAGTATGAGCGCATGTACTCGTAGACCTCCGGGTCGTGGAGCGGGTCGCCCCACTCCTCCCACTCGATCACGGTCAGCGGCAGCTCCGGCATCAGGATCGAGGTCAGGGCGTCGACGAAGGGCACGTGGGCGCTGATGCCGGCGAACAGGTCCGGCGCCATGTTCGTCACCGCACCCATGAGCAGTCCGCCCGCCGATCCTCCGGTCGCGACGAGGCGGTCCGGGCTCGTCCAGCCCTCGTCGACGAGGTGGCGGGCCGCGGCGATGAAATCGGTGAAGGTGTTCTTCTTCTGCAGCGTCTTGCCCTGGTCGTACCAGTGGCGGCCCATCTCCCCGCCTCCCCGGACGTGGGCGATGGCGAAGACGACTCCGCGGTCGAGCAGGGAGAGGCGGGCGACGGAGAAGTAGGGGTCGACGCTGACCTCGTAGGAGCCGTAGCCGTAGAGCACGAGCGGTGCCGGCTGCGCAGGTGTTCGGCCGTCGAGCGGGACGAGATCGGCACGGTGGACGAGGGAGATCGGGATCCGGGTCCCGTCCTCGGCCGTGGCCCAGACCAGGGATTCGGTGCAGCGGCCGAGGTCGACGGAGCCGAGGACGGGCTGCCGTTTGAGGATCGTATCCGTGCCGTCGGCGACACTGTGCTGATAGACCACGGACGGCGTCGACATGGAGGTGAAGACGAGCCGGATGCCGGTCTGGGCGAACTCGGGGTTGCCGGCCAGGCCCAGGGTGCCGGTCTCCCGGTCGAAGGGGAGTTCGTGCAGCGTGGAGAAGGGGGCCGCCGGGGTGGCATGGTCGAGCTCGACGATCCCGACCCGGGCGAGGCCTCCACGGCGGTAGCTCAGGGCGAGGAAGCCGGAGAAGGCATCAACGTCCTCGAGGCGCAGGCCCTCGACGTCAGTGAGGACGGGCCTGCCCCCGGGCCCGCTCGGTTCCGCGGCGGGCACGTCGACGAGGTCGAAGTCGGCGCGACTGCGGTTGTGGGTGACGAGGAACCTGTCCTCCCCGCCGATCACCGCGTGTTCGACGGAGTACTCGACGCCCTCGACCCGGGGCCACACCTCCCGCGGTTCGGCTTCGAGGTCGTCGGCGTCGAGGCACCAGAACCCGGTGGTGGTCTTCGAGCCGGTGACGACGAACAGGTACTTGTGGGATCGGGAGAAGCCGGCGCCGACGAAGAACCGTTCGTCGGGTTCGTGGAAGATGCAGACGTCCTCGCTGCTGTCGCTGCCGACGGTGTGCCGCCAGACCTTCTCCGGTCGCCAGGCGTCGTCGATGGTCGTGTAGAAGACATACCGGCCGGTCGGATCGATGGAGGCCCCGGCGAAGGTGTTGTCGATCGTGTCGTCGAGGTCGGCGCCGGTGCTGAGGTCGCGCAGGCGCAGCGTGTAGCGTTCGTCGCCGGTGTGATCGACGCCGTAGAGCAGGTGCCGGCCGTCCTCGGTCAGGGAGAAGGCGCCGAGGGAGAAGAAGTCGTGGCCCTCGGCGGCGCGGTTGGAGTCGAAGACGACCTCCTCCCCGGGCAGCGGGTCCTCGCCCACCTCCGGCGGGGTCCAGTCGTCGGGGTCGGTGACGGGCACGCGGACGCTGATCCCGTAGTCGAGGCCGGCCTTCGTCCGGGAGAAGTACCAGTAGCCGCCGCGCCGATTGGGCACGGACATGTCGGTCTCCTTGATCCGCGTCTTGATCTCGGTGAAGATCGCGCCGCGCAGGCCCTCCAGCCCGGCAGTCTGCGCCTGGGTCCACGCGTTCTCCGCCTCGAGGTGGGCGATGACCTCCGGGGAGTCCTTCTCGCGCAGCCATTCGTAGTCGTCGACGAAGGTGTGCCCGTGGTGGACGCGTTCGTGGGGTACCTTCTTCGCCACCGGCGCCGAGGTGGGAGTCGGCGCTTCGGTAGGGCTCGGCGCTTCGGTGGGGCTCGCCTCGGAGGTCGAGGCCGGCGTGTGGGGTGAAGTCATGACCCCAGCCTAGCCACCCCCGCCCCGGCGATTGCGTGCACAGAATGCGCAGAAGGCGCACAATGGGCAGAACGTGATTTGTGCGCACAAGTCGGCACAGTGTCCGGCGTCACCGTAGGGTGGAACGGATATCACAGCTGTCTTCAATGATGAAGGAAGGACGTTGGTCAATGACGAACCAATCCTCTGATGACCCACCGCAGTCCCGCGGACCGGACTCACACGTGTCCCGGCGCCTCTTCGGCAAGATCGCCTACGGTGCGGTGGCGGTGGCGGCGGTTGCGACCGCGACCGGCTTCTCCATCCGGGCCGCATCCGCCGAGGGTGACCTGACCACCAATCTCACGATCATCGCCCCCGCCGGGGCCGGCGGCGGCTGGGACGGGTTCGCCCGCGAGACCCAGCAGGCGATGCGCGTCAACGGCTTCGCCAACAATGCGCAGGTCGTCAACATCCCCGGCGCCGGCGGAACCATCGGGCTGGGCAAGTTCTCCACCATGTCCGGGCGGGCCGACACGCTCCTGGCCACCGGCACCGCGATGGTGGGAGGGATCGCGCTCAACAAGTCCCCCGTCGGGTTCTCCGACACCACCCTGCTGGCCCGGGTCGCCGAGGACTACGACGTCCTCATCGCCGCCGCCGACTCCCCTTACAACACGCTCGACGACGTCGTCACCGCGTGGAAGGAGGACCCGCAGGGGTTCGTCTGGACGGGCGGGTCGGCCGGGTCGGTCGACCATCTCGTCATCGCCCAGCTCGCCCAGCTGGCCGGGATCCCCGGCTCGGCGATCACCTACATCCCGAAGTCCGGCGGCGGTGAGGCGATCCAGACGCTGCTGTCGGGAACGACGGACTTCGCGTCCACCGGCTTCAACGAGGTCTCCGACCAGATCGAGGCTGGACGGGTCAAGGCGATCGGCCTGGCCGCCCCGGAGCGCATCGACGGCTCCGACATCCCGACGATGTCCGAGCAGGGCTACGAGGTGACGCTGACGAACTGGCGCGGCTACCTCGGCGCCCCGGGCATCTCCGCCGAGGAGAAGACCGAACTCGTCGAGCTGCTCAAGAACACCCGCGACAGCGCGGAGTGGAAGGACGCGCTGCGGCGCAACCAATGGAGCGACGTGTGGCTGACCGGCGAGGAGTTCGCTCGGTTCGTCGACGAGGACACCGCCCGGGTCGAGGCACTGCTGAAGGAGTTGGGACTATGAGCATGCCCGTGAAAGCGCACGATTCCACCCGCACGAACCACCTCGGCGCCGGCACCTGGTGGCAGGGACGATCCGGTCTGCTGGTGCCGCTGATCATGGCCGGGTTCTCCACCTACCTGCTCGTCGGCCTGCTCACGATGGAGGTTCCCGACGACGTCGACCGGCCCGGCCCCCAGTTCTTCCCGGCCCTGGTCATGATCGCCGGCTACGTGCTGGCGATCCTGCTCGCGATCGCCTGCCTGCGGACCCCGGAACCCGTCGACGTCGAGGCCTCCGCGCCCGCCGAGGTGGAGGAGGACAAGGCGTTCTCCACCCCGGTCACCTCGGCGGTGGCCGCCTCCCGCCTCGCCCCGCACGAGGAGGACGAACCGACGACCGACCGGCAGGCCCTCGCCGAGGCGCGGAAGGAGGATGCCCGGCACCGGACGCACAGTGACTTCGTGTCCCTGGCCTGGGGCGCGGGAGGCTTCGCCGCGTTCGCCCTGATCCTCGAGTTCGCCGGGTGGATCCTCGCCGCTGCCCTCCTGTTCTGGTGCGTGGCCCGGTCGATGGGCTCGCGCAAGCCGCTGTTCGATCTCACCGTGGCCCTGACGTTCTCGTCCCTGGTCTACCTCGCGTTCGCGGTGCTGCTGGGGCTCAACCTGCCCTCGGGCATCCTGGGAGGTGGGTTCTGAGATGGACGCTCTGATGTCACTCTTCGAGGGCTTCACCCACGCCGTCACCCCGATGAACCTGCTGTGGGTCGTCGTCGGCTGCTTCCTCGGCACCGCCGTCGGCGTGCTGCCCGGGCTCGGATCCTCCATGGCGGTGGCCCTGCTGCTGCCGATGACCTTCGCGCTCGACCCCACTGCTGCGTTCATCATGTTCGCCGGTGTTTACTTCGGCGGCCTGTTCGGCGATTCGACGATGGCCATACTGATGAACACGCCGGGTCAGGCCTCCGCGATCGCCTCGACCTTCGAGGGCCACAAGATGGCCCGCAACGGTCGCGCCCCGCAGGCGCTGGCCACCGCCGCGATCGGCGCGTTCATCGGCGGGTTCATCTCCTGCTTCCTTGTCGTCTTCGTCGCCCCGGCGCTGGCGGACCTGTCGACGAAGTTCGGTCCCGCCGAGTTCTTCGCCCTGGCGATCTTCGCGTTCGTCGCGACGTCCTCGGTGGTCGCCGACTCCGTGCTCAAGGGGCTGACCGCGCTGGTGCTCGGCATCGGGATCTCGGTCATCGGCATCGACTCCGTGTCGGGCAGCGAACGATTCACCTATGGGGTGCCCGAGCTCTTCGACGGCGTCTCCCTGGTCACGGTGACCGTGGCCCTGCTGGCCCTGGGTGAGGTGTTCTTCATCGCCTCCCGGATCCGCCGGGCGGCCCGCGACAACACGATCAGCTCCTCGGGCCGGCCGTTCCTCTCGCGCAAGGAGTTCGGCGAGGCGGTGCCGGCGTGGCTGCGCGGAACCGCGATCGGTCTGCCCTTCGGCGTCATCCCGGTCGGCGGCGCCGACGTGCCGACGTTCATGGCCTACGGGCTCGAACGCCGGCTCGACGCCAAGCGCCCGGACCCGCAGTTCGGTCGTGGCGCCATCCGCGGACTCGCCGCCCCCGAGGCGGCGGGAAGCGCGACCACCGGCATCGCGATGGGTGCGCTGCTGGCGCTGGGCCTGCCGATCTCGGCGACGGCGGCGATCATGCTCGCCGCGTTCCGGCAGTACGGTCTGCAGCCGGGCCCGCTGCTCTTCGACCGGTCCCCTGAGCTCGTCTGGGGTCTGCTGGCCAGCTTCTTCCTCGCCATGATCGTCCTGCTGGCCATCAACCTGCCGTTCGCTCCGCTGTGGGCGAAGCTGCTGAAGATCCCCGACCCGTACCTCTACGGCGGCATCGCGGTGTTCTGCGGGCTGGGCATCTACGCGACCTCGGCGTCCCAGTTCGAGCTGTTCATCCTGCTCGGCATCGGCATCATCAGCTTCGTCCTCAAACGCTACGGCGTGCCGCTGGCCCCGCTGATGATCGGAATGGTCCTCGGCCCCCTGGCCGAGACCAGCCTGCGCGATGCGCTGATCGCCAACGACGGCAACTGGGCCACGCTCGTGTCCTCACCGATCACGATCGTCCTCTACCTCCTCCTCATCGGCGCCCTGGTCTACACCGGGACCGGGCGCGTGCTGGCCCGGCGCAGGCAGCGGGCGCAGCGCGAGACGGAGCCGGTGAGCTGAGCGCGGTGAGCTGACCAGGCGGAACTGGTCGCGTTCGCCGGCCGCTCTCACCCCTGAGGGCGGCCGACGCTGCCTCCCCGACATTCATCTGACGAAAGGAACCCTGAGCATGGAACCGCACATCTTCGCCATCACTCTCGCCGTCAAGGACCTCAACGCCTCACTGAGGTTCTATCGGGACGGACTCGGCCTGCCGAGCTCCGGGATCGTCGGCACCGAATTCCCCGGCTCGGAGACCGAACCGGCCGGCCGGGTGGCCATGTTCCAGCTGCGCGACGACTTCATCCTGTCGCTCTACCCGGCCGGCGAGCTGGCCAAGGACGCCGGTGTGGCCGCCGATCACACCTCCGGTCACGGCTTCTCGCTGGGTCACCAGGTGGATTCCCGCGAGGAGGTCGACCGGGTGCTGCGGGCGGCCGAGGACGCCGGAGCAACACTCGTCGGCAGCGTCGGCGAGCGCCCGTGGGGAATCTACTCCGGATACTTCGCGGACCCGGACGGGCACCTGTGGGAAGTGCTCTGCTTCCTCGGCTGAGTTGCGGGCACCCTCAGCGGGTGCCGCCGGCGACGTCGAGGATCGTGCCGTTGACGTAGCTCGCCTCGGCGCTGACGAGCCATTTGACGGCGGCGGCGATCTCATCGGGCTCGGCGGGTCGGCCCATCGGGGACTTGGCGCCGACCTCCGCTGCCCGGTTCGGGCGTCCCGCCCGGGCGTGGATGCCCGTGCTCGTCGTCCCCGGGTTGACCGCGTTGACGCGGATGCCATGGGGTGCAGCCTCCAGCGCCAGACCCGTGGTCAGTGCGTTCACCCCCGCCTTCGCGGCGGCGTACCACACGTATTCGCCGGCCGACCCGGTCTTCGCCGCGATCGAGGAGACGTTGACGATGCTGCGCGCAGGTCCGATCTCTGCGTCCTGCCACCGGCGCATCGCCTCGCGGCAGAGCCGAATCGTCGCGATGAGGTTGACGTCGACGACCGAGCGGATGGTCTCGTCGGTGGCGTCATGCAGCGGGCTGATCGTGCCGGTGGTTCCGGCATTGTTGACCAGGATGCTCGGGGCGGAGAGGTCAGCCGCGGCGTCGAAGATCCGTCCCGGTGCCTCGTCGTCGGTGATGTCGCATCTGAACGCGACCACCCGACCGTGCGCCGTCGAGCAGCGGGCGGCGGTCTGCTCCGCGCCCTCGTCGTCGTGGCCGTAGACCAGGAGAACATGATGACCTGCCCGCGCCAGGCGGCGGACGATCTCGGCTCCGATCCCCCTGCTCCCACCGGTGACGATCGCCGTCGTCGAATTCCCGGCCTCCGTCGAATCCACTGTTCCACCTCCGTTGTCGCGCGTCCTCCCCGGCACCGGGATCGACGACACTGCTTCCACAGTAGCGGCCGTTCGCCGGGGACGACCAATATCGCCCGCGGCGGCCAGGAAGGTTGCGGCCGCCAGACCGTTGACCGCCCCGGCCGATCCGCCTAGTGTCGACAGCACCGGACAGTGTCAGGCGAGGAGTGCACGATGCACCAGTTCCAAGCGGTACTCGACTGCATTGCCGGCCGTGTGGACACCCCGATGCCGATCGTCCTGGCCGATGTCATGGACCGGAACATCGAGCGGATGCAGCGCTTCGCCGATGCCCACGGTCTGAGCCTGCGCCCGCACGTCAAGACCCACAAGTGCGTGGAGATCGGTCGCCGCCAGCTCGCGGCAGGGGCGGTGGGAATCACCGCAGGCACCGTCGGGGAGGTCGAGGTCTTCGCCCGCGCCGGGTTCGACGACATCTTCCTCGCCTACCCCGTGTGGCCCTCGGGTACGAAGAGCGAGCGGCTGCGCGAGCTGGCACGGACCATCCGCCTCCGAGTAGGGGTCGACAACCCGGCCGCGATCGATGCCCTCGCCGAGGCGATGGGGGCGGATGCGGGTCGACTGCAGGTGGTCGTCGAGGTCGACTGCGGGGCCCGACGCTCCGGAATCGCTCCGGATGACGCCGGTGACCTGGCGCGTGCCGCCCGCCGGCGGGGTCTGGACCCGGTCGGGGTCTTCACCTATCCCGGGCACGGCAGCTCCGGCCCCGGTTCTCGCCTCCCCGCGGCGCGGGATCAGGAATCCGCGCTGACCGCCGCTGTGCGCAGCTTCGCCGCCGCCGGGTTCACCACTGAGGTGGTCAGCGCGGGATCGACGCCCACGGCTGCGTTCTCGACCGGCGGCCCGATCACCGAGATCCGGCCGGGCGAGTATGTCTTCGGCGATCTCGACAATGCCCGGTTGGGCGCCTGCGTGGAGGACCAGATCGCACTCTTCGTCGCCGCCACCGTCGTCAGCGACCAGGTGTCGGATCAGGTGATCCTCGACGTCGGAACGAAGGCGCTGGGCCGCGAAGGCACCCCGGAGACGGGTTATGCGGGCATCGCCGGACGGACGGCCGTGCTCGCTCGGCTCAACGAGTACCACGGCTTCGTCCCCATGCCCGCGGACGAAGCCCGCCCAAGCGTCGGGACGGTGCTCCCCGTGGTGCCCAACCACGTCTGCCCCGTGGTCAACAGCTTCGAGGAGCTGCTCGTCACCGACACCGCCGGCACGACCTGGGAGCAGTGGCCGGTCGCCGCGCGCGGGCTACTCAGCTGAACCCGTGACCATCACTTCCCCACCCCGAGGAGAACCCGAAATGAGACTCGAGTCGAAGACAGCGCTGGTGACCGGTGCCGGCAGCGGGATCGGTCAGGCGGTGAGCTCGCACCTCCGCCGGGAGGGCGCGAAGCTGCTCCTGACCAGCCGCCGAGAGCAGCTGGACTCCGCGGAGCCCGAGGACGTGTACCTCCCGGGAGACCTCAACGAAGAGGAGTTCGTCACCGACTTGGCCTCGCAGGCCGCGGAGACCTTCGGCTCCATCGACGTGGTCGTCATCAATCACGGCCTCCAGGCCAGCGGTCCGCTCACGGACATGGCCTGTGACGACGCCAAGGACGTGCTCCACAGCAATCTGCTCAGCGCATTCCTGGTGATGAAGCACTTCGCACCGCTGATGCCCGCGGCCGGGGCATCGATCGTGTGCATCGGCTCGCGGCTGGGCACGGTGGGGATGTCGGGGCAGGTGCTGTACTCGGCGGCCAAGGGCGGCCTCATCATGCTCGCGAAGGGAGCGGCGATCGAGTGGGCACCACGCAACATCCGCGTCAACGTGCTCGCGCCCGGCCTGACCGTCACACCGGTCATCGAATCGTCCATCCAGCGCCGACCCGACCCAGAGGCATACCGCCGCGAACGCGAGTCCCAGATTCCGCTGCAGCGGCTGGCCACTCCCGCAGAAGTCGCCGATGCCGTTCTCTTCCTCGCATCCTCGGAATCGTCCTACATCACCGGAGCCGTCCTTCCGGTCGATGGCGGGTACACCGCATTCTGAGCGTTCCGTGCGACACTGCGGCATCCAGTCCCCTCCCGTCGGACGAGCCCAGACTCCCCGCTCAGACGAATCCGACCTCGTGCGGCTCTTCACGTCTGACCGGTCGTGCCCCGGAGAGCTGGGCCCAGGTCATCGCCAGAGTTCGCACACCGTCGTCGAGGTCGGCGATCGGCGAGGTGAAGGGCAGCCGGATGAATCGCTCGAACGCCCCGTCGATCGAGAACTTCGGGCCGGCGACGAGCGCGAGTCCGCGCGCTTCGCACAGGCTGGTCAGGGCGGAGCTCGCCGGCCGGTCCAATCGGGTCCACAGCGACAGCCCGCCGTGTGGCCGTGGGATGGTCCAGCCCGGCAGTTGCTCGGCGAGCAGGGCGCTGAGCACCTCCCGATGTTCGCGCAGGAACTCGCGACGCTGTGCGAGCAGCCGCGGCAGGGATCTGACGATCTGCTCCGCGAGCAGCTGTTCCATCTGCGGGGTGCCGAGGTCTCCGGCCGGTCGAGCCTGCACGAGCCGCCCGATCACCGAGGTGGAGGCGCGGATCCATCCGAGTCTGAGCCCGCCCCAGATCGACTTGCTCAATGACCCGATCGTGATGGGCCCGGCGCTGCCCGACGGCAGGATCCGACGAGCGTGCCGGGCGAAGGGCCCGTCGTCCCAGGGCCGGTCGATGTTGAGGTCAGCGGTCGTCTCGTCGATGACCAGTGTGGTTCCCATCCTTCGGGCCGTGTCGATGATGTGGACCCGTTCCTCGGGCAGCATGGAGGCTCCGGTGGGGTTGTGGAAGTCGGGGACGAGATAGGCCAGCGCCGGTCTCACCGTGGACAGGACTTCGAGCAGATGGTCGAGGTCCCACCCGCCGGTCGTGACCGGGGTGGTGATGACTCGGGCTCCCGCCCGCCTCAAGGCGTCATTGGCATGCGGGTAGGTGGGCGATTCGATCAGTGCGCTGTCGGCACGCGCGATCAGGGTGTGGGCGATCAGGGCGATGGCGTGCTGGCCGCCCATCGTCACCATGATCTGCTCCGGCGTCGTGGGCAGCCCGCGGTCGGAGTACCGCTCGGCGATGACACTGCGCAGTTCGAGTCTGCCCTGCAGGTCGAAGCCCCGACCGTCCAGGGCCTGACGGAACGAGACCTCAGCGAAGAGGTCCTTCAGACCGGTGACCGGCGGCGGCACCGCGCGGGCGAAGTCGATCATTCGAGTCGAAGTCTCCGGACCGGGGCGCCCGTCAGGAAGCGCGGCGCTGCTCCCGGACCCTTGCCGGCTGATCAGGTAGTCGGAGTCGCGCAGGACCTGGTAGGCGGCGACGATGGTGGTTCGGCTTCGGCCCGCCTGCGCGGCGAGTTCCCGTTCGGACGGCAGACGGGTGCCGACGGCAATCCTGCCGTCCATGATGAGCAGCCGGATCCGCTCGGCGAGCGCCTCGTAGAGGGCACGGCTGGGATCGAGTTCTCCGATCAGGCCGAGGAGAGCTCGAGCAGAGAGACGAGAACTGCCCATGAGTCCAATTTATCCGAAGTGGAACTGTTCGGACCTGCCACGGGTGCGATTGGATTGCTCGAGAAAGCGACAGCGAGGAGAAGTGCGGTGAACATGACGGACGCGCTGAGCGAAGACAGCCACCCGGACGCGGACCGGGTGCCCGACACTGCCGTCGGGTTCATCGGTCTGGGGCTGATGGGCTCGGCGATGGCGACCAATCTCGCCCGTTCCACTCCGCTCACGGTGTGGAACCGGTCGGCGCAGGCCGCAGAGGCGCTCGCACGTTCGGGAGCCCGCGTCGCGCCGTCGGCGGCAGCCGTGTTCGAGTCGTGTCGCATCATCTTCCTCATGCTCTCCGACGAGGCCGTCATCGATGCGGTGCTCCCCCGCGACGGAACCGCTGAGCTCCGGGATCGGATCGTCGTGCTGATGAGCACGGTCTCACCCGCATATTCTCGGCGGCTGGGCGCGGAGATCGAGCGCCGAGGCGGGAGGTACGTCGAGTCGCCCGTCTCGGGATCCCGTCAGCCGGCCGTGGACGCGCAGCTCATCGCCATGGTCGCCGGCGGGGACTCCGCGCTTGATGAGGTCGAGCCGCATCTTCGATCGATGTGCCACAGCGTAGTCCGCTGCGGGCGCCCGCCCCAGGCGCTGATGATGAAACTGGCGGTGAACACGTTTCTCATCAGCCTCGTGACCGGGTTGGCCGAATCCTTCCACTTCGCCGAGGAGAACGGCCTCGACCCCCGGCTCCTCCGCGAGATCCTCGATGCCGGTCCGATGGCGTCCTCCGTCTCGAGAGCGAAGAGTGGGAAGCTCGCCCGAAGCGATTGGTCCCCGCAGGCGGCGATCCCAGATGTGCTCAAGAACTGCCGACTCATCGTGGATCAGGCGAGGCAGTCGGGAACAGTCACACCGCTGATGGACGCCTGCGCCACCCTGTTCGCCGAGGCGGCGGCGTCCGGGCACGGCCACGAGGATATGGCGGCTGTCATCGGCGCCCTGCGTCTGCGAACACATCGGGTCGAGTCGCCCGCAGAGAACCCTGGTCGAATCAAGCCCGGGCTGAGACGATTGCCGCAGAAGCGGGGGAAGGAGTGATGGCGATGAACGAGCAGACCACCATGGTTTCGAACGGACCGGAGGGCGAGCGCTCTCCCATCCACCAGGTGGGCGGCGAAGTGGCCGCGGCCCTGCACCTGGAGCCGGAGGAACTTGGCCTCATCGAACCGGTCCGGCAGCTGCCGGACTGGTTGTCGAACCTGAGGACTGCCGAACTCGCCGTCGACAGCGTCGCCCTCTCCTCCCTGGCGATGACGCTTCTCGCCCGGGACCGCGTCGCTGTCGAGGATCACCGGGTCGAAGTCGGTGCCGCGCGGGTGCAGGCCTCGTTCGGCAGTGATCGGATCCTGCGCATCGACGGCGAAGCACCCGCCGTCTGGGCACCCCTGTCCGGTTTCTGGCAGGCCGCCGATGGCTGGGTGCGCACGCACGGGAACTATCCGCACCACGCGCAACGGCTGCTCGGGCTTCTCGGCCTTCCCGCTGCGGCGGAGAAGACGGATGTCGCCGCGGCGATCCGCGACTGGCCGAGGCTGGAGCTGGAGGAGCAGGCGGCAGGCCACGGCGCGTTGGCCGTTGCCGTTCGAGATGCCGAGGAGTGGCGCCGGCACGCCCAGTTCTCCCACCTCGAATCGACCTCGCTGGTGGGGCTGACCTCCCACGGCGGGTGTCCGCCTCGAGGGTGGAGGATCGATGACGGTCGTCCCCTCTCCGGTGTCCGCGTTCTCGATCTCACTCGGGTCATCGCCGGACCCGTCGCCGCCCGTGACCTGGCGCTGGCCGGCGCCGATGTCCTGCGCATCGATTCCCCGGAGCTGCCGGAACCGGCTTGGCAGCACTTCGACACCGGACAGGGCAAGCGGACGACGCTGCTCAACCTGGCCGACCGCGGCGACCGGCAGCAGTTCGAGCGACTGCTCGAGACCGCCGA
>JAPSIC010000189.1 GCA_031179165.1 Brevibacterium sp.
GCGGGCACGGTCCCGTGCATTCCGGGCATGCCCACGTGCAGCTGGTGGGAGTCGGGGAAGGCACCCCGGGCCATCAGGGTCGTGGCGACGGGAATCCGGGTCGCCTCGGCGAGCCTGAGCAGCTCCTTCTCCGCTTCGGACCGGATGACGCCGCCGCCGATGTAGAAGACGGGGCGCTGGGCCTCGGAGATGAGCCGGGCGGCCTCCCGGATCTGCTTGGCGTGGGGCTTGAGGATGGGACGGTAGCCGAGCAGCTGGGGCTCGTCGGGCCACACGAACGGCGCCGATCCCGTCTGCGCATCCTTCGTGATGTCGACGAGGACCGGTCCGGGTCGGCCGGTGGTGGCGATGTGGTGGGCGTTGAGGAGCGCGCCCGGGATGTCCTCGGGCTTGGTGATGAGGAAGCTGTGCTTGGTCACCGGCATCGTCATCCCGACGATGTCGGCCTCCTGGAACGCATCGGTGCCGAGCAGCTTCGAGCTCTGCTGGCCGGTGATCGCGAGCACCGGGACGGAGTCCATGTGCGCGTCGGCGAGCGCGGTGATGAGGTTGGTCGCCCCCGGACCGGAGGTGGCGATGCAGACTCCCAACTTGCCCGAGGCCGAGGCGTAGCCCTCGGCCGCGTGCCCGGCTCCCTGCTCGTGACGGACGAGGATGTGGCGGATCTTGTCGGTCTCGAACAGCGGGTCGTACGTCGGAAGGATGGTGCCGCCGGGGAGGCCGAAGACGGTGTCGACCCCGAGCCGCTCCAGGCTGCGCACGATCGCCTGCGCACCGGTGAGGACCTCCGGGGTCGAGTTTCGTCGGATGCTTGACGGGGTGGCGGTCACCGGGGTCGTGCCGGGAGCACTGCCGGTTGCCGCCTTCTGGGCCGAGGGCGTGGCTGCCATCGTTTCTGTCCTTCCTAGTGATCCCGCTCGTTCCCGCATAAAAAATGCCCCTCCGGTTTCGGTAGGGGCGCGCGGAACGTGTCGTACTGACAGGCTACGGGTGATCCGCGCGCTGGCTAATGACGACGACGAGAAGGTGAGTCATGCCTCAATAGAACCGTCCAGGCTGCTGGGGTGTCAAACGACGCAATGGAACGTCTCGGATCATGGGATGGCCTGGGCTTGAGGGGTGAGACGGATCACCGCCGAGGCTCCGACCGGCCCGGTGTCGCAGGCCCGGTGTCCGGGCGGGATCGCCGCGGATCTGTGGACTCTCTCACAGTCCGGGACTAGATTGGCGACTGTGCATCCCCTGCTCCGTTTCTGGCCCGATGTGCGTGCGCGCATCGGCGTCTACATCCTCGTCCTCGTCCTCACCCTCTTCGCCAACGGGATCCAGCTCCTCGTCCCGCTGCTCACCGGTCACATCATCGACGGGCCCATCGCCGCCGGTGACCTTCACGGCTTGTGGTGGCCGGTTCTTGGCGTGCTCGGATTCGGCCTCGCCGAGGCGCTGGCCCTGTGGGCCAGACGGATGGTCGTCGCCCCCGTCGTCTCCGCCTGGGAGGTCGGGTGGCGCTCGCGCCTGTTCGACCGCCTCCAGTACACCTCGGTGGCGATCCATGATTCCTGGGAGTCGGGCCAGCTGCTCTCGCGCGCGATCAACGACCTGTCCCAGCTGCGCCGGTTCTTCGCGTTCGGCTTCCCATTCCTCCTGGTCACCCCGATCGTCATCGTCGTCGGCACCATCATGCTCACCGCCCTGCAGCCGATCTTCGGCCTCATCATGGTCCTCATGGCCGTGCCCACGATCGTGTCGGTGGCGATCTTCGAGAAGAGGTATCGCGAGACCTCCCGGCAGTCACAGGACACGGTCGGTGAGATCGCGACCGCCGTCGAGGAATCGATCCAGGGCATTCGCATCCTCAGGTCCTTCGGCCGCTCCCCCTGGGCCGCCGCGCGCTTCTCCGGACTGTCGACGAGGCTGCGCGGCCTCGAGATCCGCAAGGCGAAGCTCGACTCCTGGTTCTGGAGCGTCCTGCTCCTGCTGCCGACCCTGGCGCAGGCGGCGATCGTCGGCGTGGGCACGTGGGGCGTCGTCCAGGGGTGGACGACGGTCGGGTCGGTCGTGGCGGGAATGACGATCTCGATGGTGCTGCGGATGCCCATCGAGATGCTCGGGTTCCTCCTCGCCGATGCGCTGATGTCGCTGACCGCCGCCGCCCGGTACTGGGAGGTCATCGACATCCGGCACGAGATCACCGACGCCGACGGGCGGATCGACGATGACCCGGATGTCGGCCGCTACCGCGGCGAGCTCGTCTTCGACGACGTCGACTTCCACTTCGCCGACACCGAGGTGAATACCCTCACCGGCCTGAGCCTGCGCATCGAGCCCGGGCAGACCCTTGCCCTCGTCGGCGCCACCGGCGCGGGCAAGACGACCGTGGCAGCACTCGTGCCCAGGCTCCAGGACGTCACCGGCGGGGCCGTGCGCATCGACGGCGTCGACATCCGTGACATGCCGGTCAACGAGCTGCGCCATCTGGTGTCCGTGTCGTTCGAGGACCCGATCCTGTTCTCGGCCTCGGTCGCCGAGAACGTCGCGATGGGCTCGCCCGGGGCCGGTGACGACGAGATCTGGCAGGCGCTGGAGATCGTGTGCGCCAGGGACTTCGTCGAACGCCTTCCGAACGGGCTCGACACCGAGGTCGGCGAGCAGGGGCTCTCCCTCTCGGGCGGGCAGCGTCAGCGCCTGGCATTGGCCCGCGCGGTCATCGGCAGGCCCCGCATCCTCGTCCTCGACGATCCTCTCTCCGCGGTCGACGTCGACACGGAGGACCGGGTCCAACGGGCCCTGCGGGAGATCCTGCCCGACTCCACCACCCTCGTCATCGCGCACAGGCCCTCGACCGCGGCGCTGGCCGACGTGGTCGCGGTGCTCGACGAGGGCCGGATCGCTGCCCTCGGCACGCACGAGGAGCTGCTCGCCGCCTCGGCGCTCTACCGGGAGCTGATGGGGGCGAGCGCCTCGGCGGGGGCGGGGCAGACGGCGGCCACGGAGACACCCGCGCGAGGTGGGGACGAATGAGCACGACCCGCCTGGACCGGGACGACGCGGTCGACGAGCTGCCGGACGACATCGCGAAGAAGGCGCGCGCACTGCTGCGCTCCCTGGTCCGACCCCATCGGGCGATGGCGCTGTTCCTGCTCCTCATCGTCATCCTCACCGCCCTGCTGCTCATCATCGGGCCGATCTTCATCGCCGAGGCCCTCGACACCGGCATCCCGCGGGCCGTCGAGGGGGATCCGGTCCCGCTCATCCGCGCGGTCTCGCTGTTCGTCGCCTCCACCGTCGCCTCGGCGGTGCTGGCATTCGTGTCCACGCGGCTGGTCGGCATCACCGCGCAGAAGATCCTCTTCACCCTCCGCTCGCGCCTGTTCGCCCACGTCCAGCGCCTCGATCTGGGCTACCACGAGAGGTCGAGCTCGGGCCGGCTGGTGTCGCGACAGACCTCGGACATGGAATCGGTGCAGCAGTTCCTGTCCTATGCGCTGTTCGAGACCGCGCTGGCGCTGCTGCAGATGCTCTTCATCGCCGTCACCCTCATCGTGCTCGACGTGCCCCTGGCGATCGTGGTCTTCGCCGGGTTCATCCCGCTGTTCTTCATCACGAGGGCCGCCCACACCTCCCAGCGGAGCGCCTATCGCCGCACCCGCACCTCGATCGCGAAGGTCATCGTCCACTTCGTCGAGACGATGGGCGGGATCCGCGCTGTGCAGGCCTACCGCCGGCAGCCCGACCGTCGTGGCACTCTCCACGAACACGACTCGACCTTCAGGGAGGCCAACACGGATGCCCTCCAGGGCGTCGCCTGGTTCGCAGGGTCGACGCGGCTGGTCGGCAACCTCACCCAGACGGCGATCATCGTCGTCGGCGCCTGGCTCGTCATCGAAGGCTGGACGCAGATCGGGGTGCTCGCCGCGTTCATCCTCTACCTCCGCCGGTTCTACGGTCCCCTCGACGAACTGGTCCAGTCATTCAATCTCTACCAGTCGGCCTCCGCGGCTCTGGAGAAGATCGCGGCCGTGCTCGACACCGACCCCGAGGTGGTCGAACCGACCGAGCCGCGGCACCTGCCGCCCCACACCTCGGCGACGACCGGGCGCAGCATCGAGTTCTCGAACGTGCGCTTCAGCTACGGCGAGGGCGCCGAGGTGCTCCCCCGCTTCGACCTGCGGATCCCGGCCGGTCAGGTCGTGGCCCTGGTCGGGGCGACCGGTGCCGGAAAGTCGACGCTGGTCAAGCTCGTCACCCGGTTCTACGATCCGAGCGAGGGCAGCATCCGCCTCGACGGGGTGGACCTGCGCGCCCTCGCCGACACCGAGCTGCGCTCGAGCGTGGTCATGGTGACCCAGGAGTCCTTCCTGTTCTCCGGCACGATCGCCGACAACATCCGGATCGGCAATCCGGGGGCCTCCGCCGAGGAGGTCGTGGCCGCCGCACGTGCGGTGGGACTCGACCCCTACGTCCGGAGACTGCCCGAGGGCTACGACACGGACGTGAAGAAGCGCGGCGGACGGCTGAGCTCGGGCCAGCGCCAACTGGTGTCCTTCGCCCGGGTGTTCCTCGCCGACCCCGATGTCGTCGTCCTCGACGAGGCGACGGCACATCTGGACATCCCGTCCGAACGGCTCGTGCAGAATGCCCTGGCCACCGTTCTCCAGGGGCGGACGGCGATCATCATCGCCCACCGGCTCTCGACCGTCGAGATCGCCGACCGCGTCCTGGTGATGGAGGCCGGTCGGATCATCGAGGACGGCGCCCCGGCCGATCTGATCTCGGGCACCGGTCGGTTCGCCGAGCTCCACCGTGCCTGGCGCGACACCCTGGTCTGACTCTCGCGAGGTCCATCAAATCGCAACCTGACGGCTGGGGTCAGTCGCTGATCAGGGGCACGAAGCTGTAGCGACCATGTCGGGTGACCGACACGTCCTCCGCGGTCGGTCCCGTCCGCTCCACCCGCAGCATCGTGCCGCCGACGGGGATCACCATGACCCCTCCCGGGCCGAGCTGCGCGGCGAGCTCTGGGGGAAGGGCGTCCGTCTGGGCCGAGACGAGGATCCGATCGAAGGGCGCCCGGTCGGGCAGGCCGAGGACTCCGGGCCGGGCCGCGATGACATCGAGATTGCTCAGATCGAACCTGGCCAGCACCTGCCGGGAGATCTCGACGAGCTCGGGCTGCCGCTCCACCCCGTACACATGCCCCTCGTCGCCGACGATGACGCCGAGCAGCGCGGTCGTCCAGCCCGATCCGGAGCCGAGGTCGAGCACCCGCTGCCCGGGCTGCGCGTCGAGGAGCTCCAGCATGTCCCCCACGGTGCTCGGCTGCGAGTTCGTCTGCCCGTGACCGATCGGCAGCGGCACATTGACTCCGGCGAGCTCCCGCTGGTCGTCGGGCAGGAAGCGCTCGCGCGGCACTCGGGAGAACGCTTCGGCCAAGGAGATGCGTCGGTGTGCGGATTCCATTCCAGCCTCCCGCGTGAAGATGCCCGTACTCGGACGATACCCGTCGACGGCGCAGATTTCAGCCTCCCAGCCACGGAGTATCGTTGACCCGTGACCGAACTCGACCGCGCCTCACGCCTCATCAC
>JAPSIC010000051.1:0-4920 GCA_031179165.1 Brevibacterium sp.
ACGGCAGGGCAAGATCACCCAGCATGCTCGGCAGCCATCCCCCGGCCGCGACGATGACGACGTCTCCGTCGACAGTGTCGCCGTCCTCCGACCGCACCGAGAATCCGCCTGTCCGGCGTTCGATTCCGGCGACCGTCCATTCGGTGAGCACCCGGGCGCGACCGGTGGACTCCGCGAGTCCGAGCATCGTCTCGACCGTGGTCTGGGCGTCGAGGACACCCGCTCCCGGATGCCAGAGCACCTCGGTGTCGAAGGCGAATTGGGGCCACCTGGCGTGCGCATCCGCGGCCGAGAGCACCTCGTTCTCCACTCCCGCGGCGTCGAGGATCGGAGCCAGCTGCGCGACTCCACGGGCGGGCCCGTGGTCGACAGATCCGGTCGGGATGATGAGCTGAGCGCCGCCGGCAGCTTCGAGTTCGTCCCAGCGGCGGCGGGCCCTCACCAGCAGGTTCGTGTAGAGAGGATCGGGGTAGGCGTAACGGAAGATCCGAGCCGAACCATGGGAGCTGCCGGCAGCGTTGGCCGGGGTGCTGCGTTCGAGCACGGTGACGTTCTCGCCTCGGGAGGCCAGTTCCCATGCCGTGGCGGCTCCCGCCAGCCCGGCTCCGACCACAATGTATTCGCGCATGTGCTCAATTGTGCCCCGAGACGGGGCCGCCTACTTCCCGACATTGCGCCCCGAGACGGGGCCGCCTACTTCCCGGTCGACGACATCCCCGCGGCGTCGACGGCGCTGCGCACGATCTCGGTCAGACCGTACTCGGCCTTCCAGCTCAGCTGCGCGGAGATGCGGGAGACGTCGGCGACGAGTGCCGGCGGATCTCCGGCACGGCGCTCGCCCATCTCGGGCACGATCTCACGGTCGGTCGCCTCGGCGATGGCATCGATGACCTCCTTGACGGAGGCGCCCTTGCCGGTGCCGACGTTGAACACGGTCTCGGCGGGCTCCTCGGACTTCATGTAGTCGAGGGAGGCGATATGGGCCTCGGCGAGGTCCTTGACGTGGACGTAGTCGCGGATGCACGTGCCGTCCGGGGTGGCGTAGTCGTCGCCGAAGATGATGGGAGCCTTACCGGTGGCCACGCGCTCGAGGACGATCGGGATCAGGTTCATGACGGCGGTGTCGGCGAGCTCGGGCCAGCCGGCGCCGGCGACGTTGAAGTAGCGCAGCTTCACGGCCTTGAACGCGGTGCCACGCATCTTCGCCGCGGTGATCGCGTTGTCGATCATCCATTCGCCGATGAGCTTGGTCTCGCCGTAGGGGTTGATCGGTCGGCAGTCGAGGTCCTCGGCGACCATCTCGACGTCGGGCATCCCGTAGGTCGCGGCTGAGGAGGAGAAGACGAGCGATTCGACTCCGGTGCGTTCGACGGCGGCGAGGACGTTGGTCAGCCCGCCGATGTTCTGCCGGTAGTACATGAGGGGCTGCTCGACGGACTCGCCGACCTGCTTCTTCGCGGCGAAGTGGATGATCGAGTCGACGGAGTGCTCCTCGATCGCGGCAACCAGGCGGTCCTCGGCATCGGAGGCGGCGAGGTCGAGGCTCACGATGGGAAGGTCTTCGACTCGGTTCTCGATACCGGTCGAGAAGTCGTCGACGACGAGCACCTCGTCACCCCGTTCGACCAGCAGCCTCACCACGTGCGAGCCGATGTATCCCGCTCCGCCCGTCACCAGAACCGTCATGTGTGGTCTCCATTTCCTCGTCTCTGCGCCACGACCTGACCCAGCTTAACGCCTGGTCCCCGCCGAGGTGCGTGTCTCGGTTCCCGCCGAGGTGATAGGAACCTGAGTGCTGGGTGTGGAGTCGGTTCGAATCCCGCCGCGATCCCCTGCCGGGGGCCGCCGACTGCCAAGGTGGGTGAACAGTGGTTCCATCATGCGCCGCACATCCGGCTGGACCGGGCGGCGCCCGACGAAGGAGGACTTCATGGTCATCGCACAGCGAAATGTCACCATGTCATGGACGGGCGGTCTGGAGCAGGGCAGCGGGGAATTCAGCGAGACGAACAGCAGTGTTCTCGACTCGCAGGCCGTCACGTGGGCCTCGCGCACGGAGGCGCCCGAGAACAGAACAAGCCCGGAGGAGCTGCTGGCCGCCGCCCATTCGGCGTGCTTCGGAATGTCCGTGGCAGGAGCCCTGGGAAAGAAGAAGCACGAACCGGAACGGCTCATGGTCACGGCCACGGTGACGCTCGACGAGGTCGACGGCGCACTGACCATCACGGCTTCCGAGATCAGCGTCGTGGGCCGGGTGCCCGGGATGAGCTCCGAGGAGTTCGCCTCCGTCATCGAAGAGGCGGAGAAGGGCTGTCCCGTGTCCCGGCTGTTCTCCTCGGCGACCATCACCGTCGAGTCCCTGCTCGAAGAATAGGTGCCAGGCTCGGCATCATGTGACGAGACCGGCGCGATGCGCGAGGATCGCCGCCTGCACTCGGTTCTCCGCCTCGAGCTTGGTCAGGATCGCGCTCACATAGCCCTTGACCGTGCCCTCGGTGAGGAAGAGGCGAGCAGCCACCTCGGCGTTCGAGCAGCCGGCGCCGATGAGGGCGAGGACCTCGCGCTCCCGCGGTGACAGGGGTTCGACGCGACTCTGCGCCTCGGCGTCCGGGCGCGGTCCCGCACGCAGCCGGTCGATCACTCGATGCGCCACACGCGGTGAGAGGTACGCCGCTCCTCCCGCGACCGCGTGGACGGCATCGCGCAGCTCTCTGGGATCGGAGGCCTTGAGCAGGAAGCCGCTGGCACCCCGTTCGAGCGCCTCGGCGATGTAGGCGTCCTCACCGAAGGTGGTGAGGATGACGATCTTCGTCGCCGGCAGCAGGCGGAGGATCTCCGGGATCGCGTCGAGCCCATTCAGCCGCGGCATCCTGATGTCGAGCAGCACCACCGCCGGGCGCATCGCCCCGATCACCTCGACCGCCTCGTGTCCGTCGCCGGCTTCCCCGACCACCTCGATGCCGGGGTCGGTGGCGAGGATCGCCCGCACCCCACCGCGGACGAGCGGCTCATCGTCGACGATGACCACCTTGACCGTCGAGGAGAGGCTCGAATCCGAGTCGAGGCTCGGGTCTGAGCCGAGACTCGGGACTGAGCCGAGACTCGGGTCCGAATCGGGCCTCGGCGAAGGGTCGGTCGGCGTCATCCTGGCCCTCCTGGGGTCAATCGGTCGGCGACGGTGATGACGCCGTCAGCTGTGCAGATGCGGTAGACGTCGCTGCCGAGATCGGCGAGCGAATCCCGTGCGAGGTAGAACCGGCACTCATTCGACTTCGGGTCGGCCGGCACCTCGATCGTATCGGGGAGCCTGTCAGCGGGGATATGGGACGCGGGCAGAAGTTCTGCCGCCTGTGAACGGTCCTGCCCGATGTCGATCTGCGCGAAATCCTTCGACGGCAGAGCCACGCTGGTGAAGGTGAGGACGTGGAACACGGCGAAGGCGCCCAGGAGCAGAGCTGCGCAGACGCCCGGCACGAGTGCTGCCCGGCGCAGACTGGTCCGCACGTTCCTGTGAAGGGCCCTGAGCCTCTGCTCCGCCTCGGGATCGACCTGACCGGCAGGGGGCGGCCGGCTGGGACTCGCCGGAATCCGGGCTTCGACGCGAAAACCGCCGAGGTGGGGCTCGGCCGTCAGTGTTCCGCCGAGCATCCGAACCCTCTCCTGCGCCGCAATGAGACCCATCCCGTGACTCGGCAGAGGGGCGGGCTTCCCCGCTGAATCAGGCGGGCCGTTGGTCACCGTGAGGCGGGTTTCGTCCTCGGTCGTGTGCAGGCAGACCTCGACCGGCGCGCCGGGGGCGTGTTTGGCCGCGTTCGTCAGCGCCTCCTGGACGACGCGTTCGATCGCCCGCGCGGTCGCCTCGGCGGGAGCTGAGCCGGTGGCGGCGATGGTGATGTCCATCCCGGATTCGCGGGCGCGGTTGATGATCGTCTCCAGCCCGAATCCTTCAGGGCTGCGGCGCTGCCCGACCGCGCCGGCTGTGTCCTCAGTTCTCAGCACGCCGAGGATCTCGTGGAGCCTGTCGGTGGCGGCGACTGCTCGCTGTCTGATCTGGGCCGCAGCGCGGCGCTGGTCCTCGCCGGCGTCGGGCAGGAGTTCGAGTGCCCCGCTGTGCAGAGCGATGAGGGCGAGGTCGTGGCCGAGCACGTCGTGCATGTCCTCGGCGATGCGGGCCCGCTCGCGCGTTCGTGCGAGATCGGCGATGATCGCCTCCTCTTTCGAGCGACGCAGCTCCCGCAGCTGCAGTGTCCTCCCGATCCACCAGGGCAGGAGGATCACCACGAAGTCGGGAAGCAGATAGCCGATCCACTCGGAGAGGACCGATCCCGGTTCCCGCATCCACGCGGCGAGAAGCTGGATGAGCAGCGCGGCGCCGAAGGCGATGAGTGCTGGACGCAGGTCAGCGCTGCGGCGCCCGATGAGGAAGGCAGGGGCGACGAGGAGGGCCAGGAGGAATGCTCCGGGTCCGCCGACGAGCAGCGTGACGATCACCGCGCACGCGACGAGGCCGACCGGCCGCCACCACTCGTGTCGCATCATCTGCCGTTCCGCCTCTCGAGAGCGCCTCTCGATTCGAATGCTACCAACGGGCACGGACATGACGGCACTGACGAAAGTCAGGGTCGCCGCCGCGGAACTCACCGACGAACGACGGGGGCAGCGACCGACTCCGGACCGGTTCGCACAGGGCCCGCGATTCCTAGGCTGATGAACACGGAGATCCGTTGGACTTGTAGAGCTGATGGACACGCAGAGCCATCGCAGAGCCGATGGCATGGAGAAGGGACGACCATCATGATCAGATTCGAATCACTCACCAAGGTCTACGGCGAGAAACGCGCCGTCGACGACATCTCTGTGACGATCCGGCCCGGGCGGGTGACGGGGTTCCTCGGCCCCAACGGCGCCGGGAAGTCGACG
>JAPSIC010000051.1:5020-17001 GCA_031179165.1 Brevibacterium sp.
CATGATCAGATTCGAATCACTCACCAAGGTCTACGGCGAGAAACGCGCCGTCGACGACATCTCTGTGACGATCCGGCCCGGGCGGGTGACGGGGTTCCTCGGCCCCAACGGCGCCGGGAAGTCGACGACGATGCGGATGCTGCTCGGCCTCGACCGGCCGACCGCGGGCACCGCCGTCATCGGTGATCGCCGTTACGCCGAACTCGATCATCCTCTGCGCACCGTCGGTGCGCTCCTGGAACCGCGCACGGGCCATCCCGGGCAATCCGCGCGCAGCCATCTGCTCGGCATGGCCCGCAGCAACGGCATCGGCACCCACCGCGTCGACGAGGCGCTGGCCACGGTCGGCCTCGACGATGTGGCGCGGTCCCGAATCGGCACGTTCTCGCTCGGAATGCGGCAGAGGCTCGGCATCGCCTCGGCGCTCATCGGCGATCCCGAGGTGCTCGTCTTCGACGAACCGGTCAACGGCCTCGATCCCGAGGGAGTCAGCTGGATCCGTCGGCTGATGCGGTCGCTGGCGGCGGAGGGACGCACCGTGTTCGTCTCCAGCCACCTGCTCAGCGAGATGGCGGATACGGCCGATCACCTGGTGATCATCGCCCGCGGTCGGCTCGTCGCCGATGCGCCGCTGCGCGAGCTGCTCGACGTCACCCGCACCGCCCACATCCGCTCCCCGGAGGCATCGGCCCTCGCCGTTGTCCTTGCGAACGCCGGCCTCGAGGTCGATGCCGCCGGCGATGGGCTGCGGGTGAGCGGGGATGGCATCGAGACGATCGGGGCTCTCGCCCATGCCCATCGGCTCCAGATCGACGAGCTCTCCTTCACCGGGTCCTCGCTCGAGGATGTCTACGCGCGCCTGACAGCAGGGGCGACCGACTACCGGGCCCTCTCCCCCGCGACGCCCACTCAGACACCAGATATGCCCACGCAAATGCCCACCGCCGGGCAGGACCCGGCCGAACCCCACACGGAGGCAGCACGATGACCACCGCAACCCCGCAGAACCCGACCCAGATCCGCGCGCGACGTGCCCCGCACAGTTCGCACTTGAGCAGTTGGACCGGTGCGATCGCCTTCGAGTGGACGAAGCTCGTCAGCGTCCGCTCCACGTGGTGGATCCTCGTCAGCGCCGTCGTCTGCACGATCGCGGGCAGCTGGCTGCTCGGCGCTTCCGCGCTCGCGAGCGGACGCAATGGCTTCGACACGGCCATGCCCGCTCCGCAGATCGTCGTCCAGACGATGCTCATCGTCGAGATGACTGTGGTCCTCCTCGGGACCTTCGCGATCACGAGCGAATACTCGACGGGGTCGATCATGACCACACTCCAGAGTGTTCCCCGCCGGTTCCAGGTCCTGGCAGGAAAGACGGTGGTGCTGGGTCTCATCGGCATCGCCGCCGGTGCCGCTCTCATCCTCATCGGCACCCCGATCGCCGCCGGGGCGGCTGCGGAGTTCGGACGGTTCGAGTTCTCCGACCTCGTCCGGGCGATGATCGGCACCGGGGTCGGCCTGGCCCTGCTGAGCATCGTCGTCCTCGGGCTCGGCGCCGCTCTGCGCAGTGCGGCCTTCACCATCATCACCGCGCTGGCACTGCTCCATGTCGTGCCCAACATCCTGCCGCTCTTCGGCGTCGAGGCGATCGGTGACCTCGTGCGGTTCCTGCCGAATCAGGCGATCGCGGTTCTCGCGGTCGAGACGACGCAGCCGTACACCTGGCCGGTCGCCCTGGCGGTGCTCGCGGGGTGGGCCGGTGCCGGGCTGCTCATCGGCTACACCGTGCTGCGCACCCGGGATGTGTGAGGGCTGATCGGGCTCATCCGCGGACGCGCGAGCGCCTGTCGGTCAGGCCACCCGGGACGTGTGAGGGCTGGTCAGGCTCACCCGGGAAACCGCGCGGCCGTCCCTCGTTCACACCGAGGTGAGGAACGCCTGCACCCGTTCCATCAGCAGTGCGGACGCCTCCGGGTCGTAGGCGGCGAGGGAGGAGTCGGCGAAGAGATGCTGGCCGCCGGGATAGACGAACAGCTCGGCGGCCGCCGTCGAGGCTGCGAGTTCCCGCGCGGCCGGCAGGTCCTCCTCGAAGTACTCATCACTCTCTTTGCCGTGGATCTGCACCGGAACCCCGCCCGGCCACGCGGTGCCGAACTCCGTGACCGGCAGACAGGAGTCCATGAATAGGGCTCCGCGGGCACCGGCACGGGTCTGCGCCAGCGGCTGGGCGATCATCACGCCGAAGGAGAAGCCCGCGTAGACGAGCTCCGGCCCCAGTTCGTCCGCGACGGCCGCTCCGCGCTTCCGGATCTCCTCGAATCCCGTCTCGCGGGCGTGGCCGAACCCCTCCTCGAGGCTGTCGAAGGTCCGGCCGTCGAACAGGTCGGGAGTGTGCACCGTGTGCCCGGACTGCCGCAGTTCCTCGGCGAAGTCTCGCACCCCGTCGGTCAGCCCCTGGATGTGGTGGTAGAGCAGCACCTCGGCCATATCAGCGGTTCCCCTCGCTCGATCCGTCCCCGGAGGGCAGCCGGCCGACGAGATCGGCGCGGGTGTGCGGCCAGTCCTCGGCCAGAATCTGCCGCGCATCATCCAGGCCCTCGCCGAGGTTGACCAGCAGCACCCCCTGCACCCGGTCGTCATCGCCGAGGTAGTAGACCGTTCCCTTCGTCTGAGGCTCCTGCCAGTCCTCGATCGTGCGCAGCTCCGAGCTCAGGGTGCCCACGGCCTGATACCCGAAGTCGAAGACGTTGGTGTAGAAGTAGGGCGTGTGGGTGTAGGTCTCGCCGCTGCCGGCCATGATCCGGCCGGCGACGGCCCCCATGCTCTTCGCATTGTCGACATGTTCGACCCGTTGCCGTCCGAGGATGCGGTCGGGATACGACGCGACGTCGCCTGCCGCATAGACTCCCGGCCGGGATGTCTGCAGGGACTCGTCGACGAGAATACCGTCATCGACTTCCAGGCCCGCCGCCTCGGCGACATCCGTCAGGGGTTCGATGCCCAGGCCGATCACGACGGCGTCGAAGGTCCGGGTGGTGTCGCCGCAGTCGAGGACGACCCGGTCCCCGTCGACCCGGCCGCCGGAGGCCTTCGTCCCGCCGACCAGGTTCACACCCTTGTCCGCATAGAGCCGGTGGAAGCTCTCGGCCAGGTCGGGAGGGAATACCGAGGCGCCGAGTGTGTCGTCGGGGAACACCAGCGTCGTCCGGGTCGTGTTCTGGACCAGGGCCGCCGCCAGCTCGGTGCCGATGAAGCCGCCTCCGACCACCGCGATCTCCAGGTTCCGGCCGGCGAGTTCGGCCAGCCGGCGGTAGTCGGCGAAGGTGCGGAAGAAGATGACCCGGTCCCCGGCCTCGAGGTCGATGGTCTTCGGCTGTCCCCCGGTCGCGAAGAGCAGCTTCTCGAACTCGAACGAACCGACGGTCGTCGTCGCCGTCTTCGCCTCGGCGTCCACCTCTGTCACCTGAGCGCCGAGGTGGATCATCGCTCCGGTGTCCGTGCTGGTGTTCATGTAGTTGTCGTCCTCGGTGAAGTCCGGATCCGTCCACAGCTTCTTGCTCAGAGCCGGACGGGTGTAGGGTTCGTCGACATCGTTGCTGATGATGACGATCGAACCGTCGCTGTCGCGTTCCCGGATGCCGCGAGCGGCCGCGTCGGCGACCATGCCTCCGCCGACGATGAGGTAGCGAGCTGTCTGCATTGTCCGTGCTCCTTTCCAGGAGGTTCAGATGGTGGCGATGAGTCTCTGATGGTGACTCGGCGGCGGTTCGAGAGTCTCAGATGGTGGCGATCGAGCCGGCGTCGACTCTGTAGTTCGAGCCGTTGACGAAGCTGGCCGCATCGGAGCAGAGGAACGCGACGACCTGCGCGACCTCCTCGGGCCTGCCCCGTCGTCCCAGTTCCATGAACGGCCGCTGGTCCGCGAGGAACGACCGGATCGCCTCGTCGAAGGAGACGCCGAGCGACTCAGACCGTTCGGTCATCATCTCGTCGGTCATCGGGGTCGCGATGAAGGCCGGGGAGACGGTGTTGACGAGCAGACCCTCCGAGGCGTACGTCCGGGACAGGCCCTTCGCCAGGGAGAGCAGCCCGGCCTTGGCCGCGCAGTAGGGCAGCTCGTCGTCATAGGGCTGCACCGCGTCCTCCGAGGCGATGAACACGATCCGACCCCATCCGCCGCGCCGCAGCCCCGGCAGGAACGCACGGGTGATGCGGACGGGGCCCATCAGGTTGACGTCGATGGTGTGGTCCCAGCCCTCCTGGTTGATCTCGTGGAAGAGTCCCCCGGCGCCGTGGATGCCGGCCGAGTGGACCAGGATGTCGAGGTCACCCACGGCATCCTCGACGCTCCGGCGCAGGCGGTCGACCGCCTCGGCGTCGGTGACGTCGGCATCGAACCCGTGCACCCGATCCCCGTGCTCGGACAGCCGGTCGGCCGCGTCGCGGAGCGTGTCCGGGTCCTTGTCGGTGAGGACGACCTCGGCACCCTCGGCCAGCAGTGCGCGTGCCGTCGCGAATCCGATCCCGGAGTCGGCACCGGTGACCAGTGCCTTGCGGTTGCGGATGTTGAGGTCCATAGACATTCCTCTCGTCCAGGTGCAGCTGTGCGGTCCGCGAGCGAGTCGATCGGCCCGTGGGTGGTCCTTGCCCCGACAATAGATCCTTCCTCCGCTCCATGTAAGAGGGCTTGGCACTCCCGATGTGAAGGATGTCGACGATCGCGCCGTAAGGGGGCTTGACACTCACCGGCAGGGGCGAAAGGGTGAACTCACCGGATGAAGGAGTGATCGCATGCGAGCGCCTCTCGACAGCACCGCACCGTTCGACAGCACCCTGCCCTTCCTCCGAGAGGGGTACTCGTTCGTCTCAGCGCGTTGCGATGCCATGGGCACCGATGTGTTCACCAGCCGGATGCTCCTTCGACCGGTGACCTTCCTCCGCGGTGAGGAGGCCGCCGGGCTCTTCTACGATGACGGCCTGTTCACCCGCGAGGCGGCGATGCCCCCGAGCGTCCAGCTTCTGCTCCAGGACAAGGGCTCGGTGCAGGCGCTGGACGGCTCGGCCCATCGGCACCGGAAGCACGCGTTCCTCTCGCTCATGGGCGACGGGGCGATGCGCCGCCTCGGCGAGATCTTCGATGAGGAGTGGGCGGCGATGCTCGAGGCCATCACCGAACCGAGCCGCATCGTCGTCCACGGACTCGCACGTGAGATCCTCACGCGCACTGCCTGCCGGTGGGCCGGGATTCCCCTGGGGCGGACGGATCTGCCCCGGCTGCGCGACGAGCTGGGCGAGATGGTCGACCAGGCCGGGCGGTTCGGCGTCCGCAACTGGTACGCCCAGCGGCGCCGGCACTCCACGGAGAAGTGGGCCCGTGGTCTCATCGAGGAGGTGCGGAACGGAACAGTCGATCCGCCGGAGGGCACCGCGCTGTCCGTCTTCGCGCGTCTGCCCGATGTCGACGGTCACCTGCTGCCTCCGAAGATCGCCGCCGTCGAACTCATCAACATCCTGCGACCGACGGTCGCGGTCGACCGGTTCATCGTCTTCGCCGCCCACGCCCTGCACCAGTACCCGCTGTGGCGAACCGCCTTCGCCGGCGGCGATGAGTCCGATCTCGAGCCGTTCGTCCAGGAGGTGCGCCGCTTCTACCCCTACTTCCCCGTGGTTCCCGCCCGGGCCCGCAAGGCCTTCGAATGGCGCGGGCACCATTTCGATGTCGGGGACTGGGTTGTCCTCGATCTCTACGGCACCTGCCACGACCCGCGGATCTGGCAGGATCCCGACAGCTTCCGGCCCGAACGGTTCCGAGGCTTCCGCTGGGAGGAGCACCCGAACACCCTCATCGCCCAGGGCGCGGGACGACACGCGGACAACCACCGCTGTCCCGGCGAATGGAGCACCGTCGAGCTGCTCAGACGAGCGACCTGGGAGCTGGCCCACGCCGATTTCGAGGTCCCCGCGCAGGACCTCTCCATTCCGCTCAATGAGTTCCCGACGCTCCCGCGCAGCGGGTTCGTCGTCCACTACCGTCCCAGCCCCGGCTGATCCTCCGACACTTCCGTGACCTCAGCCCCCGGTCACTCCCGCAACTCAGTCCCCGGTCACCCCCGTGGTCCCTGTCACTCCCGTGACCTCGTCGATGAGGCGCTCCGCGATCGCCAGCGCCGAGGTGGCCCCGGGTGAGGGGGCATTGCGGACGAACATCGTGGCGCGGCGGCGGTCGATGACGAAGTCGTCGACCAGCGACCCGTCCCGGTTCATCGCCTGGGCGCGGATGCCGCGGGTGGCTCGGTGGCCGTTCGCGCCGGCGAGCTTCGGCACGTACCGAGCGGCCTCCTCGACGAACTTCTCGCTCGAGACCACCCCGGCGATCTCCCGCCGGGCCGTGGCGATGTTGCCTGCGGCGAACCTCCAGAACCCGGGGTTGGCCGCGATGCGCAGGGAGTCGGGCAGGTTGAAGCCGAGGCCGCGGTAGCCCTCGCGGGAGAAGGAGAGGAACGCGTTGGGGCCAAGCATCACGCCTCCGTCGATCCGCCTGGTCACGTGCACTCCGAGGAACGGGTACCTCGGATCCGGCACGGGATAGATCAGCCCGTTGACGATGTCGTCGTACTCGGGGTCGAGGATGAAGTACTGGCCGAAGAACGGCACCACCGCGGGATCCCGGTCCTCCCCGGAGCGGGCGGCCAGACGGTCGGACTGCAGTCCCGTGCACGCGATGACCTGGTCGTACTCGTGGGCATCGGATTCGGAGCGGACGATGGACCGACCGCCCCGCTCCTCGACGCGGTCGACGGCGGTGGAGAAGCGGACCCGGCCCCCGCCTCGGCGGAAGTCGGCGACCAGGGCCTCGGTCAGGGCGCGGTAGTCGATGATCCCGGTGTGCGGGGAATGGAGGGCCGCCAGCCCGACCGCGTTCGGCTCGACCTCCCGCAGCTCCTCGGCGTCGAGGAGGGCGACCTCGGGGACGCCGTTGGCCAGGGATCGCCGGTGGATGGCGTGGAGCCGTTCGACCTCGACCTCATCGGTGGCGACGACGATCTTCCCGCACTCGTCGAAGGGCACGGAGTGCTCCCGGGCGAAGTCGAGCAGAAGGGAGACCCCGCGGCGACAGAGGCGGGCCTTGAGGCTGCCGGGTTCGTAGTAGAGGCCGGCGTGGATGACGCCCGAATTGTGTCCGGTCTGGTGGGCGGCCGGGCGATCCTCCTTCTCATAGAGGGTCACCTCCGCGTCGTCGCAACGGGCGAGCAGGCCGCGCGCGACGGCCGCGCCGATGATCCCCGCGCCGATGACGGCGTACCGCCGCTTCACTCCCATATCCGCACCCCTTCGTCTTCCGGATCCCGCCCCGACTCCCGACTCTAAGCCTCTGGCGGCCACGTCGCCAAGACCGCCGAGGTGATTCCTTCCCTGGTCACGACCCAGGTCCTGGCCAGCACCGATAGGATGAGAATCGACGAGCATGACACGTCGTGAACAGGAGGGTGCCCGGCCATGGCCATCGAGCAGAGTGCAGTGTTCATCGATGCCGGGTTTCTGCTCGCGGTCGGCAGCTCACGGGTCACCGGCACCTCTCTGCGCTCGGCGACACTGGTCGACACCGAGGCGCTGATCACAGGGGTCGTCGATGCCACGGCGGAGGATTCGGGCCTCGAGACGCTGCGGGTGTACTGGTACGACGCGTCGAAGGACGGGGTATTCCACGAGGCGCACAAGCGCATCGCCCTCATCGACGACGTCAAGGTCAGGCTCGGCCGCATCGGCGTCAACGGGACACAGAAGGGCGTCGACCTGCGGATGGGCCTCGACCTCGTCGAGATCGCCCGGAACCGGGCGGCCCGGGTGGCCTACCTGCTGACCGGGGACGACGACCTCGCCGAGGCGGTCGAGGCCGCCCAGGACCTCGGCATGAAGGTTGTGCTCGTGGGCCTGGAGAACGAGGACCACTACCTGAAGGTGACATCGGTGGCCGAGCACCTGGCCATGCAGGTCGATCGCATCATCACCCTGCCGAGCGAGCTGATCACCAGGTGCTTCACTCCCCGCACGCGGGTCAAGCGCGTCCCGAACGCGAACTCTGAGGGCGGTCCGTCATCGACTGTGCCGCTGCCGGGACCACCGACTCAGTCACGGAAGCCAGTTCCCACCCCCTTGACCGTGCGTGCCCACGGTCATCGCGGGCTTCATCCCGAGCCCGCCGAGGCTGTGACGCGGGCGTCGCGCCCGTCACCTCGCCACTCGGACTCCAGCTCCGGTGTCCCCAGCGATCATGCCAGGGTGGCGGCACTGCAGCGGCTGCTCGATGTTGCCGGCGAGGTCGGCCGCAGTGTGGCCGAAAGCTGGTATGACACCTGCACCGAAGCAGAGCTGGAGGAGGTGCTCAGCGACCGTCCGAATCTGCCCATCCATATCGACGCGACTCTGCTGCGTGACTGCGCGTCGAAGATCGGCGAAGACGACACCGACCGTCAGAGCGTCCGGCAGAAACTGCGGAAGACGTTCTGGGAGCACATCGACCTTCTTCACTGATTCGTGACGATGGGGTCTTGAAAATCCATCTCGAATTCGTGACATTTCTTTAATATTCAGTTTTCAATCACTTGTCACTTCTCGTTCATGAATCAGCCACACGGCAATTCGCCTTGCCCGCCGAACGGCCGGCGCACGCCTGCGTCCTGAGGGGTGATCCGCGACAACTCGCGCAACAGAACAGGATGACGCCGAAGGAGACCACGCCGTGAGGCCAATCACACTACGTCCGCCGCTACCCGGTCTCAGAATTCGAGAATCAGGGGCATTTCGCGCACATGACGTTACGTTACGGTAACTGTAACGGGAACGTAACAGTTTCCGTTATCTCGTCATTACATAGGGGTGACCCTGTCATGCGTCGGTAGTGTTGTGAGGGATCTACCAGGAGACTGCCCGTTTCCGTCAAGGTTCGAGTCGAGAGCAACGTGGGGACCAATGTGCCCCCCGCTCGTTTCGGACGAGGAGATCGTCCAGTTTCAAACGATGTGGAGGAACATGAAGATGCTCCGTGGCCGGCTCAGTCCCGGCCGTAAGACAGCAGTGGGTGCGGTCGCAGCCGCCACCGCACTGGGTCTCACCGTGATGACGACATCACCAGGTGTGGCCGATGAAGTGAACCCAGATGAAGATGCCGAGGCGTACGCCCAGTTCATCGATGCCGATGCTCTGAGCGCAGAAGCACTTGAGGCCATCTCGGCGTACAACAGCTCGCCCTCGAACGAGGGCGAGAATCTGTCGCCGATCAACGCCGAAGTCCTCGGCGGTCTCGCAGGCCTGACCATTCCGGGAATCGACATTCCGTTGGTGAGCGCACCTGACGGGGCTGGGTTGATCCAGCTCGGTGAGGCAGGAGTTCTCAACTCCTACTCGCAGTCGACCGCGTTCAACCAGGCGAAGGCCAGCACCGGTGCAGTCGGAGAAGACGGCGTGCTTAACGTCGACGACACCAATGAGGGCACCTTCAACAACGCCAAGGTCGATCTGACCGACGTCCTCGGACAGGCCGGCATCGACGGACTCACCGATCAGCTCGTCGACGAGCTCTCACTCGAACTCGGCGCGATCGGCTCCACCGCTGAAAGCAACGGAACCGACACGACCTCGCAGTACGTCGTCGCCGACGGGATCCTCACCCTCTCGAGCCCGGCGGTCAGTGGCCTCTCCGCTGAGCTCACCGAACTCGTCGATACCACGGGCACCACGCTCGAAGGCGCCATCGGTGAATCCGGGCTGCTCGGTCAGCTCGCAGGCATCGGCATCGACCTCAACGCCGGGATTGCCTCGGTCGAGGTCGGCGGAGCCGGAACCACTGTATCTGTCGAGGTCCGCGACGCGCTCAACGGCGTCGTCGAAGACGTCATCAACGAACAGCTCGGAGCAGAGGGCAGCCCGGTTCGGGTGAACCTCGAAAACGGCGACATCACCATCGATCTGGCAAAGATCGTCAAGGGTGCAGACGCCGAGGACCTCAACGGTCTGGCTCCCAACACCCAGGTGCTGACCGCGGACACCATCTCCGCCATCACCACCGGTGTGGCCGATGCTCTGGGCGGTCTGGGCGACAAGCTCAATGACGCTCTGACCAACGCTCTCAACGATGTGCACGTCATCATCGAACTGCCTGCGTCGATCTCGGCGCTGGGGATCCCTGCAGTCGATGGCACGGTCACGGTCGATGCCACGCTCGGGCAGCTGGCCGGAACCGATCCGACCGACCCGATTGTCGATACCGACCTCTCGGTAGCCGGCGTTCCTGTCGGCACGGTTCTCAACGCGATCACCGAACCTGTCATCAACGCGATCCTCGCGATCACCGAGCCGGTCATCGGTGGAATCCTCACCTCGACCGCGGATGAGATCTCGGGCTCGGTCACCGGAATCGTCGATCCCATCCTCGATTCGCTCGACCCAGTCTTCCAGGGCCTCAACCAGGTCGTCGATCTCACGATCAACGAGCAGCCCACGGTGAAGGACCCTGCAGAGGAAAGTGAAGTCACCGGCACCAACGGTCCCGGCTTCACCGTCAATGCCGTCAGCCTGGAACTCCTTCCTGCCGCTGACGCCGTCGACGTCAACCTCGCTTCGTCCTCGGTTCGCGCGATCGCAGAGCAGGTCGACCCGGATCCGGATGCGAACACCAACGCTGCGGCTTCGGCCTCGGCCTCTGCCACCGCAGATGGTGACAACGATCCCGCCGCACAGGTAGCCGCTCAGGCTGCCGCCAACGAAGATGCGACCACCACCGAAACCGCAGCTGCTGACGCAACCGCATCGGCTGCCGCCGAATCGGCTGCCAATGAAACCGCGTCGACCGACACCACGGCCGACGTGACCACCGATGCGAATGCCGCGGCAACCGCAGCATCCGACCCGGCGGCACAGGCAGACAACACGGACTCGACGAACGCTGACACCTCGGCCGCCGCAGACGCCAGCCCGAATGCCGCTTCGGCTGCTCAGGCTGCGTCGATCGCCGACTCGTCGACCGACGCATCGGTGGAAGCAGCTTCGAACGCTGACGCCACTGCTGATCCGGGAGCCGCTACCACGGCAGAAGCCGACGCGAACGTCAACGCCGCGGCCTCGGCCTCGGCTTCGGCGACCGCAGATGGTGACAACGATCCGGCCGCTCAGGTTGCAGCTCAGGCCGCAGCCAACGCGGATGCCACCACCGCGGCATCCGCAGCAGCCGACCCGAATGCTGAAGCAGCAGCTCAGGCCGCAGCAACCGAAACCGCCTCGACGGAGACCTCGGCTGACGCGACCACGGAGACGAACGCTTCGGCGAACCAGGCTGCGAACGCAGCTGCACTGGCAGACAACACCAGCTCGACGAACGCTGACACCACAGCTGCCGCCGACGCCGATCCTGCCGCCGCAGCCTCTGTTGCAGCGACCGCCAACTCCTCGGACAACGCTTCGGCTACCGCCGCGGCCAACGCTGACGACTCGGCAGTTGCTGACGCTTCGCAGGATGACGCTGCGAATGTGAACGCCTCGGCGTCCGCATCCGCTTCGGCGAACGCTGACAACAACGAGAACGCCGTGGCTGAGGCCGCAGCTCAGGCTGCAGCTGACGAAGATGCGAACACCACAGCATCGGCAGCAGCAGATCCGAATGCTCAGGCTGCAGCGCAGTCGGCAGCGAACGAGACCGCTTCCTCAGAAGCCTCGACCGATGCCACGACTGAGACCAACGCTTCGTCGCAGGCCGCTGCCACCGCAGCTGCCAACGCAAACGATGAGGACACGGCGAACGCTGACACCACCGCAGCCGCTGACGCCAACCCGGCAGCAGCAGCCTCGGTCGCGGCCAACGCAACCTCCTCGGACGACGCCTCGGCTCAGGCCGCAGCAGCAGCCGATGCCGACGCTGATCCGGCAGCAGCCGCTGAAGCCGACGCTGACCCGGCTTCAGCCGCTGAAGCCGACGCTGATCCGGCAGCAGCCGC
>JAPSIC010000051.1:17101-20946 GCA_031179165.1 Brevibacterium sp.
GATGACTCGGACAAGGCTTCGGCTTCGACCAACGCAGGTGCTTCCGCAAGTGCCTCGACCGGTGCGAACGCTTCGGCCAGCAGCAACGGTGGCGACCTGCCCCGTACCGGTGTTGACGGAACCCTGGCGCTGAGCGGCCTCGCGGCCCTGCTTCTCGCCGGTGGTGCTGCAGCGATCCTCGTGACTCGCCGCAACCGCATGAAGATCTGAATCAGTTCACACTGACTCAGTGATCTGAACCGCCAGAACGGCGGGGTTGAAGTGAAAGCTTCAGCCCCGCCGTTCGGCATTCATGCCCTTGTCACCAGGCACACCTCAGGCTACGGTCAGTACAAGCACTGGACGACAGAATGAGGTGAGTCCGATGACCGGAGTCAATGAAGACCACTACCAGCCGGCCACGCACCCCGGCGACATCATCGAGGTGCGCGACGAGGAGACCGGGAAGATGGTCAAGCGCCGGATCATCCTCGACGAGTTCGGCAACGGCACCAAGACTCGTCCCCTCGAGGAGGGCGAAGACCAGGAAATGTAGAGCGGCGACCCGAGTGTGCTCCCAGCTCTGAAGTCGCGCGCCCTCGGGACGCCCGCTTCACCGGAGTCAGGATGCCCGTTTCACCGTGTTGCGACCAGTCACGAGCAGCCACGCTCCTGCCGCCAGTAGGACGAGTCCGGCCAGAGACGCGGCGACGTCCGCCGGACTCACGATTCCATCCTGCATCTCCGTGATGGTCAGGATCACTGCTCCGGCGCCGAACACGACGCAGGCAACTCCTGCCAGCCTGAGTGTCAGAACCGTGCGCCCGACGACCAAGAAGAGCAGGTAGAAGGCCAGGAGCAGCAGTGCCCCGATCCCGAACAGGAACTTCGCCAGTTCCTGGTCCGGATCGTCCCCCGCGGTGACGAGGCAGTAGATTCCCACCCCGCCGAGCATCGCCACCGGGATGCCGACGAAGATGGCGAACTTCTGCACGGCGGTGACGAGGGCATACGACCTGCCCAGAAGCTGGGTGATCTCACGCCCGTTCGAAGCCCTGCGCTCGTAGCGCACCTGGACGACGAGGGCGATGACCGGCCAGATCACCAGGACGAGGAAACCGGCGAACCCGAGCATGGCCCCGAAGACACGGAACGTGTCCAGGAGCAGACCCGCCACGATGATCAGGCAGGCACCCGGGAAGACCGCTGCCAGCAGTCTCGCTCTCAAACCCATCGCTGACTCCGCCTTCCGCCGACCATGCATCCTGTCCCCTCGCCGACCATACTTTCAATCCTTCCGTGGTCCACTCTGCTCGCGCTTCCGCCGCCCGTGCAGCGCGTCCCATTGCGTTTCATGTTCTCGAATGCCCTGCCGACCCCTCACCACCAGGCGCGGGTCGTCTCCGTCGGACCGTCCACCTCGGTGAAGCCGGCATCGGTGACGCTGACAGGCCGCTCGTTCTCTGCCCAGGAATCCTTCGTCGGGGTCACCACCCGCAGGCCGAAACTGGAACCGCGCCAGCGATCTCGCACCTCGGCGGGCATCAGCTCATAGGCCAGCTGCGCGGCATGCCCGCACTGGGCCGCAGCCTTCCCCGTCGTCAGAGTCTCCAGGGGCGTGACCTCGATCGTCACGACCGCCTCGGCGGCACGAGTCGCGCTCTCCCCCACGACGGGGAACTCGGTCCCGCCCACCTGGAGCTTCGCCAGCTCCCTGGGCAGGGGCTGAACGGGGCCGGGCGGGAAGACGAGAACCTCGGCGGGAGCGAACTCCTCCACGCCGTCGTGGGAGACCCCGTGGTGGGTGGCTCCGGCGAGGAGCCCACCGTGGGTGACGCTGACGCAGCCGAGCGCCTTCGCGTCGTCGAACTTCTTGCCGTCACCGCGGCGCACGACCTTGCGAATCGCCCCCTCCCGCCAATAGTCGACCGCGTCGTGCCACTCCCCGCCCGGCTGGGACCGGGGGTCGTCGAGGAAGGTGACGACCGCGCGGGCGGTGGCCTCGAGCACGTCGATGTGCCGGGACAGGCGGGCCTTCGACCGCCTCACGACGATCGGCAGCGACCAGGGGATATCGTGATCGTATTCGTGCCTGCGCATCTGCTCTGTCATGGCGCGCTCACTCCCGCGAGCGCGGCGAGAAGGTCCTTCGCCCGCCGGTCGACGTCGTCGGTGAGCATCTCGTTGGTCAGGAACGAGAAGCCCAGCCCCTGGTCGGGCCATGCCCCGTGGATGCTCCCACCGGCACCCGAATGGCCGAACGCCCTGTCCACCGGCCCGTAGCTGTCGAGCTGGTCGGCGAGTTCGTAGCCGAGACCGAACTGCAGCGGCCGATCGGTGAGGCAGTCGAGTCCGGCCGAGCGAGTCTGCAGGGCCGCCTCGAGTGCCTCGGGGGCGACGATTCCCCCGCCGAGGCGACCGGGGGTGACCAGCAGCGAGTAGAGCTTCGCGATCGAATCGGCCGTGCCGATCCCGCCCCCGGCGGCGAGCTCGGAGGCATGGAACTCCCGCGAGTTCATCGGCAGCGTCGGCGACAGGAGGGAGGCGTACATCCGATCGATGATCGTGCGGCGCCGCGGGTCCGTCACATGGGGTGCGACCGTGTAACCGGCAGTCTGGAAGATCGGGGCCACCCGCTCCTCGTCCTCGGCGGGCAGCCCGAGGTGGAGATCGAGGCCGTGAGGTTCGGCCAGGTCCTCGCGCAGCCATTCGGCGACACTGCGGCCGGTGGCGCGGAGGATGATCTCGGACATCAGGTACCCGTAGGTCACCCCGTGGTAGGCGACCTTCGTCCCCGGCTCCCACAGCGGACGCTGACCGGCGAGGATCGCTGCCATCGCCCGGGAGTCGAGGAAGACCCACTGCTCCTCCCCCTCCAGGGGTCTGCCGTCGGCGTCGAGTGAGGGGTCCGGGTCGAGATAGGGCAGGCCGACGGTGTGGCTGAGCACCTGGGCGACCGTCACCGACTCCTTGCCTGCGACCGCGAACTCCGGCCAGTACCTGGACACCGGCGCGTCGACGTCGAGGAGTCCCTCCCCGACCGCCTTCGCAGCGATCGTGGCGACGAGGCCTTTGGTTCCGGAGAAGATCACCGCCAGGGTGTGCGGACCCCAGGGCCTCGCCGAGGCGTCTCCGCTCCGGCCGGCGACACCGGCGAAGAGCCGGAGCACCGGCTCGCCCTCCCGGTAGACGCTGAACTGCATCCCTCCCCGGCACCGGCTCGCATGCCGAGCGAACGTCTCCTCGACGGCGTCACGGACGTGGCCGGGCAGCGCCTCGGCGTGATCGTCAATCGGCGTCACTCTCATCTGCTCACTGACCTCCATATCGTGCGACTATCGTTCGTGCCGCCTCCTCCACCACGTGCCGCGTCTCGTCGTCGCTGAGCGACCAGCCGCCGTGGACGAGTCGGGGCCAGAAGACGACGGTCGCGATCATGCCCAGGAACTGGGTGGCAGCGATGTCCAAGTCTCCGACCTGCGCCCCTCCCGTTGCGTTCTCCGCCTCGAAATAGCGCCGAACCGCCCCGAGCACCGGCAGCGTCCCGAAGTCGAAGGTACGTTCCTGCAACTCGGGAAACCGCGTCGACTCGGCGATCAGGGTCCGCATCAACGCCTCCATCCGGGGGCGGGAGAGCACCTCGACATAGGCGAGGCCCAGGGTCACGAGCCCGGCCTGGAAGTCTCCGGGCGGAGGCTGGTCGAGTTCGCCGGCGGCACCGCCGCCCTCGACGAGAACTGTGGCCTCGAAGAGCTCCGCCTTGGTCGGGAACTGCTTGAACAGTGTCGCCTTGGACACTCCGGCACTCGCCGCGACTCGCGCCAGCGAGGTCCGATCATAGCCGTGCTCGAGGAACAGGTCCGCGG
>JAPSIC010000052.1 GCA_031179165.1 Brevibacterium sp.
TGGATCAGCTCGCGCAGCTTCTCGGATTCGGCCTGGAGGTCGAAGTCGAGCAGGCGCTTCTGGATCGCCTCGGCGCCCATCGCTCCGGTGAAGTAGAGGCCGAAGCGGTGGAACATCTCGCGGTACACGCTCTCATCGCCCTCGAGGTCGTTGACCTTGAGGTTCTTGAACCGGTCCCAGACCTGCTCCAGGCGCTCGATCTCACGATCGGCGTTGCGCCGCAGCTTCTCCATCTCCTTGTCGGCCTGGTCGCGCAGCTTCTTCTTGGCCTGGGCGGTCCCGCCCTCGGCCTCGACCGCGGCCAGGTCCTCTTCGAGCTTCTTGGCCCGACGATCGATGTCGGCATCCCGGCGCGAGCCGATCTGCTGCTTCTCGACGTCGATCTTGTTCTGCAGGCTCGGCAGGTCGCGGTGGCGTGATTCCTCATCCACCGAGGTGATCATGTAGGCCGCGAAGTAGATGACCTTCTCGAGGTCCTTCGGAGCCAGATCGAGCAGGTAGCCCAAGCGCGAGGGGACGCCCTTGAAGTACCAGATGTGGGTGACCGGGGCGGCCAGCTCGATGTGGCCCATGCGCTCACGGCGCACCTTGGCCCGGGTCACCTCGACGCCGCAGCGTTCGCAGATGATGCCCTTGAAGCGCACGCGCTTGTATTTGCCGCAGGCGCACTCCCAGTCGCGGGTGGGGCCGAAGATCTTCTCGCAGAAGAGTCCGTCCTTCTCCGGCTTCAGGGTCCGGTAGTTGATGGTCTCAGGCTTTTTCACCTCACCGTGTGACCAGCCGCGGATCGAATCCGCGGTGGCAAGACCGATACGCAGCTCATCAAAGAAATTGACGTCAGGCACGTAAATCCTCTTTCCTGGCGATGAACATCTCGTTCATCAAAAAGTTGTGTCGGTTGAAGTGGAAGTCCTCAGACTTCTTCCACGGTCTGGGCTTCGCGGTGGGACAGGTCGATGCCGAGTTCCTCGGCGGCCCGGTAGACTTCGTCCTCCGAGTCGCGCATCTCGACCTGTCCTCCGTCCGAAGACAGAACTTCGACGTTGAGGCACAGGGACTGCATTTCCTTGATGAGGACCTTGAACGATTCGGGGATTCCCGGATCGGGCAGGTTCTCACCCTTGACGATGGCTTCGTAGACCTTCACGCGGCCCGGGATGTCATCGGACTTGATCGTCAGCAGTTCCTGCAGCGTGTACGCCGCACCGTAGGCCTCGAGGGCCCACACTTCCATTTCACCGAAGCGCTGACCGCCGAACTGCGCCTTACCACCGAGCGGCTGCTGGGTGATCATCGAGTACGGACCGGTCGAACGCGCGTGGATCTTGTCGTCGACGAGGTGGTGGAGCTTGAGCATGTACATGTAGCCGACCGAGATCGGGTACGGGAACGGCTCACCGGAACGACCGTCGAACAACTGGGCCTTGCCCGAGGAGTCGATGAGCCGATCCCCGTCGCGGTTCGGGTTGGTCGAGTCCAGCAGTCCGCGCAGCTCCTGCTCGTGCGCACCGTCGAAGACCGGGGTCGCCAGGTTGGTTCCGGCGTCGGCCTCGCGGGCCGCCTCCGGCAGCTCGGCGGCCCAGTCGGGGCTGCCCTCGATCTTCCAGCCCTGCTTGGAGATCCACCCGAGGTGGATCTCGAAGACCTGGCCGATGTTCATTCGACGGGGAACACCGTGCGGGTTGAGGATGACGTCGACAGGGGTTCCGTCGGCGAGGAACGGCATGTCCTCGACCGGCAGGATGGTGGAGATGACGCCCTTGTTGCCGTGACGGCCGGCCATCTTGTCACCGATCGTGATCTTGCGTCGCTGGGCGACGTAGACGCGGACCATCTGGTTGACGCCGGGTGAGAGCTCGTCGTCGTCCTCGCGGTCGAAGACGCGGACGCCGATGACGGTGCCGATCTCGCCGTGGGGCACGCGCAGCGAGGTGTCACGGACCTCACGGGACTTCTCACCGAAGATCGCCCGCAGCAGACGCTCCTCCGGGGTCAGCTCGGTCTCACCCTTCGGGGTGACCTTGCCGACGAGGATGTCGCCATCGGTGACCTCGGCGCCGATGCGGATGATGCCGCGATCGTCGAGGTCGGCCAGCGCATCCGGGGAGATGTTCGGGATGTCGCGGGTGATCTCCTCGGCACCGAGCTTGGTGTCGCGCGCGTCGACCTCGTGCTCCTCGATGTGGATCGAGGACAGGACATCGTCCTGGACCAGACGCTGGGAGAGGATGATGGCGTCCTCGAAGTTGTAGCCCTCCCAGGACATGAATGCCACCAGGAGGTTCTTGCCCAGGGCCATCTCACCGTTCTGGGTCGACGGTCCGTCGGCGAGGACCGCACCGGTCTCGACGCGGTCGCCTTCGTCGACGATGATCCGCTGGTTGTACGAGGTGCCGTGGTTCGAGCGCTTGAACTTCGCCGCCCGGTAGGTCTGCATCGTTCCGTCGTCGGCGAGCACGGTTACGTAGTCCGCGGACACCTCGGTGACGACACCGGGCTTCTCGGCCACGATCACGTCACCGGCGTCGACGGCGGCACGGTATTCCATGCCGGTGCCCACGACCGGGGACTCCGACATCACCAGCGGCACGGCCTGACGCTGCATGTTCGCACCCATCAGGGCGCGGTTGGCGTCATCGTGCTCGAGGAACGGGATCAGGGCCGAGGCCACCGACACCATCTGGCGTGCGGAGACGTCCATGAAGTCGATCTGGTCACGGAGCACCAGCTCGGCTTCGCCGCCGCCGCCCTTCGGCCGGGCGAGGACCTCCTCCTCGGCGAAGCGCTGCTCCTCGGTCAACGGCGCATTGGCCTGCGCGATGTTGTACTCGAGTTCGTCGTCGGCGGTGAGGTACTCGGTCTCGTCGGTGACGACCCCGTCGACGACCTTGCGGTACGGGGTCTCGATGAAGCCGAACGGGTTGATGCGGGCGTAGGACGCCAGCGAGCCGATGAGGCCGATGTTCGGGCCTTCGGGGGTCTCGATGGGGCACATGCGACCGTAGTGCGAGGGGTGGACGTCTCGGACCTCCATCGCGGCGCGGTCACGGGACAGACCGCCGGGGCCCAGGGCGGACAGGCGCCGCTTGTGGGTCAGACCCGCGAGCGGGTTGTTCTGATCCATGAACTGGCTCAGCTGCGAGGTGCCGAAGAACTCCTTGATCGCCGCCACCACGGGGCGGATGTTGATCAGGGTCTGCGGGGTGATCGCCTCGACGTCCTGGGTAGTCATCCGCTCGCGGACGACGCGCTCCATCCGGGACAGTCCGGTCCGGACCTGGTTCTCGATGAGCTCACCGACCGCGCGGATGCGGCGGTTGCCGAAGTGGTCGATGTCGTCGAGCTTGACCCGCAGGTCGATCTTCTCGCCGTCGCGGACTCCGGGCATCGTCTCGGCTCCGGCGTGGAGGGAGACGAGGTAGCGGATCGTGGCGGCGACGTCGTCGACGGACAGGACCGAGTCGCTCAGCGGCGCATCGAGGCCGAGCTTGCGGTTGACCTTGTAGCGGCCGACCTTGGCCAGGTCGTAGCGCTTGGGGTTGAAGTACAGGTTGTTGAGCAGGTTGCGGGCGGCTTCGGCGGTCGCCGGCTCTGCCGGGCGCAGCTTCTTGTAGATGTCGAGCAGCGCTTCGTCCTGGGTGGAGACGGTGTCCTTGGCCATCGTCTCGCGGATGGACTCGAACTCGCCGAACTCCTCGAGGATCTTCGACTCGGTCCAGCCGAGGGCCTTGAGCAGGACGGTCACCGACTGCTTGCGCTTGCGGTCGAGGCGCACTCCGACCTGGTCGCGCTTGTCGACCTCGAACTCCAGCCAGGCGCCGCGCGAGGGGATGATCTTCGCGGTGAAGATGTCCTTGTCGGTGGTCTTGTCGACGCTGGACTCGAAGTAGGCTCCGGGCGAGCGGACCAGCTGCGAGACGACGACACGCTCGGTGCCGTTGACGATGAAGGTGCCCTTGTCGGTCATCAGCGGGAAGTCACCCATGAAGACCGTCTGGCTCTTGATCTCACCGGTGTTGTTGTTCATGAATTCGGCGGTCACGTACAGCGGCGCCGAATAGGTCATGTCGCGTTCTTTGCACTCGTCGATCGAGTACTTGGGGGCTTCGAAGCGGTGCTCCCGGAACGACAGGGACATCGATCCGCTGAAGTCCTCGATCGGTGAGATCTCTTCGAAGATGTCCTCGAGCCCCGAAGTGGTGGCCACGGAATCGTCTCCGATTTCGATGGCCTCGGCCACGCGGTCCTGCCACGCTTCTGAGCCGATCAGCCAGTCGAAGCTGTCCGTCTGCAGTCCGAGCAGATCGGGAACCTCGAGCGGTTCGCGAATCTTCGCGAAGGAGATTCTCTTGGGGGGGTTAGCGGTCCTGGTGTTATCGTTGGCGGCGGCCAATGGGATCCTTCCGAGTGCTTCACCATTAAATGCGTCGGCTCCCCACCCGCAGGTCCACATCCGCTGGTGTGTCGGATTTCGACACCGGGCGACAACGTGGTTCACTTGAGTGGAATTGGAGTGCCCCCCGCTATATGAAGGCACGCCACAGACAGAGCAACGCAAATATCAAGCCTATAGCATTCGGTCAAGTCATGCAAGGCGTTTCGTCCACAGCCCGGTCCAGGCGTGAGTGGCGAATCCGGCCAGGTCGTTGATGGCCAGCATCCACGAATTCTCGACCGCATTCCACGTGTAGACGCGTCGCACCCCGGTCGACCGGGCCAGGGCCCGATGATTGGCGATCTTCAGGTGCGCTCCGAGCCGGTGACCGCGATGGCCGGCGGCCACCAGCGTCGCCCCCTGCCATCCCGCCTCCGGCCGGTCGGCGGGCTCGCTGACCTCGGTGAAGCCCGCCGCCTCGCCTCCGCGCAGGGCGAGCGCGGTGTGCATGGTCTCCCCCGCGGCGATCCGCTCCGCGTCGAGCTGGCGCACCCTCTCGGCGTCCCAGGTCTCCTCCTCCATCAGCTCGGCCGCGCCTGGGGTGTCGGTCGACATCCTCCGGTGCAGGTCCGCCATCCCGCGCAGATGCTCCTCTGGCGTCGCCCCGCTCCAGGTCGCGATCGCATACCCCGGGGCGAGCGCGCCGATGTCGATCTGCGCGGCGGTCGAGGTCTCGGCGACCGAGCAGCGTTCGACCTGCCTGAGCTCGAAGCCGCGCCGGGTCAGGAACGCGATCCCGGGCAGCGCGCGGGGCAGGCTGCCGCTGCCGGACCCGGCAGCCAGGTGGGCGCCGCGTCGCTGTCGGAGGCAGTCAGCGGCGGCGACTTCGTTGTAGCTGCGCAGCTGGGTTCGTCCGGCCGCCGCCAGGTCCGCCTCCATCCGTGCCAGCAGCCGGGTGCCCAGTCCCTGCCGACGCCGCCGCGGATCGACGGCCAGCCAGATCTCGGACTGCTCGCGGTTGTCCTGCAGGCTCAGGTGCGCGATCCCCCTGGCCACGATGTCGCCGTCGACCCGGCCGATCCAGAATTCGCGAGTCGTGTACTCGGTGCTCGTGAGGAACTCCTGCCGGACCAGGGTCGGCAGCGGATCGAAGTCGGGGCCCAGGCCGGAGGCCGCATTCTCCCGGGCGTCGAAGTCGATGACAGCGTCGAGGAAGGTGTCGAGCTCGGCGGCGCCGAGAGCGCCGGCCCGGAGGTGGGTGATGTCCATGGACGTCCTCGCAGTGGTTGGGATCGTCCACAGTCTAGACTCCTCTCATGGCGAAGGTGAATGTTCTCAGTCTCAACCCCGCCCGGGTCAACTGCGGGATCGTGACCGGCAGCGAGCGCAGCCTGATCATCGATTCCGGGCCGGGCCCGAACACGGCCAGGCTGCTGGCGCATCGAGCGGCGGCGCTGAGCGAGGCGGCCAATGGGCGGCCGAACCCCATCGATGTCGTCACCACCCACGACCACTGGGACCATTGCTTCGGCAACTCCGCGCTGGCGGCGGAGGGCGCGGGGACCTTCTTCGCCTCCCGGTCCTTCGCCGTTGACCAGGAGGCGAGCTCCTGGATCGCACTCGACGCGCTCCGCAGCGACCCGGAGACTCACGAGTTCGCCCGGAAGCTGCCCGCGGACCCGGCGGATCTCCTCGTCGAGGTGACCCCGATCGAGTCCGGGCACTCCGTCCTCGACCTCGGTGACTGCCGGGTGGAGTTCCACGTCCTGGGCGGCCACTCCACGGCCGACGTCGTCGTCCGCCTGCCCGACCTGGGCGTGGTCTTCACCGGCGATCTCGTGGAGGAGGGAGATCCCCCGCAGGCCGGCGCCGATGCGGCCCTCGGCGACTGGGTCCGGAGCCTGGAGACGGTGCTCTCCTTCTCGGAGGCGAGCGTGTTCGTGCCCGGCCACGGGGTGGTCGTCGACCGGGACTTCGTGGCCCGGCAGTGCGCGGACATCGACGGCTATCGCACGATGTCCGCCGACGCCGAGGTGGCCCTGCCCGCCCGGGCGATGCCCGGTGAGCATGACCGCACCTTCCCGCGGGAGTGCGAGCTGCGTCTGGACTGAGCCGCGAGCCCGGTCGGACCTAGTCCTGTCCCGGCCGCTGCCGTTGGAGCGCGGTGACGAGATCTCCGCCGATGACACCGAACAGGGTCTGCGACCAGATGCTCGTGCCCTCGACATAGGGTCGGTCACCGTCGAAGATCCACTGCAGCCGGTGGCCGGCTCGCAGTTCGCTGGAGCAGTCGGCGCAGACGGGGACGCGAACGCTCTGTCCATCGGCATCGACGCGCGCGGTGGTCGTCGCCTCCCCGTGCAGGGGATTGACGACGCACAGGCTCTGCGGGAGCCCGACTTTCCGTCCGCGCCTCCTTCGGTGCTCCCCCACCTCGGCGATCTCGCGTCCCGCCTGACGCAGCAGCACCATCGCACCGGCGAGGTCGAGGCGGTCCACGGTCTCGTCGTCGACGATCGTCCGCGCCCACTGGTAGGCGTCGAGCGCCCGCGAGACCCGAGCGGCATCGGTTTCGTCGAAGCTGCGCAGCCGCAGCCGGTCCAGCTGGCCGGCGATGCTCGTGGTGTCGGCGTGGATGCTCTCCCGCAGGGACTTCCGCTGCAGCGAGTCGACCTTGCGCAGGAGATCGCCGGGCAGCCGGTACTGCTGCTCTCTGCGCGCCTGGGCTCTTGTCTCCCGCAGATTCCTCAGCAGGAAGACGCCGGCGATGACGAGTGCGAGGACGAGGACCGATCCGCCGAGGAAGACCGGGGCGAAGCCGCCCGAGGTGTCCTGGACGACCTCACCCTGACCGACCTCCTCCACGGTGGAGCCGGCGCCCTCGTCGGCGGCGGTCTGCGGGTCGGCGTAGAGGTCGAGGAGGATGTTGAGCTTCGTCAGCGAGGGGGTGCCGTGGCTCCAGGTGTCGTAGCCCACCGACATCTGCTCCATGACCTGCATCTGCAGCTCGTGCTCGTCCTCGAACCGGACGTCGACGGCGAGGTCGGTGCCGCCGTTGATCATGATGAACGACCCCTCCCCTCCGTTGAAGACCTTGACCTGCTCGAGCAGGTCCCTGTCGATGTGCTCATCGGGCACGGCGATGACATAGACGTCGAAGTCGGGGGCCTTCGCCTTCGTCTTCGCGGTCTCGAGCAGCCTCGCGTCAAGCTGGTCGGCGACCGCCGGATCGATGTGGAACGGGTCGGTCTTCAGCGCCTCGGCGATGGATTGTGCGTCCACTTCTCAGCTCTTTCGGTTCGTGGTCTGCGCCGCGTCACGGCGGTGCCGGATGGCGGCGAGGATGGAGGCGCCGGTGCCGGTGACAAGGGCGCCGACGAGGAGGCCGAAGCTCGCGCCGGCGACGGCCGAACCCACCCCGTAGTCGAGGTCGCGCGGGTTCGGGTCGGTTCGCTCATTGACGACGATCGGGTCTCCGTTCTCGTCGGTGATCGAGTCCGCAACCAGTCCGCCGTCGTCGATCTCGGCATCCTTGAGAGCGCGCACCCAGGTCAGCGCCGTCGTCGAATAGGGCTGGTTGATCTCCCCGTAGTCGGGACGCTCCTCGGGCCTGCGCACCACTCCCTTGTGTCCCAGTCCCTCGCCGATGCCGCCGATGACGAGCACGGTCGCCTGCTCGTCGTCGAGCTCGGCGGCGATCCGAGCGGCGATGAGGTCGAGGTCACCGTCAGCGTCATCGCCCTCGGAGCTGGCGACGAAGGCGACGTGGATGGGGATCTCGAGCCCCCTGACCTCCTCGCGGATCGCCTCGAGGTCGGCGTCGACCATCTCGAAGGCGAGGTATTCGTCGACGTGGATGCCGTCGTCGTCGAACCCGGCTGCGATCTGCTGGTACCGGCTGCGGTCGTAGTCGGGATCGTACTGGCTTTCGATGCGGTCGGAGTAGATCGAATCGACGAGGATGTCCTCGCTCTCGGCCATCGAGATGCGCTCCTGCTTCGCCTCCTCGAACAGCGAGGCGCTGTAGGCGGTGGAACCGGCGGCGACACCCGCGAAGACGGCGAGGGCGACGCCGATGCGGATCCACCCCGGACGCCGGCTGCCAGTGCCGGCGGTCGTGCCAGGGGCTGTTCGGGTGAGTGGTCGTCTCTGCGTCATCGTCGCGCCCCCGCTCCCGGCACACCCGACTCGGCCACGGCGTCCTCGAGCGCGGCGAAGCTGCCGAATCCGGACAAGGCGTAGGAGTCGTGGCGCTGGAAGTAGGGAACGGGGCGAGTCCTCCTGACCCCCGCGTTCTTCGGCACCATCAGACACTCCGGTTCGCCCCCGGCGTTGAGGTCGCGGCGGCAGTCCGCGCACAGTCGCACGGTCAGGGTCGTCCTGCCCTGCCTCCAGGCGAAGGGCTCGACATCGGTGTCGTGGGAGGGGAAGAAGAAGCAGAACCGCGGCTCCCCCGCCTGCGCCGAGGCGGCCCCCAATGTCGTACGCACCCAGGCGTCGGTGCGGGTGAGGGCGCGGATGGCGTGGCGGTGGGAGAAGTCGGGGTGGCTCGCCCAGTCCGGGTGGGCGGCGGTGATCGCCGTGATCGCCTCCTGCACGCGCCGTCCCCGGTCGAACGCCGCCCACTGCGCCTCGGCGTTCGTCGTCGGCTCCGGCAGCGCCGTCAGTGCGCGCTCGACCCTCCGGCTCAGGTTGTGCCTGCGGCTGAGTTCGGGCGCGGTCGTCAGAGCGCTGCGCCATTCGTACTTCGTCCGTCGCCGCAGCAGCCAGGCCCCCAGCCCGACGGCGGCCAGGGTCGTGGCGGTGAAGACGAGGAGGTCGGGGTTGCCGAGGTCGAGGCCGGTGGCCTCGATGTAGTCGTCATCGCTCTCGCCCACGTCCGGGGGGTTGAAGTTCGGTGGCGGGGGCGGCTTCGTGCCGAGCGCCGTGGCGCTGAGCACGCCGAGGTGGTGGGGCACGGCGAGCTCGACGGGCAGGAAATCCCCCGAGGCCGAGCGCTGCAGTTGATCCGATCCGTTCGGAATCGCTGGGCCGTTGTCGTCGACGAGGTAGGCCAGGGTCCGGGCGGCGGCGTCGGCCTCGGTGAAGAGGACGAGGGTGTGCTCCGCGTCGGACTTCTCGTGCATCGTGAAGGCCAGGTCGGCGGTGAACCGCGCCCAGCCTGCGGAGCTGCGGGCGGGGATCGGCAGCGGCGGGACGACGGCGATGAAGTGGGGCAGCCCCTGCTGTTCGACCTCGGTCGACGCGCGCCGCAGCGCCTTGACCTGATTCGGGGTGAGACCCGGCTTGATGCTCGGGTCGATGAACAGCGGGTCGAGTGCCCAGGACTTCTGCAGGCGGGAAGCCAAGTGCTCCATCAGCTCTGCCTGAGTTCTCGTCGTCACCGCCCAATCATAATATGCGCACGTCGCCCGCGAGCTCCCACACAGCCGGCGCAGGCGTTGCGGATCAGGAACACGAAAGAACCCCGCAGCATGCAGCTGCGGGGTTCTTCTCCTGTGCCGAGCGCTAGGCTGCGGCAGAGGTCATCACTTGAGGGTGACGGTTGCGCCTGCGCCCTCGAGGGTTTCCTTGGCCTTGTCGGCGGCTTCCTTGGAAACGCCTTCCAGGATGGCGGCCGGAGCCGAGTCGACGAGGTCCTTGGCTTCCTTCAGTCCGAGGGAGGTGAGTCCGCGAACTTCCTTGATGACGGGAACCTTCTTCTCGCCGGCCGATTCGAGCACGACGTCGAATTCGGTCTGCTCTTCAGCGGCTTCGGCGGCGCCACCGGCAGGGGCGGCAACGGCAACGGCAGCAGGTGCGGCTGCTTCGACTTCGAAGACCTCTTCGAAGGTCTTGACGAACTCGGAGAGTTCGATCAGGGTGAGCTCCTTGAAAGCTTCGATGAGCTCGTCGGTGGTGAGCTTAGCCATGGTGGCCAGTCCTTCCTGTGGTGGTCACGGTCAGTGACCGGTTTGTTGGGGTGATGCTCAGGCGTCGGCAGGAGCGTCGTCCTGCTTTTCGCGAAGGGCATCGACGGTGCGAGCGGCCTTGACCAGCGGAGCGGTGAACAGGTAAGCCGCCTGGTGGAGGCTTGCCTTCATTGCACCAGCTGCCTTTGCAAGCAGCACTTCGCGGGATTCGAGGTCGGCAAGTTGGTTGACATGCTCAGCGCTGAGAACGGCGCCATCGTAGTAGCCGCCCTTCACAACGAGCTGAGCATTCGCCTTGGCAAAGTCACGCAATGCCTTCGCAGCCTCTGGTGGTTCACCGTTGACGAATGCGATCGCGGTGGGCCCCGTCAGGTGCTCATCGAGATCGTTGATTCCGGCTTCTTTGGCTGCAATGGCAGTAAGCGTATTCTTTACCACGGCGTAGCTGACGTTCTCACCGAGTGCAGTGCGCAGTTCTTTCATCTGCGCAACGGTGAGACCGCGGTACTCGGTCAGCAATACAGCGTCGGATGACTCAAACTGCTGCTTGAGCTCCTCTACTGCGGCTGCCTTGTCTGGCCTCGCCATGGTATTCCTTTCGTACAGGCGCCGATCGTGTCCGGACACCAAAAAGAGCGCTCCACGCAGGCATGCGCAGAACGCTCATCGAGAACTCGAGTTCCGACGAAGACGACTCTTCGGCTCACCTGCGCAGGTCACTCCCTGAAGGAGTCTTCGTCCACGAGCAGCAGGATCCGATTGCGAATCATGTTGGTCCCGTGGAGACCGACGGTCTTGGGTGGTTCAAGTCTAACCGCCGACGCCGAGGTGAGTCCAATCGACGGGCGGCCCGGCCCAGGAGACGCTGGACACAGTCACGGCCGACTTCGCCGAGGCGGACCAGCCGAAGGAGCCGCCGCCTCGGTGAGGGGACGGCTCCTTCGCGTTCGCACAGCCTCGGAGCAGGCGGCAGGGCTCAGAAGAATCCGAGGGCCTTGTCGGAGTAGCTGACGAGCAGGTTCTTCGTCTGCTGATAGTGGTCGAGCATCATCTTGTGGTTCTCCCGTCCGATGCCCGAGGCCTTGTAGCCGCCGAAGGCGGCATGGGCCGGGTAGGCGTGGAAGTTGTTGACCCACACGCGTCCGGCCTGGATGTCGCGTCCGGCGCGGTAGGCGATGCTGCCATTGCGGCTCCACACCCCCGCTCCCAGCCCGTAGAGGGTGTCATTGGCGATCGCCATCGCGTCGGCGTAGTCGCTGAACGTCGTCACCGACACGACCGGGCCGAAGATCTCCTCCTGGAAGATCCGCATCCGGTTGTGGCCCTTGAAGATCGTCGGCTGGACGTAGTAGCCGCCGGCCAGATCGCCGTCGAGTTCGGCGCCGGCTCCGCCGGTGAGCACCTCGGCACCCTCCTGCCTGCCGATGTCGAGGTAGGACATGATCTTCTCGTACTGGTCGTTCGAGGCCTGCGCGCCCATCATCGTGTCCGTGTCGAGCGGATTGCCCTGCACGATCTTCTGGGTCCGGGCCACGGCCGCCTCGAGGAAGTCAGCGGCGATGGACTCCTGGATCAGGGCACGGGAGGGGCAGGTGCAGACCTCACCCTGGTTGAGCGCGAAGAGGGTGAATCCCTCCTGCGTCTTGTCCCAGTAGGCGTCGTCGGCGCTCATCACGTCCTCGAAGAAGATGTTGGGGCTCTTGCCGCCGAGCTCCAGCGTCACCGGAATGATGTTCTGGGAGGCGTACTGCATGATCAGACGCCCCGTCGTGGTCTCACCCGTGAACGCGATCTTCGAGATCCGCTTGTTCGACGCCAGCGGCTTGCCGGCCTCGGGACCGAAGCCGTTGACGATGTTGAGCACCCCGGGCGGCAGCAGATCGCCGACGAGTTCGGCCAGGACGAGGATCGACGCCGGAGTCTGCTCGGCCGGTTTGAGCACGACGGCGTTGCCGGCGGCCAGGGCGGGGGCGAGCTTCCAGGTCGCCATCAGCAGCGGGAAGTTCCAGGGGATGATCTGCCCGACCACGCCGAGAGGCTCATGGAAGTGGTAGGCCACCGTGTCCTCGTCGAGCTGGGACAGGCTGCCCTCCTGTGCCCGGATCGCCGAGGCGAAGTAGCGGAAGTGGTCGACGGCCAGCGGCAGGTCGGCGTTGAGGGTCTCCCGCACGGCCTTGCCGTTGTCCCAGGTCTCGGCGACGGCGAGCATCTCGAGGTTCTCCTCGATCCGGTCGGCGATCCTGCTGATGATCAGCGCCCGCTCGGCGACCGGGGTCTTCCCCCAGCCGGGTGCGGCGGCATGGGCGGCGTCGAGTGCGGTCTCGATGTCCTCGGCGGTGCTGGCGGGGATCTCCGTGAACGGGCGGCCGGTCACCGGGCTGGGGTTCTCGAAGTAGTTGCCCTGGGCCGGCGGCACCCATTCGCCGCCGATGTAGTTCTCATAGCGCGACTTGAAGCTGATGAGCGAACCGTCCTGGCCGGGCTGAGCGTATACAGTCATGGCAACTCCTCTGGTGCGGGATCTGTGACCGGAGTCATATCTCCGATGGGCCTCCCACGCTAGCGAGTCCGACGTTGCATCATCGTTGCATCAGCGGCCGAGCGCCTCCAGCCGGACGACGACGGCGTTGCGCTCGGGGGCGTCGGCAGGGGCCAGGCGCAGCAGGGTCATGAGCGCCTCGGCGTCGTCGCGGGCCTGGTCGAGGTTGACGTAGCGCCACAGCTGCTGCCAGCTGCCGCGTTCGAGCAGGCTCTGGCGCAGCAGGGCCTCGATCTCCGCGCGGACCTGACGGATTCCCGGCGCCTCCGAGTCGGGCAGCACCGGTCCGCGGCAGGCCGCGAGTGCGGTGTCGAGGTCACCGCCCTCCAGCGCCCGCCGGGCCCCGGTCAGGTCGCTGTGGAGGTGTCCGCGGATCCGGTAGGGCCGGGCCTCGATGCGCACGGAGGCCAGCGCAGAGATCGTCCGCCGCAGCCGGGCCATCTCCGCGCGCACCGTGACCTCGCTGCCGCCGGCCGGCCACAGCTGCTCGACCAGCCCGCTGCCGGTGATGCCCTGTGGGTGGAGTTCGAGGAGGAGCAGGATCTCGGCATGGCGGTTGGTCAGGGTCAGTCTCGTGCCGTCGGCCCCGGTCAGCTGCGCAGTGGTGCCCATCGTCTGCAGTCGGGCCGGGCCGTCGGCCGTCGCGGCCTCCGCCGCGCCGGGACCCATCGCGCCCACGGACCGCGCACCGTTGCCGGCCGGGCCGGCCCGTCGGCTCAGGCTCTCCCCCACCGCGCGGGCGGTCGAGGTCAGCAGCGGCATCACCAGGGCTGAGACCGCGTCGTCTCCCCCGGTCACGTCGATGATGCCGAGCACCCGACCCGTCGTCGGATCCGTCACCGGCACGGCGCTGCAGCTCCACGAGTGCACCTCGGCGGCGAAGTGCTCGGCGCGGCCGATCTGGGCGGGCGCGCGGGAGCGCAGAGCCAGACCCGGCGCCGACGTTCCCATCGTGTCCTCCGACCAATCGGTGCCGGGGAGGAAGCCCATCGCCTCGGCCCGGTCCCGCACGGCCCGTTCACCTTCGACCCAGAGCAGGCACCCCTCGGCGTCGCCGAGGGCGACGAGCATCCCCGCGTCGACCGCGGGGTCGATGAGCCGGGATCTGAGCATCGGCATGACGGCGTGGAACGGGTGCTCCCGGCGCACCTCGGCGAGCTCATCGCCCTGATAGGTCAGCCGCGCCCGGACCGCGGCGGGATCGCGCAGTCGGGAGACCGACCGAGCCCAGGATTCGAGGATGGACGGTCGCACGCCGAGGCCGGGAGCGGGTGAGGAGGCGATGTCGTGGAGATTGTCGTGCGCCCAGCGGACTCTGCGCTGGTAGTCGTCGCCGAGGAGGGGCATCGGATTCATGTCGAGCGCGTCCCCACCTCCATCGGCGTCGTCCACGGCCGAGAGGCCGTGCTGTCCATAATCTATCGAGGTGAGTCGCGAGCCACAAGTGCCCAGGACGCGCGAAGAGCGGGTGGGAAGTGATGCTCTCACTTCCCACCCGCTCTCGCAGGTCCCGCACCGGGCGGGATCTCAGCTGCCGATCAGGTCCGCAGCGCGGTCGATCAGACGCGCAGCGTCGAGTGGTCGACGGGGACGCCGGGACCGTTCGAGGTGGTCACGGTCGCCTTGGTGATGTAGCGGCCCTTGGAGGAGCTGGGCTTGAGGCGGAGGATCTCCTCGATCGCGGCGTCGAAGTTCTCCTGCAGCGCCTGCTCGGAGAAGGAGACCTTCCCGATGATGAAGTGCAGGTTCGAGTGCTTGTCGACGCGGAACTCGATCTTTCCGCCCTTGATGTCGGTGACGGCCTTGGCCACATCCATGGTCACGGTACCGGTCTTGGGGTTCGGCATCAGACCGCGGGGGCCCAGCACCTTGCCCAGTCGACCGACCTTGCCCATCATGTCGGGGGTCGCCACGGCGGCGTCGAAGTCGGTGAAGCCGTTGGCCACCTTCTCCAGCAGGTCATCGGAGCCGACGTAGTCGGCGCCTGCTTCACGAGCAGCCTCTGCACGGTCGCCGGCGGCGAACACCAGGACCCGGGCGGTCTTGCCGGTGCCGTGCGGGAGGTTGACGGTGCCGCGCACCATCTGGTCCGCCTTGCGGGGGTCAACACCCAGGCGGAGGGCGACCTCAACGGTGGCGTCGTACTTGGCCACGGTGGTCTCTTTGGCCAGGGCGATCGCCTGAGCCGGTTCGTACTTCACATCGGCAGCGATTTTCTCTGCCGCGGCCGCGTAGGCCTTTGAACGCTTTGCCATCTGCTCTTCTCCTTGCAGTCGTGGTGTGGGCCGCGCGAGCCCTGCCACTGGTGTGTCTCCGGTGACAGCGTGAACGCTGTCCTCAGAGCTTGATGTCGGTGGTCACGCCCATGGAGCGAGCGGTGCCGGCGATGATGCGGTCTGCCTGATCCAGGTCGTTGGCGTTGAGGTCGGGCATCTTCGTGGTGGCGATCTCACGCACCTGCTCGGCGCTCAGGTGAGCGACCTTGGTGGTGTGAGGAGTCGCCGAACCCGACTTCACGCCGGCAGCCTTCTTGATCAGCTCGGCTGCCGGAGGGGTCTTGAGGACGAAGGTGAACGAACGGTCTTCGTACACCGTGATCTCGACGGGAACGATGTTCCCGCGCTGGGATTCCGTGGCGGCGTTGTAGGCCTTGCAGAATTCCATGATGTTGACGCCGTGCTGGGCAAGCGCCGGACCGATCGGAGGCGCCGGGTTGGCGGCACCTGCCTGAATCTGGAGCTTGACGAGGCCGGCTACCTTTTTCTTGGGAGGCATGTACGGTCCTTAATCTAAAAGTTGTGACGTGCCCGAAACTGCGACACGTCGCTTGAAGCCGGCCCGCCGATTCAGGCCGACAATCAAACCACACCAGTATTCCATGCCCTGCGGCCTGCGGGCAAACCGCTGTGAACCGGATCACCGGGTGGCTGGACGGCGACAGGGCCCGGTCGCACCGGGCCCTGTCGCCGAGTTCTCAGGTGGGAGGGACTCCCCGTCGGGCTCAGAGCTTGGAGACCTGGTCGAACCCGAGCTCGACCGGGACGTCGCGCTCGAAGATCGACAGCAGCACGGTGAGCTTCTGCGAGTCGGGGCGGATCTCCTGGATGGTCGCCGGGTGGCCCTCGAAGGAGCCCTCCTTGACGAGCACCGATTCGCCGACCTCGAACTCCACCTCGGTGATGGGCGCCGCGGCGGTCGCCTGCTCCCTGCTCGGACCTTCGCTGGCGGCGGCCTCGGCCTGCCGTTCCTCGAAGATCGGGGCGAGCATCGTGAAGACCTCGTCGATCGAGAGCGGAACCGGGTCGTAGGCGTTGCCGACGAATCCCGTCACACCCGGGGTGTGGCGGACCGCGCCCCAGGACTCGTCGGTCAGCTCCATCCGCACGAGCACGTAGCCCGGGATGCGGACGCGGCGAACCTGCTTGCGCTGACCGTTCTTGATCTCGATGACGTCTTCCATCGGGACCTGGACCTCGAAGATGTAGTCCTCGAGGTTGAGGCTGACGGCGCGGTTCTCGAGGTTCTGCTTGACGCGGTTCTCGTAGCCGGCGTAGGAGTGGATGACGTACCAGTCACCCTCCTGCATCCGCAGCTCCGACTTGAATTCCTCGGCCGGGTCGACGTCCTCGGCGGTCGCGGGCTCGCCCTCGGCTGCATCGGTGCCCTCGGACTCGGTGTCCACGGACTCGGCTGCCGGCTCCGCGTCCGACTCGGCGTCGGCAGCATCCGCGGCTGCCACTGCGTCGGGATCGACGTCGCTGCCGGACTCGGTCTCGACGGCGGACTCGGAGTCGGGGTCGACGTCGGAGTCAGCGGCCGGAGCTGCGGAGTCACCGTCGGCGCGGTTGACGTCCTCGACATCAGGGGTCGATGGAGCAACGTTCGCCTCTTCGGCGGTGACGTTCTCCGTCTCAGGGGTTTCCTGTTCAGATGAACTGGTTTCCGACACCGATCATTTCCTCGCTTCGCGTGTAGGGACAACTCGTACTGAAGAGAGCTGTGAGATTGTGCAGCTGTTGTGAGACATCGTATCCGAGTCTGCCGGATCAGCGTCCGGTGCGGGTCACCACAGGGGCCAGATGGGGGTGCCGGCGAAGACGAACCCGACGAGCTTGCCGAACACCAGGTCGAGAGCCGTCACCAGCAGCATCATGAACAGGATGAATCCGAGCACCACGAGGGTGTAGTTGAGGAGCTGCTTGCGAGTCGGAGTGACAACCTTCTTCAGCTCCGCCATGACCTCACGGAGGAACTGCAGGATTCGTCCGAAGAATCCGAGCTGCTTGCGACTGGCGGCGCTCTTGGGCGCGGCGTCAGTCTTCTTTGCCGGTGTGTCGCTCACACATCCTCACTCGGTTGGATTCTACGGGACTGCACAATTGCTTCGAGCCAGTCGAGGACTGCGTCTTGCCGATGTGATTCGACGAAGATCAACTGCGCAGGGGTGACAGGACTCGAACCTGCAACCTACGGTTTTGGAGACCGTTGCGCTACCAATTGCGCCACACCCCTTCGATTCGGCACTCTCGACTCTGCTCGTCGAGTCGTGCCCAACCACGAGAAACGAGCATACCGTCTTCGGCGGCGTGAAGTCGAACCGGGCCGGGTCGCGTGTCGCACCCAGCCCTTCCCGGCAGCACCTCCCTGCGCTGGTGAGAGGGCGGTCGGGCCCGGCGGCGGCCCCTCATTCCGCGGGCCGGTCGGGCGGCTGGGCGGCGAGGGGCACCGGCTCCGGGAAGCGCGTCCACTCCCCGATGGTCACCGACTGATCGGGGCTGACCGTGATGATCTGGATGTCGATCGGCCGCTTCGTGCGGTTGTCGATGCGGATGACGCTGAGCTCGGCGTCCATCTTCAGCGGCCCCGGGGTCAGTGAGTCGGCCAGTGCCCCGCCTGTGGTCGAACTCACGTAGCGGACTCCCAGCCCCCAGGGTTCGGGTCCGACCCGGCGGTGCCAGTGTCCGCTCAGGGCGTAGTCCGCGCAGCCGGCGCGCAGGGAGGGGCCGGCGATCCTGGCATCGTGGATGAGCATGATGTCGAAGTCGGCGGCACAGGCCTGCTGTCGCAGCTTCTGCGCGTACTGATCGGCGGTGAGGTCGGTTTCGAGCTGAGGACCCGAACCGAACACGGTCCGACGGGGATCCGGTCCCCCGAAGAACGTGACGCCCGCGATCTCGGCGCTCGAATCCTCGAGCACCTCCCATCCCCTGCTGCCGGCGTGGTCGGTCGTCTCGGTCGAGTCGTGGTTGCCCTTGACCACGACCTTCGGCAGATTCTCGGGCAGCTCCTGATCGAGGACGTCGAAGCAGTAGTTCTCCGCCGAGGTGCCGGTCATGGTGATGTCACCGCCGTCGATGTAGCCGTCGGCGCGGGTCAGGGAGACGACGTCTGAGAGCACCCGCGCCATCCCGATGTTGCAGTGCAGGTCGGATCCGAACACGAACGTCGACACGTCCGCGTGGAGCCCGCCCCGTCCGGGTGCGGCGTCGGGGACGGGGACGAGGCCGCGGTCCGACCAGCGCCCGGTCAGCGGGCGCGAGCCCCATTCGGCGCTGAGGTTCGCGAGCACCCCGTCATAGAATTCGTCGTTCTGCCGCGCGAAGTCCTCGACGGCGGACACGGCGGTGTCGATCACCCCGCCGAGGCGGCCGGTGACCTGTCCGCCCTCGAGCGGGGTGCCCTCGAAGGCGGGATCGGGAACGAGCGGTGTCGGCCGGGTGAGCACGGCGACGCCGAGGCCGCCGAACACGAGGACCGCGGCGAGCCCGGCGGCGATGAGCTCCCTGCCGGCCAGGATCCGCCAGATGTCGCCCGGGCGGATGGGGCCGAATGCGAAGGCCGCGGCCACCCCGGCCCCGCTGAGGACGCAGACGGCCAGTGCCCAGCGGGTGAGGATGTCGCGGGTGAGCCCCTCGACGACCTGGTCGATCTGGGTCTGTGGTGAGGAGAACAGGAGCGCATAGGAGGCGATGTCGCCGCCGAGTGCGTCGACCGTGCCTCCGCCCGGGTCGTCGGGACCTGCGCCGGCCGTGGACCGGCGGTCGGAGGCCGCGGCCGGCGATTCCTCGTCGCCGTCGCCGGCGACGGGGATCTCGCCGACCTCGATCGCCAGTCCCAGTCCTGCTGGCAGGTGCTCGTCGGCGGGCATGAGCAGCTGGCCCAAGGGACCGAAGTCGAGCGTGAGCCGCGAATCGGCGGTGACCTCGTAGTGCGCTTCGTGCGGACCGAAGGTGAGATCGGCCTGCGCGCTCAGCACCGCCCAGGGCAGTCCGATGACGGCGGTCGTCACCAGCAGGGTGAGCAGGGCTGAGATTCTCCGACGGTGCGACACGGCCCCATTCTAAGGATGCGCACCGGCCGTGCCGTTAATGTGGGGTGGGTGACGGATCCCATCGTGTCCCTGCCCAAAGCACACCTGCACCTGCACTTCACCGGTTCGATGGCCGTCGGGACCCTGCGGGAGCTGGCCGCCGAGGCGGGCGTGTCGATGCCCGAGCAGCTGCTGGGCACCACCGCGCTCGACCTCAGCCCCGATGAGCGCGGCTGGTTCCGGTTCCAGCGCCTCTACGACATGGCCCGCGGTGTCGTCCGTGGCGAGGACGTGATGCGCAGGCTGGTCCGGGAGGCCGCGGCTGCCGACCGCGCCGAGGGCTCGCGCTGGCTCGAGCTGCAGGTCGACCCCACCTCCTACGCCCCCTGCGTCGGGGGCATCACCCCGGCCCTGGAGATCATCCTCGACGAGGCGGCCGCGGTCAGCGACTCCGACTTCGGGATGGCGATCATCGTCGCCGCCTCCCGCACGCGCCATCCCCTCGACGCCCGGACCCTGGCCCGCCTGGCCGTCCGGTTCGCAGGCTCGGGTCCCGGCCGTGTGGTCGGGTTCGGGCTGTCCAACGACGAACGGCGGGGAGTCACCGCGGAGTTCTCCCGCGCCTTCGCCATCGCCTCCCGGGCCGGGCTGCAATCGGTGCCCCATGGCGGCGAGCTGCTCGGACCCGCCCATATCCGCGAGGTCGTCGAGGCGCTGGGCCCGGACCGTCTCGGGCACGGAGTGCGGGCGGTGGAGGATCCGCGGCTGCTCGACGAACTGGTCGCCGCCGGCGTCGGCTTCGAGGTCTGCCCGGGCTCGAACGTGTCCCTGGGGGTGTACCCGGACATCGCCGACGTTCCGCTCTCAGCGCTGATGAGGGCGGGGGCGAAGGTCGCCCTCGGAGCCGACGATCCCCTCATCTTCCGATCCCGCCTGGTTGATCAGTACCGTTTCGCGCAGCGGCTGGGGCTGGGGGCCTCCGACCTGGCCCGACTGGCGGCGGAGTCGTTCGAGATCTCCGCCGCCCCCGCGGACGTCAGGTCCCGGGCGCAACGGGACATCGAAGCCTGGCTGCGCACCCACGGCGGCCGGTGACGGCTCAGAGTGAGCAGCCGATGAGCGTCGGTTCGGGTTCGAGGGTGATCCCGTACCGGTCCTCGACCCCGGCGACGATCGTCCGCGCGAGTTCGAGCACATCCTCGGTGCTCGCCTGACCGCGGTTGGTCAGCGCCAAGGTGTGCTTGGTCGACAGGCCGGCCCGTCCGGCCCCGACGCTGTGACCCTTCGAGAATCCCGCATGTTCGATCAGCCAGGCCGCCGAGGTCTTCGTCCTCCCCTCGATCGTCGCCCCGCTCAGAGGGTCGATGACGGGGTAGCGGGGAGCCTCGACGGGCAGCGAGTCGGCGTCCGTGACGATGGGGTTGGTGAAGAACGATCCCGCCGACCAGGTGTCGTGGTCGGCTTCGTCGAGCACCATGCCCTTGGACCGTCGCAGCGCGATCACGGTGTCGCGGACGATGGTCGCCGGGGCGGTCTGTCCGATCTCCAGGTCGAGGGCGGAGGCGAGCTGGGCGTAGCGGACGGGCAGCGACTGCTCGTCGCGCCGGAGTTCGAAGCTGACCGAGAGGACCAGGTACTGGGTTGTTCCCGAGCGCTGCTGGGCGCGTTTGAGCGCCGAGGTGCG
>JAPSIC010000190.1 GCA_031179165.1 Brevibacterium sp.
CCGCGAGCCCGGCTTCACCCGCTTCATCCACGACCGATGGCTGCTCGTGAAGTCCGGATCGTTCTGGCGCTCGACTGCCCACCACTTCCTGAAGATGCTGCTCGGGGCCGTCATCGTCGGGGGAACCGTCTCCGCCATCTGCGCCTCCCTCCTCGCGATCTTCGGCGCCATCAACCCCGAGGGCATCACCACGTTCTTCCTCGGCGGACCAGCCGGGGGACTCGGGAGGGTCGGGGTCGCGATCGGAGCCCTCATCGTCCTGGGCAGCGCCCTGGCCATCCTCTGGTTCGCCCCATACCTCGATCGGGCCCTCGACCGCAGCCTCCTGCCCCCGGCACGCACCGCAGCCCTGCAGGAGGAGGTCACCGAACTCGACCGTGCGCGGATGGCCGGAATCGAAGCCGCGGCCGCGGAACGGCTGCGCATCGAACGCGATCTCCACGACGGAGCCCAGCCCCGCCTGGTCGCCCTGAGCATGACCCTGGGCATGGCGAAGGCCAAGATCGACTCCGACCCGGAGCGGGCCAAGGAGCTTCTCGGCGAAGCCCACGCCGAGGCGAAGGGGATCGTCAACGAGCTGCGCCAACTCGCCCGCGGCATCCACCCCGCGGTGCTCACCGACCGCGGCCTCGACGCGGCGGTGTCCGCCCTGGCCGGCCGCTCGCCGATCCCCGTCGACGTCGACGTCCGCCTCGAAGGACGCATCGAACGGGAGGCCGAGGCCGTCGCCTACTTCGTCGTCGCCGAATGCCTGACCAACATCGCCAAACACGCGCACGCCTCCCAGGCCAGAGTCCTCGTCGCCCCCATCGACCACGCCGTCCAGATCGTCGTCACCGACAACGGCCGAGGCGGGGCGCGGATCGACCGCTCGGGACGGCACACGGGTCTCGCCGGGCTCGTCGACCGGGTCGAGGCGGCGCGTGGGACACTGAACCTGACCAGCCCCGCCGGTGGGCCTACTACTGTAGTTGTGGAGGTGCCATGCGCATCGTGATCGCCGAAGACTCCGCCATCCTGCGAGCCGGACTCGAACGACTCCTCATCGACGCGGGACACGAGGTCATCGCCGCCGTGGCGGACGCCAACGAACTCCTCGCCGTCATCAACACGACCCCGCCGGACCTCGCCGTCATCGATGTGCGGATGCCGCCCACGTTCACCGACGAGGGGATCCGGGCCGCGGTGCTCATCCGCAAGCAGAACCCCGAGGTCAAGGTCCTCGTGTTCAGCCAGTACGTGGAAGAGCAGTACGCCTCCGAGCTCATCGCGGAGAACACCGGCGGCTTCGGCTACCTGCTCAAGGACCGCGTCGCCGACGTCGAGGACTTCCTCGACGCCGTCGAGAAGGTCGCCGCAGGCGGCACCGTTCTCGACCCCGAGGTGGTGTCGCAGATCCTCGTCCGCACCCGCAAACGCGACGGGCTCGACACGTTGAGCCCGCGCGAACTCGAAGTCCTCCAGCTCATGGCCGAGGGGAAGTCGAATGCCGCGATCGCCGGCACCCTCTACCTCAGCGCCGGAGCCGTCGAGAAGCACATCAGCTCGATCTTCACCAAGTTCGGTCTCACGGCCGACACTTCGGACAACCGAAGAGTCCTTGCCGTACTCACTTTCCTCGGAGCCTAGAATGCCAGCCACAGTCCAGCTCAACCCCTCGACCCGTTCGAGCCTGCGCGCACTCATCGTCGTCGCCGCGATCATCGTCCTCCTCATCCCCGTCGGGATCACCGTCGCCCATGGCGTCTCGCGGCTGGGCTACGGCAGGATCGAGGTCAGCGAACCGCTGCCGACCTCGGTGAAGGACCTGCAGATCTCCCTCGACTCCGGTGCCGATGTCGTCGTCAAGGCCACCGACACCTCCGCGCCCTCCGTGACATTCACCGGCACCGGCCCCCGCGGGCAGGCCCCGACGCTCGACGTCAGGGAGGGCGGAACCTCGGCGGTCGTCTCCGTCGACGACCAGCAGCACATCGAGGACCCACGCCTCGAGGTGCTCGTGCCCGCCGACACCTCGAAGGACCTCGGACTCGACCTCAACGGCGGGTTCGGCGGCATCGACATCGCCGGAGACTACCGGGAGATCGTCACCCGCAGCGAAGGCGGGGACATCGAGATCAACGGCTCGGCCGATCTGGTGCGGACCTCGACCAACTGGGGTTCGACAGACCTCTATGGAACCTTCGGCACACTCGAGGCCAAGACCGAGGCGGGATCGATCGACGGCAGCAGCCTCGGTGTCGGGAACCGCGTCGACGTCGCCACCGCCACCGGTGAGATCTCACTCGACTTCTCCAACGAGATGGCGCCGCTGTCGGGGATCGTGGCCAAGGCCTCCAACGGCGACATCACCCTGCGCCTGCCGCGCCTGGACGTCGCCCGAGCCAATATGGCCGCCGCGGCCCCGACCGAGGGCACTGCCCCCGAGGGCACTGGCCCCGAGGGTGTCGGCACCGACCCGGCCGAGGCGCTTCCGCAGGAGCTGCTCTACCGGATCACGGCCGACTCCACAGACGGGGACGTCTCCCTGGCCAAGGACCTGGAGCAGTACGATGCTTCCCAGGACGCGAAGAAGTCCGAGGGGACGGGCGTCATCCCAGTCTCGGTGACCACGGAGACCGGTGACGTCGACATCGACCAGAACTGAGCGGGCCACCGCGGGGAGTGGGACGAAGCATGCAGATCACCGTCTACGGCGCCACGGGAACCTTCGGGCATCCGCTCGCCGACGCACTGCGTGAGCGCGGCCACTCCGTCATCCCCGCCCACCGGGGCATCGGAGTCGACACCGCGACGGGGGAGGGCGTCACCGAGGCGGCCGAGGGCAGCGACGTCCTCGTCGACTGCGTGAACTTCACGCACGTCTCCCGGCACAGGACGCTCGACTTCTTCTCCCGCAGCTCCCGCCAGATCGCACTGGCCGCCGCCGAGCACCCGGGTGCGTCCGTCGTCTGCCTGTCGATCGCCTTCAAACCGGCAGCGGCGTCGAGGATGTTCGGCTACTACCAGGCCAAAGAGCTCCAGGAGAAGGTGTACCGCCGCCTGGTGCCGACCGAGCAGCTGCTCATCGTCCGCTCGGCCCAGTGGTTCGAGCTGGTGGAGTCGACGTCCCTGACCGCGGGCCCGGTGACGATCGTGCCGAACATGCGGGTGCGCGCCCTGGCCGCGGCCGAGGCGGCACGGATGACGGCCGAGGCCATCGACGCCGGCGAACGGGGAACGCTCGAGATCGCCGGTCCCGAGATCAGCGACTTCGCGACGATCGCCCGGACGATCAGCCGCGCCGAGGCCGCGCGGAGCTCCGGCGGCTTGCCCGGGGGACGCGGTGCCCGGCGTCCGCGCCGGGTCGTCGGGATCCCGATTCCCGGGCCAGTCTCCCGCGACGGGCTGATCCCGGACTCGCCGCGACTGTCGGCCGTGACCGTCGAGGAATGGCTGCGCACTCGCTGAGTCGCGGGCACTCGCTGAGCCGTGGGCACGTGGGAGGCCGCGGACCGAGCGTCGGCGCATAGACTCGCCCCATGGATGCCCGCGCTGACCGAGCACGATTCACCGACCCCTACGAGATCGATGTCCCGCCGGAGGCCAGATTCATCGGCGAGGCCCCGTACTGGTCACGCGGTGACACGGTGACCTGGACGTGCAGACGCTTCGACTTCGACCGCGACCGCGCCGAGGTGCGGCGTCCGATGCAGGTGATCGAGGACGGGCCCGCTGGAGTGGTGCTCTGGCTGCCCGGAGGCACCCCGACGACGGACACCCGCATCGTCGGGTGGGAGGACACCAACCCCCACGACGTCCCGCTGCGCGCACGCTTCGGCCCGGCAGACTCGGCGCCGAGGCGGGTCGGCATCGCGGGTGCCTGGCGCGGACTCGGGGTGCTCAAGATCGTCCCCGCCCGGGTGCCGTTCTCGGTCTGGGTGCTGCTCAAGCCCGGCGCCTCCGCCGGCGGAGACCAGGAGTTCCCCGGCACGGATGCCGGTGACTGCGCCGACGGGAGCGGCATCGTCGAATGGTACGTCAACCTCGAAGCCACCCACCGCCGGACGAACACGGCGATCTTCACCAGCGACCACATCCTCGACATCACCTTCCCCCGAGCGAGCACGGCGAGCGGCACTCCGGCCTCGGCCGACCCGCACCCGAGCGACTTCCTCCACCCCGAGGCGGTCGTGTTCAAGGACGTCGACGAACTCGCCGCAGCCGCCCGCTACGGGATGTGGCCGGCCGCGTGGTCGGACATCATCCGACGCAACGGCATGAGCGTGCTCGAGAACCTCGACCATTTCGCGTGGGCCTTCGACCCCAGGTGGGAACGCCTCGCGGTGGAACTCGCGGGTACTGGTGGGAAGGCCGGGGACCGGGCGCCCAGCCCGAAGCAGCCCACCACCGGTGACCAGGCAGAACCGCACGAGCGCGGCCCTGGTCCGGAGCAGCCCGCCGCCGGGGAATCTCATCGGGTCAGAGGTGGTTGCTATGACAGGGACTGGATCTAGTCCCCGGACGACCGGTCCTGGAACCGGCGTCCGCCTCGTCTGCCGAAGACGTGTCCGCTACAGAAAGGAATCGTCTGCTCATGACGTCCAATCACAGGATTCTCCTCAAGTCCCGACCCGTCGGCGCCCCCGCGGCGGAGAACTTCGACCACGACGAAGTCCCCATTTCATCCCCACAGGACGGTGAGGTCCTCCTGAGGACCCTCTACCTCTCCCTCGACCCTTATATGCGCGGGCGGATGTCGGATGCGAAGTCCTATGCCAAGCCCGTCGAGATCGGTCAGGTCATGGTCGGAGCCACCGTCTCCGAAGTCGTCGACTCGAAGTCCTCCGAGTTCTCGGCGGGCGACATCGTCCTCGGCTACGGCGGGTGGCAGGAGTACTCGGTGGAGAGGGCCTCCCACCTGCGTCGAGTCGATCCCGACATCGCACCCGTGAGCACCGCCCTGGGCGTGCTCGGCATGCCCGGTTTCACCGCTTACGCCGGACTGCTCGAGATCGGTCAGCCCGAGCCCGGTGAGACCGTCGCCGTTGCCGCCGCCACCGGTCCCGTCGGCTCCGCGGTCGGACAGATCGCCAAGATCAAGGGCGCCCGTGCCGTCGGCATCGCCGGTGGCGAGAAGAAGGTCGCCCACCTCAGGGAGCTCGGCTTCGACGTGGCCCTGGACCACCGCTCCGGGAACCTCAAGGAGGAACTCGCCGAGGCGGTGCCCGAGGGCATCGACGTCTACTTCGAGAACGTCGGCGGCGATGTCCTCAAGGCCGTCCTGCCGCGGCTGAACACGTTCGCGCGGGTTCCTGTCTGCGGCCTCGTCGCCACCTACAACCAGACCGAGCTGCCGGCCGGGCCGGACCGCTCGGGTCAGCTGATGGGAGCGATCCTGTCGAAGTCGCTGACCGTGCGCGGCTTCATCCAGACCGAGTTCGTCGGCACCCTCTACGACTCGTTCCTGTCCGATATGGGCGAATGGGTCCGGGACGGCAAGGTCCAGTACCGCGAGGATATCCGCCCCGGCCTCGAACGGGCTCCTGAGTACTTCAACGAACTGCTCACCG
>JAPSIC010000053.1 GCA_031179165.1 Brevibacterium sp.
TGCGGGCGACCTCACCGACCGCGTAGACCCCGGGCAGGCTCGTGCGTCCCTCGAGGTCGGTGACGACACCGCCCATCAGGTAGTGCGCGGCAGGGGTGACCGGGATCGGGTCGGTGGCCAGGTCACAACCGTGTCCGGCCAGCCCCGCCGCGATGCTCGGGAAGCGCCGTGGGGCGTCGGGGACTCCACGGACGTCGAGGAGGCAGGGTCGACCGTCCTGGCCGGCCATGGTCCGGTGGATCGCGAGTGCCACGACATCGCGGGGCGCGAGCTCGCCGCGGTTATCGAGGGCCGGCATGAAGCGGTTGCCCTCCGCATCGAGGAGGAGGGCACCGGCCCCGCGCACCGCCTCCGAGATGAGGAAGCCGGTGCCGGCCAGGGCCGTCGGATGGAACTGATAGAACTCCAGGTCCCGCACGACGGCCCCGGCACGGATCGCCGCCGCGAGGCCGTCGCCCGTGGCCTCGGGAGGGTTCGTCGTGTGCGCGTAGAGCCGGCCCGCCCCGCCCGTGGCGAGGACGACGGCATCGGCGGCGAGGAACTCCACCCTCCCGTCGGCGCAGACGGTGATCCCGGCGGGGTGCACGTCGATGAGCATGGTGTCCTCGCGCAGGATCACCGTGCCCGCCACCACCTCGGCGCGCAGGGCCAGGGCCAGCGCCTCGATGATGGCCCGGCCGGTCGCATCACCGCCGGAATGGTAGATCCGCGGCACCGAGTGCGCGCCCTCGAGCCCCCGCGCCCACTCGCACCAGCTCTCGCGGCCGGCGCCGAGGTGATCGCCGGCGCGGTCGAAGCGGACCCCGGCGGCGGCGAGTTCGAGGATCCGTTCGGGACCCTCCGCGCACAGCACCCGCACGGCGGCCTCGTCGCAGAGCCCGGCTCCGGCGGCCAGGGTGTCGGCGACGTGCGCGTCGATGCTGTCGCAGGGGTTGAGCGCCCCGGCGATCCCGCCCTGGGCCAGGGCCGTGTTCGACTGCCCGAGGCGTCCCTTCGTCACCACGGTCACCTCGTGGCGTCCGACCAGGCGCAGGGCAGCGGTGAGTCCGGCGATCCCGGAGCCGACGATGACGACGTGTGCCATGCGCGGACTCAGATCCGCGGCTTCGCGGCGAGCATCCGCTCGAGCGACACCCTGGCCGGGACGGCGACCTCGGGATCGACGCTGATCCGGTTGACGACGGTGCCGGCGAGCAGGGACTCGAGGACCCAGGCGATGTAGCCGGGATGGATCCGGTACATCGTCGAGCACGGGCACACGACCGGGTCGAGGCAGAAGATCGTGTGCTGCGGGTGTTCGGCGGCCAGCCGCTGGACCAGGTTGATCTCGGTCCCGATCGCGAAGGTCGCAGGCTCGGCCGCCTCGGCGATGGCCTTCGTGATGTACGCCGTCGAGCCGGACTCGTCGGCGGCGGCGACCGTCTCCTGGGGGCATTCGGGGTGGACGATGACGCGCACCCCGGGGTGCTCGGTCCGGGCCTTTGCGATCTGGGCCGGGGTGAAGCGCTTGTGGACCGAGCAGAAGCCCTGCCAGAGGATGACCGTGGACTCGAGCAGGGTCTCCTCGTCGTTGCCGCCCAGCGGCCGGGCGGGATTCCACAGCGGCATCGCCGCGAGGTCGATGCCCATGCCCAAGGCGGTGTTGCGTCCGAGGTGCTGGTCGGGGAAGAACAGCACCCGCCGACCGCGTTCGAACGCCCACTCGAGGACCACCTCGGCGTTCGACGAGGTGCACACGATGCCGCCGTTGCGGCCGCAGAAGCCCTTGATCGCGGCCGAGGAATTCATGTAGGTGACCGGGACGACGGGCACCTTGCCGTCGGCGTCGGGCTCGGTGCCGAACAGCTCGCTCAGCTGCTCCCAGCAGTCCTCGACCTGATCGATGTCGGCCATGTCGGCCATCGAGCAGCCGGCGGCGAGGTTGGGCAGGATGACGGCCTGGTCGGGGGTGGAGAGCAGATCGGCGGTCTCGGCCATGAAGTGGACTCCGCAGAAGACGATCGCCTCGGCCTCGGGATGGTTCTGCGCGGCCCGGGCGAGCATGAACGAGTCGCCGATGTAGTCGGCGTGCTCGACGACCTCGACCCGTTGGTAGTGATGGCCGAGCAGCACGACCCGGTGGCCGAGCTCGGCCTTGGCCCGCACGATCCGCTCCCGCAGCTCGTCCACCGTGGCGTCCCGGTACTCAACAGGGATCTCACCCTGCCGCGGGGCGGAGACCGGGATCGGGTCGGCGGTCGAGGCGCCGGGTCCGTACCCGGGTGCGGTGTCGATGTCCCATGGTGCCTCGACGAGATCGGTGGAGCACATGGAGCCTGAGGTCCTGCCGGCGGAGATGTCCTTGAGCGTGAGCTCGATCGAAGCAGTGGGGGTCATCATCGTCCTCGGTTGGAAGTTTTACGCAGTTTTGAGCTTAATCGTCCCAGGGTGGAAAGCGCAAACGCGGTTTCGCGAGATCGAGGACATTCCGGTCCGCCGTGACCGCGATTCCGCTGACCAGAATGACCTCGATCCGCGGGGCGAGGGGCTTGTGGGGTGATGTCTTAGGGTGGTGTGGGCGGGGCGAGAGACGCCGACGCCGAGACGAGGACATCCCATGACTGCAGTTGATTCCCACGGAGCCGAGGAGCCAGGACCCTACGGCCCGCCGACCGAGACGGCCCAGCCGACCGAGACGACGCCGGCGCCTCGGCGGCGCATCCGCACGCTCGACCTGATCAGGGCGAAGGCCGAGGGCCGGCGGTGGGCGATGCTGACGAGCTACGACCAGTACACCGCGGCCATCTTCGAGGACTCCGGCGTCGAGGCCCTGCTCGTCGGCGATTCGGCGGCGAACAACGTCTACGGGTACGAGACCACCCTGCCGGTCACGGTCGACGAGCTCATCCCGCTCGCGCGCTCGGTCGCCCGGGCGACGACGCGGGCGCTGGTCGTCGCCGACCTGCCCTTCGGCAGCTACGAGATCTCCGACGAGCAGGCGGTGACGACGGCGGTGCGGTTCATGAAGGAAGCCCACGTCCACGCCGTCAAGCTCGAGGGCGGACGGCGGATCGCCTCCCGGATCGAGGCGATCACCGCGGCGGGGATCCCGGTCATGGCGCACATCGGCTTCACCCCGCAGGCCGAGCACAACCTCGGCGGCTACCGGGTCCAGGGGCGTGGGGACGCGGCCGAGGCGCTGCTCGCCGATGCCCGCGCCGTCGCCGCAGCGGGGGCGTTCGCCGTGGTCATGGAGATGGTCCCGGCGGAGCTGGCGGCGCGGGTGACCGCGGAGCTGGAGATCCCGACCGTGGGGATCGGTGCGGGCAGCGACTGCGACGCCCAGGTCCTCGTCTGGCAGGACATGGCCGGGCTGCGTTCCGGCCCCGCGCCGCGCTTCGTCAAGCGCTACGCCGACCTCCGCTCCGTCCTGTCCGCGGCGGTCAGCGACTACGTCGCCGAGGTGCGGAGCGGCGAATTCCCCGACCCCGAGAGGAGCTTCCGCTGATGGACATCGGTGGGATCCAGGCGCTGCGGGCGTGGCGCGCCGAGCAGACGGGCACCGTGGCCCTGGTGCCGACGATGGGCGCCCTGCATTCGGGTCACCAGGCGCTCATGGCCCGCGCCCGCGAATCCGCGGACGTGGTGGTGGCGAGCATCTTCGTCAACCCGCTCCAATTCGGGGCCGACGAGGACTTCGTCCGCTACCCCCGGCCCTTCGCCGCGGACCTCTCCGCCTGCGAGGATGCCGGTGTCGACTTCGTCTTCGCGCCCGCCCTGGGGGAGATGTACCCCTCGGCGCCCGAGGTGCGCGTGTGCTCGGGGCGGATGGGCGAGGTCTTCGAGGGCGCATCCCGGCCCGGCCACTTCGACGGCGTGCTCACGGTCGTGGCGAAGCTGTTCACCCTCGTCGCGCCGCATCGGGCGGTCTTCGGGCTCAAGGACATCCAGCAGTTCTGCCTGGTCCAGCGGATGATCGCCGATCTCAACTTCGACATCGACCTGATCGGCCTGCCCGTCGTCCGCGACGCCGACGGGCTGGCGCTGTCGAGCCGGAACCAGTATCTGAGCCCCGCCGACCGGCAGACCGCGCTAGCGATCCCGCGCGCCCTGCAGGCCGCCACCGCCGCCGCCGAGGAGGGGCGTCGGCCGAAGGCGATCGAGACCGCGGCCCGTGAGGTGCTGGAGGCCGCGGCCGGTCTCGAGGTCGATTACCTCAGTCTTGTCGACGCCGCGACGTTCCAGCCGTGCCCACCGGAATTCCACGGGTCCGCCCTGCTGCTCGTGTCGGCTGACGTCGGCGGCACGCGGCTGATCGACAACGTCCCGATCGCGCTGGAATGCGGCTGATCGACGACCTCCCGATCGCGCTGGAGCGCGGCTGATCGACGACCTCCCGATCGCGCTGGAACGCGGCTGATCGACGACCTCTCGGTCGCGCCGGAACTCCGACGGGGATTCGACCGAGCCGGCGATTCGACGCCCAGATGAATGGCTTTCGGCTAATCATCGCGAGGCGAACATTAGGGAAACAATATGGTCATGAATGCGTTGTTATCGAATCGTTACCTATTTATGAACGTTCTGATAAGGCGCTGAAATATATACATGGATGTACTCTCTCGATTATCTGAATTTCTTCATCTCGCGAGATCAAATGGGGTGAATTCCCTTGTTCTGGGATTAGGTTCTCAATAGACTCCTGAGCACAAGGCGGCAAAGACGGCTTTGTCTGCTCGCCTCAGTCGAAGGAGAAATGGATATGAACATGGGCGGCACCGATTTGTGGTCGGTCCTCTTCAAAGTGCTTCTGGCAATTGCCATTCTGATCCTCACGTGGATCGTGGCGGCGATCGTCAAATGGGCTGTCGGGAAACTGGTGACCAAGGTCCCGGCTCTGCAGCGCAGCGGAAATGACGGGCAGCAGATAGGAGAGTCGATCGGAAAGATCGCCGCGCTGATCGTGTGGCTGTTCGGCCTGGTCGCCGTCCTGCAGCTGTTCAACCTCGATCAGGTCCTCTCGCCCCTGCAGGGGCTGCTGGGCGGAATATTCGGATTCCTGCCGAACCTCATCGGGGCCGGATTCATCTTCTTCATCGGGTACGTCTTCGCGAAGATCGCCAAGCAGCTCGTCCAGACGGCGCTGAACACGGTGGACCTGAGCGGAATCACCTCGAAGTTCCGCTCGCTCGGCGACCGGGCCGTGGGAGTCGGCGACCACCCCGGTGCCGCGCCCCGGACCGCGCAGCAGGCCCAGCCCGGCCACGTCCAGCCCGGCCAGCCGGTGCCAGGGCAGCCCCACCCGGGGCAGCCGATGCCGGGCCAGGCTCACCCCGGCCCGGGTGCCTCCGCCCACGGTCAGCAGCCCGGGCAGCACGCCGGACCTCCGCCCGCATCCGAGGCGAACGCGAAGATCTCGTCGCTGGCGGGCAATCTCGTCTTCGGCGTGATCATCATCGTCGTCGCGATCGCGGCCCTGCAGGTGCTCGGCATCGAGGCCATCTCACGGCCGGCGCAGCAGATGCTCGAACTCTTCCTCAACGCGATCCCCGCGATCATCGCCGCTGTCGTCCTGCTGGCGATCGGCTTCGCCATCGCGAAGTTCCTCGGCACCCTGCTCGAGCAGATCCTCCACGGCCTCGGCACCGACCGGGCGATCGGGCAACTGGGCATCGTGCCCGAGGGCACCAGCCCCTCCGGCGTGATCACCAAGATCGTCCAGATCGCGATCATGATCTTCTTCGCGATCATGGCCGCTCGGATGCTCGGGTTCCCGGAGATCACGAACATCCTCAACGAGATCCTCGAACTCGGCGGCAATGTCCTCTTCGGCGCCGTGATCATCGCGGCCGGGTTCTTCCTCGCCTCGCTCATCGGCAAGTTCATCACGAACTCCGTGGCGAGCAAGGTCCTGCGGTACTCGACCATCGGACTGTTCATCGCCATGGGCCTGCAGTACATGGGACTGGCCGATTCGATCGTCAACCTGGCGTTCGGCGCCGTCGTCGTCGGCGGCGCCCTGGCTGCGGCGCTGGCCTTCGGACTCGGCGGCCGGGAGGCCGCGGCGAAGATGCTGGGCAAGGTGGACGTCGACAAGGTCGCCGAAGCGGTGAACGAGACCGCCGAGGATGCGGCCCAGGAGGCGAAGTCGTCGACGGCCGGTGGAGGGCCGCGAGCGGGAGCGACGCCGCCCCCCGGCGACCCCGGCCCCGGTGCCTCCCCGCGAGACGGAGGACGCCCCTGACCCAGAGGGGCTCAAGGAGCTGGCCTGTCCGCGCACGGCCGCCTCGGTGAGGCTGCGCAGGCAGGCGGAGAGACGGAGGCACCGGTGGTGCTGCTCCGAGAACCGCGGGCCAGAAGTCATCGGCGACCACGATCGTCGCTCGGATGGCTTCTGGCCCGCGGTCTGCCGTCGCGGTCAGGGTCAGAGCGGGACGGCGGCCACGGCGATGCCCATCGCGATGAGCACTCCGGCCGAGACCGTCTCGATGAAGAAGTCCGTGCTCCGACGCTGCAGGGCCGCCGCGGCATAACCGGCGACCAGCGCCAGGACCAGCTGGTAGGCGAGCAGCAGTCCGACGACGATCGTGATCAGCAGCGCGTAGTCGGTGCCCGTGGGGGAGGCCGGGACCAGGGTCGGCATGACCGCGAGGAAGAACAGGCCGGCCTTGGGATTGCTCAGCGAGGAGATGAGTCCTCGCCGATAGGAGATGAGCGATCGCAGCTGCCCCCAGGTCGCGCCCGCCGCCGAGGAGCCGCCGCCGTCACCCGCCGCGGAGGAGCCGGCGCCGTGGCCCGGCTCGACGGAATCGGCGCGGACCGCCTCGGCGGCGATCAGCTCGTCGCTTGCCTCCGCGATCGCGCTGACCGGTCCTCCCGGTGCGTCGCCGCGCAGCTCGGCGCGGATCCGAAGCGCCTGACGCGCGGCCATGATGCCGAGGAAGCACAAGTAGAGACCACCGACGAGCTTGAGGACGAGCAGGGCCGAGGGGTAGGCCCGGAGCAGGGCCGAGACCCCCGTCAGGGCCGCGATCATCCAGATCGTCATGCCCGTGGCCGAGCCCAGCGAATAGATGAGACCGGCCTTGCGGCGCAGCGCCGAGAGCCGGACGGTGAGGATGGTCTCGGGCCCGGGAGTGACGGCCAGGACGGTCGCGGCGCCGGCGATCGTGGCGAGTTCGGGTCCGGTCATGGGGTCCTCCAGGTGGGTCGGCTGAACTCAATTCTCCGGCAATAGGGCTGCGAATGACGCATCGGGAAGGGCAATCATTTCTGAATCACCATCAGGCGTTGCCTGATGGTCGTCGGTTACGCTGAGGACATGTGGGATCTGCATCGTCTGCGCATCTGGAGGGCCGTCGTCGCCACCGGCTCCGTGGTCGCGGCCGCGAAGAGCCTCAACTACACGCCGGCCACCGTCAGCCAGCACATCACCACGCTGCAGAGATCCGTCGGCGCCCCGCTGTACCGCAGATCGGGGCGCGGGATCGAGATCACGGACCTCGGCCGGCGCCTGGCCGAGGAATCGGCCGAGGTGTTCACCGGTCTGGGCAGGCTGGACACCCTCATCGACAGCCACCGGTCCGTCAACCGCCCGCGCATGCGCATCGCCGCCTTCACCTCGTTCAACGCCCGCCTGCTCCCGGACATCATCGGCCCCGTCGCGGGGCAGCACCCCGATCTGCGCTTCGACATCCAGCTCAACGAACCCGCGAAGGTCCGTCGCAGCCACTGCACCGTCGAGATCCGCAACGAGGTGCCGCAGGAGGGCGAGACCCAGCTGCCCGGGATGACGCGCACGGTCCTCTTCGACGACGACTACCGGGTCGTCGTCGCCGACAGCCACGACTTCGCCGGGCTCGAGTCCGTGCCGTTCAAGGACCTCTCCGGGCAGCGCTGGGTCGACTACGACCTGTGGTCGGGGCCGACGAGCAAGGTCGTCGACCTCGCCTGCGCGGCCGCGGGATTCGAACCGCGGACCTTCGCCGCTTCGGAGGACGAGTTCGCCGCCCTCGCCCTCGTCGCCGCGGGCCTCGCGGTCACCGTCCTGCCCCGGCTCTCGACGGTCCAGCTGCCGCGCGGGCTGGTCGCCGTCGACCTCACCGACCCGGTGCCGCTGCGACGGGTCGTCATGCACGTGCGTGACCGGGAAGCCCACCTCCCGCACGTGCGCGCCTTCGTCACCGCCGCCGAGGCGGCCGTGACCGACTACTTGCAGCGCTGATCCCCCGCACGTCGCTGAGGTCCCGCACGTCGTCGAGGCCATGGGGGTGGAGGGCCCAACGGGTGCGCGGCGCAGGAGACGCCGCGTTCCTCATAGTGGGCTGAGATTCCTGTGTGGGGGCTGTGGGATAGCCTGTACGGGTGAGCTCAGAAATCGAAATCGGCAAAGGCAAGCGCGGTCGACGTGGCTACTCGCTCGACGATATCGCCATCATCCCCGCCAGGCGCACCAGGGACCCGGAGGACGTGTCCCTGAGCTGGCAGATCGACGCCTATCACTTTGACCTTCCGTTCATCGGCGCCCCGATGGACTCGGCGATGTCTCCGGAGACCGTGATCGCGCTGGGCCAGCACGGGGGACTCGGAGTCCTCGACCTGGAGGGGCTGTGGACCCGCTACGAGGACCCGACCCCGCTGCTCGCCGAGATCGCCCAGCTGCCCTCCGAGATGGCCACCGCGCGGATGCAGGAGCTCTACTCCGCCCCGATCCGGGCCGAGCTCATCACCGCCCGGCTCGAGCAGATCCGTGAGGCCGGAGTCACCGTCGCCGGCGCCCTGACCCCGCAGCGGACCCAGCAGTTCTACAAGACCGTCGTCGACGCCGGAGTCGACATCTTCGTCATCCGCGGCACCACGGTCTCGGCCGAACACGTGTCCTCCCAGGCCGAGCCGCTCAACCTCAAGCAGTTCATCTACGAACTCGACGTGCCCGTCATCGTCGGCGGCGCGGCCACCTACACCGCGGCCCTGCACCTCATGCGCACCGGTGCCGCCGGCGTCCTCGTCGGCTTCGGCGGAGGGGCCGCGGCCACCACTCGCCGGACCCTGGGCATCCACGCTCCGATGGCCACCGCCATCGCCGATGTCCATGCCGCCCGCCGCGACTACATGGACGAGTCCGGCGGCCGCTACGTCCATGTCATCGCCGACGGCGGGATGGGCAAGAGCGGCGACATCGTCAAGGCCTTCGGCGTCGGCGCCGACGCCGTGATGCTCGGCACGGCCCTGGCCCGGGCGACCGAAGCCCCCGGCCGCGGCATGCACTGGGGCGCCGAGGCCCACCATCCCGAACTCCCGCGTGGACACCGCGTCGAGCTGGGAACCGTGGGCAGCCTCGAGCAGGTGCTGTTCGGACCCGGACGGACCGCGATCGGCGAGCTCAACCTCGCCGGTGCCCTGCGTCGCGCCCTGGCCACCACCGGCTACCTCGACCTCAAGGAATTCCAGCGCGTCGACATCACCGTCTCTCCCTACCAGCCGGGCTCGGGGGTCTAGTCTGTTCCGCTTGGCGCTGACCCCCAAATGGCTGGGGTCCCTGGTGTTCGTGCTGCTGCTGGTCACCTGCTTCGTCGGCCTCTCGGCCTGGCAGGTCGACCGTGCACAGCACAAGAACGACGTCGTCGACTCCCAGAACCTCGAGGTGGTCAAGCCCTTCAACGAGGTGATGGCCGCGCAGGTGCCGATGCCGGGAATCCTCGCCGATCAGCGGGTGAGCCTGTCCGGGCACTGGCTGCCCGAGGCCCAGGTCGTCGTCCCCGGCCGGGTCCTCGACGGGGACAGGGGCTACTGGGTCGTGACGATGTTCGCTCCCGACGGGGCCCACCTCGGCGAGGGCGCGGTCGCCGACACGGACTCCAAGACGATCGCGATCCCCGTCCTGCGCGGTTTCACCACCGACGAGGACACGGCGATGAACTCCCGCGCCGAGGCCGGTGGGGTGGAGATGACGGCCCGGATCGGGCCCGTCGAAGGTCCGGTGCCCACCAAGGACCTGCCCGCGGGACAGGTGTCGACGGTGTCGACCTCGCAGCTGATCAACATGTTCCCGGACCTGCTCACCTACTCCGGGTTCCTCATCCCCGATTCCGCCGCCGGCCCCGGTGCCTCGGTCGGGACCGAGGGGCTGACCGCCGTGCCCCCGACCACGACCCGGGCCGAGGACGGGTTCGACCTGCAGTCGGCCGTCTACGCGGTCGAATGGCTGATCTTCGCCGCGATGGCGCTCTACATGTGGTGGCAGCTGCTGCGCGACGACTACCTGCGCCGCCGCCTCGAGCGCGGCGACTCTCAGGATCCTGCGAACCGGACGGAGTACGTTGTCATCAAACCGGCGGGCCGGGCCACGATCGACCCCGAGGTGATGGCGGGGCTGACCGGGCTGCCGGCCCACCGTCATGGCGGGAAGCGGCGGCGCCGTGACCGACCCACCAGCGACAATTCGACCACCACCGACGAGACCGAAGGACACTGAGCGTGAACCACGAACCCGAGTCCATGGATTCCCGCCCCGATTTCGACGACAGCTCCGTGTGGAGCGTCAAGCGCTTCACCTCGGCGCGCAATGCGGTGAAGTTCTACCGGGTGATGGCGATCATCACCGGTGTGATGCTTCTCATCCTCACCATCGAGATGATCTACAAGTACCTCATCGCCGCCGACCCCTCCTCGGCGCTCGTGTTCGGCGGGTTCAACCTGGCGGCGGCCATCGCCATCTGCCACGGCTGGTGCTACGTCGTCTACCTCATCGGCTGCTTCTGGCTCAACCAGCAGATGCGCTGGTCACTGGGCCGCTACATCGTGCTGGCGCTGGCCGGGGTGGTGCCGGTGATGTCCTTCATCCTCGAACGGCGGATCACCCATCAGGTCGAGGCCGAGCTCGAGGCCGCCGTCGTCGTGGCGCCGAAGACGAGCTAGGGCGAGGAGGCGGCCCGCCGGTGCGGGCCGCAGCCCGCGAAGAGGCTCCCGCCCTCAGCGGCCCCTCAGCCTTCGCCCGATGACGTCGAACCTCGGGCGCGGTGATTAGAATTGAGCCATGACGCATACCCAGAGCACACAGGTCCCTCCTGTCCTCGTGGTCGACTTCGGTGCGCAGTACGCACAGCTGATCGCCCGGCGGATTCGCGAGGCCGGACTGTATTCCGAGATCATCGCCCACGACGCCCCGGCGTCCGAGTTCGCCGCCAAGAAGCCGGTCGCGATCGTGCTCTCGGGAGGACCTTCGAGCGTCAACGACGAAGGTGCCCCGAGCTTCGATGAGAAGGTGTTCGACCTCGGCGTTCCGACGATGGGGATCTGCTACGGCTTCCAGCTGATGTCGACCAGCCTCGGCGGCCGCGTGGCCAAGACGAACAAGCGCGAATACGGGTCGACCCCGCTCGCCGTCAGCGAACCCGGTTCCCTGCTCGAGGGCACCCCCGACAGCTACAAGGTGTGGATGTCCCACGGGGACTCGGTCACCGAGGCGCCCGCCGACTTCGACGTCCTCGCCTCGACCCCGGACACCCCGGTCGCGGCCTTCGAATGCCCTGCCCGCGGATTCGCCGGAGTGCAGTGGCACCCCGAGGTCCTCCACTCCGAGAACGGGCAGAGGATCCTCGAGAACTTCCTCTACAAGGTGGCCGGGCTCGAGGCCGACTGGACGAACGAATCGGTCATCGACGAACAGGTCGAGCTCATCCGCTCCCGCGTCGGGGACAAGAAGGTCATCTGCGCCCTGTCGGGCGGAGTCGACTCCTCGGTGGCGGCCGCGCTCGTGCACAAGGCCATCGGCGACCAGCTCACCTGCGTGTTCGTCGACCACGGTCTCCTGCGTCAGGGAGAGCGCGAACAGGTCGAGACCGACTACGTCAACTCGATCGGCGTGCGCCTGGTGACGATCGACGCGCGGGAGCGGTTCCTGTCGGAACTCGCCGGCGTCACCGACCCGGAGACCAAGCGCAAGATCATCGGCCGCGAATTCATCCGCACCTTCGAGACCGCCGCGGCCGACCTCGTGCTCGAGGCCAAGGACGAGGGCGAGGAGATCGGCTTCCTCGTCCAGGGCACCCTCTACCCCGACGTCGTCGAATCCGGCGGCGGCTCCGGCACCGCGAACATCAAGAGCCACCACAACGTCGGCGGACTGCCCGACGACCTCACCTTCGAGCTCATCGAACCTCTGCGCGCCCTGTTCAAGGACGAGGTCCGCGCGATCGGCCGCGAGCTCGGCGTCCCCGACGCCATCGTCTCCCGCCAGCCGTTCCCCGGCCCCGGCCTGGGCATCCGGATCATCGGCGAGGTGACCGAGGAGAGGCTGTCCGTGCTCCGGCGCGCCGACGCGATCGCCCGGGAGGAGCTGACCAAGGCGGGCCTCGACGAGGAGATCTGGCAGTGCCCGGTCGTCCTGCTCGCCGACGTCCGCTCCGTCGGGGTGCAGGGCGACGGCCGCACCTACGGGCACCCCGTCGTGCTGCGACCCGTCTCCAGCGAGGACGCGATGACCGCGGACTGGACCCGCGTTCCCTACGACACCCTGGCCGTGATCTCCAACCGGATCACGAACGAGGTCGATGAGATCAACCGCGTCGTCCTCGACGTCACCTCCAAGCCCCCGGGCACCATCGAGTGGGAGTGAGCCGCGGAAGGGTGATCAGAGAAGCGACGAGGTTTTTGTACCCCGCAGACATCTCCTGAACACTGTTCAATTATGGTTGGTGGTGCCCGCACCGGGAACCACCGACCCATGGAGACCTCATGACTCACACGATCACTGACACCCCCGCCTCGCCGCTGCGATCGAGCCGGGCGGGGGACATCGCGCTCATCGCCGTATTCGCCGCGCTGCTGGCGGCGCTGGCGATGCTGCCGCCGATCCCTGTCGGCCCGGCAGGGGTGCCGATCACCCTCCAGACCTTCGGCGTCGCCCTGTGCGGGCTCGTCCTCGGGCCCTGGAGGGGCGCGGCCGCCGCCCTGCTCTACGTGTCCCTGGGGCTGCTCGGCCTGCCGATCTTCTCGGGCCTGCGCGGCGGCATCGGCGTGCTCGCCGGTCCCAGCGCCGGCTACATCCTCTCGTTCACCCTCTATGCGCTGGCCGTGGGCTTCATTGCGCGCTGGGCGATCCGGCGCTTCCGCGGCACCGCGCTCGCCGCCGCCCTGTTCGCCGGCTCCCTGGGCGCGAGCATCCTGCTCAACCATCCCCTCGGCATCCTCGGCATGTCGATCAACGCCGACCTGCCCCTGGGCGTCGCCTTCGTCGCCGACCTCGCCTACTGGCCCGGAGACGTCCTCAAGAACATCCTCGCCGCATCCGTCGCGCTGCTCATCCACCGTGCATTCCCGGACATCCTCCGTCGCCGAGGTGTGCGCACCGTGGCACCGCACGGGCAGCAGGCCCGGCCCGCTGCGCCTGTGACGGCCGGACAGCCGACGACCGGACGGCCGACGACCGGACGGCCGACGACCGGCGAAGGCAGCGCGGGGCGGTGAGCCTGCGCCGGAGCCTCGGGCGGCGCGCGACCGCGGCTGCGCCCGATCCTGGAGCGGGGGAGCGGGAGATCCGGTTCGCCGACGTCGCGGTCGGCGTGCTCGATGACACGGCCGGCGGCGAGGTCCACCGGCCGATCCTCACCGACGTCAGCTTCACCCTGACCGAGGAGCGGGTCGCGTTCATCGGCGCCAACGGCTCCGGGAAGTCGACCCTGCTGCAGCTGTTCAACGGCCTCGTCAGCGCGAACTCGGGCCAGGTGCTCATCGACGGGATCGACCCGGCCGCGGCGCCGGCCCTGGTGCGGTCCCGGGTCGGGTTCGTGTTCACGGATCCGGCCGCCCAGCTCGTCATGCCGACCCCGCTCGAGGACATCGAACTCTCGCTGCGCAAGCGGGTGCCGAAGGCGCAGCGGCGGGCGGCGGCGCTGGCGGTGCTCGACGAACTGGGGATCGCCGACCTGGCCGACCGCAGCGTCTACGAACTCTCCGGTGGCCAGCGGCAACTCGTCGCGCTGGCGGCGGTGCTCGCGGTCGATCCGCAGATCCTCGTCCTCGATGAGCCGACGACGCTGCTCGACCTGCGCAATCGCGAGAAGCTGCGGATGCTCCTCGGCGAGGTCGTCACCCGCCGCGGGGTGCGCGTGATCTTCTCCACCCACGACCTCGACTTCGCCCGCCTCGCCGACCGCGCCCTGGTCGTCGATGAGGGACGGATCGTCCACGACGCCGCGCCCGCCGACGCCGTCGCGGCCTACCGCGCGCTGATCATGAGCGAGTCGGCATGAGCGCGGGGGCTCGTTCGCGCCGCGGCGCCGGCATCCGCCCCAGGCTGCAGCTGTTCGGGAAGGTCGCCCGCGAACCGGGGTGGCTGCATCGCACCCCCACCGGGCTCAAGCTCCTCGTCATCGCCCTGATCGGGATCGTCGCGCTCATCGCCCGCGACGGATATGTCAACTGGACGATGCTCGCGGTGCTCGTGGTGATCGGCTTCAGCGCCGGGCTGCGCCTCCGGCACTTCCTCCTCACCTGGATCTACGCGGGCGTCCTCGTCGCCTTCGTGCTCGGGATGCAGCTCGTCTTCGGCACCCTTTCGGCCGGGATCGCCGTCGCGGGCACGGTCCTCGCCTGCGTGCAGGCCGCGCTGCTGCTGACGCTGACGACGACCGTGGCTCAGCTGCTCGACGCCTTCACCGTGATCGTCTCGCCGCTGCGCCTGCTCGGGGTGAACCCGGACACGATCGCCCTGACCGCGGGCCTGATGGTGCGGGCGATCTCCCACCTCTCCGGTCTGCTCGGCGAGGGCGATCGGGCCGCCCGGGCCAGGGGCCTGGACACGAGCATCAGGGCCCGCGTGGTCCCGGCGATCCTCCGCTCGGTGAAGTACGCCCAGGACACGGGCCGGGCACTCGACGCCCGCGGCATCGTCGACTGAATGCGGCCCTTCTGCCGCGAACACCGCTCGGGTGGGCCCGAGGTCAGGAGATCTGGGTCTGCGGGTGCTGGCGGAAGGGGACCATTCCGAAGCCGCGTCCGATCACCTGCGGCCGCGGGTTCTCGATCGCCCGCGCGTAGTGGCCGATGAGCTGGGAGCACACGCTCTTCCAGCTCCGCCCCAGCACCTGGTCGCGGGCGCTTTGTCCGAAGGCGCGGCGCTTCGCCTCGTCGCCGAGGAGGTCGACGACATGACCGCGCATCGCCGTCAGGTCCTTCGGAGGGTAGAGCCACCCGGTGCGGGAGGAGTCGACGAGGTCGAGGGGGCCGCCGCGGGCCGGGGCGATGACCGGGACCTCGGAGGCCATCGCCTCCTGGATGGTCTGGCAGAAGGTCTCGAGTTCGCCGGGGGCGACCATGACGTCGAAGCTCGCCACCGCCTGGGCCAGGGCCTCACCGCCGAGGAACCCGGTGAAGTGCGCGCTCGGCAGGGTGCGCTCGAGGCGGGCCCGCCACGGTCCGTCGCCGACGATGACGACCTTCGAGTCCGGGATGTCGGTGAGGACGGCGAGGTCCTCGACCTGCTTCTCGGCGGCGAGACGCCCGACGAAGCCGATGATCTTCTCACCCGCGCCGGCCACGGACCGCCGCCACACCTCCGAGCGGTGATCGGGTCCGAACCGGGTCGAATCGATTCCGCGGGCCCACAGGTCCACCTCGGCGATGCCGAGGCCGCGCAGCTGGGTGATCGTGTACGTCGACGGCGCCAGCGTCAGGGAGGCGTGCTGATGGATGTTGCGCACGTGCGACCACAGCATCGACTCGATCCCGTGCATCCCGTAGCGCGAGGCATAGGCGGGAACCTCGGTCTGGTAGATGGCCACGGTGGGCAGTTCGAGGCTCTGCGCGGCCAGCACCCCGCGCCAGCCGAGCACGAAGGGGCTGGCGAGATGGACGACGTCGGGCGTGAAGTCCTCGAGCAGCCGGCGCAGACGGCCGACCCCGCCGGGTGCGACGCGGATGCGCCGGTACTTGGGCAGGGAGATCGAGGGGACCCGCACGATGCGGGCGCCGGCGACCTCCTTCGGGCCGTCGCGGCGGGTGCCGGGGGCGATGACGAGGACCTCGTCGCCACGGTCGCGCAGATGGTCGAGGACCCGCAGCAGCGAGTGGGTGACCCCGTTCATGTTGGGGAGGAAGGACTCGGCAATGATCGCAACTCTCACACCCCCAGTGGACGATCCCAGGGTGAAGAGCGGGCAACGCCCGGGCGACCGCACCGCGACGAACTGTCGAAATCCTCGTCCGCGCGCCCTCGGGCATGACTCATCGGTAACCTTTTCCCGTCCGAGGTGAACCCTGCGTAAACTTGAGGCTCGGGAAGGGCGGACGAAGAGAGACATGGGACTGACACACCACGAAGAGGACGGACGCGCATGATCTGGTTGGTCACCGCGGCCTGCGCGCTGGCGCTGCTCATCCTCGTCGCACTGGTCGTGACGATCGTGCGCTTCAACCAGCTGTCGATGGCGCGGTCCCTGTGCGACGAGGCCAAACGCCAGCTGCTCGTCGAGCTGCGGGCCCGGCACGCGCTCGTCCCGGCGTTCATCGGCACCCTGCAGCAGATCACCTCCGCGGATTTCAGCCAGCTCGAGCTGGCCCTGGCCTCGGCCGAGCGGGCCCCGTTCGGGACGCGCGGCGCCGCCGCGGAGACCGCGCTGTCGCGGGCGATCGACGCGGCCGCGATCGTCCCCGGACGTGGTGCCGGGGGAGCGTCTCCTGCGCCGGGCGAGGAGTCCGCGACCGCCGGGGCACCGCTGACCCTGCGTGAGGGCATGCGCGAGGAGCTCGAGACCACCGCCCACCTGCTCCACGGGCAGCTCGAGGTCCTGGCCGAGAGGATCGTCGCCGGTGCCCGCATCTACAACACGAACGTCGACCGCTACCACCGGCAGCGCCGGCGGTTCCTGTCGCGGCTGTTCAACACCGTGTTCAAGCCGCGTGAGGTCTTCGACGTCAACGGTACGGTCGGACCATGACGCGATTCCGCATCGACCTCGGCTATCAGGGCACCCACTTCCACGGTTGGGCGAAGCAGCCGCATCTGCGCACCGTGCAGGCGACTCTGGAGGAGGGCCTGGCCCGGATCACCGGCGAGGAGGTGACGACCGTCGTCGCCGGTCGCACCGACTCCGGCGTCCACGCCAGGCGGCAGGTCGTCCACATCGACCTGTCCACCTCGGCGGTGGAGAAGCTCATCGCCCGCTCGAACCGGACCGGTCAAGCCGCGCTGCTCAGTCGCCTGCGGGGAGTGCTGACGATCGGCGACAACCACGACCTCGTCATCCACGCGGTGACCGAGGTGCCCGAGGACTTCGACGCCCGCTTCTCCGCCCTGTGGCGCTCCTACCAGTACCGGCTGGCCGACCACCGGGCGTTCATCGACCCGCTCCTGACGGCGGTGACGCCGCGGCACAAGGGGGAGCTCGACGCCGAGGCGATGGCCGAGGCCGCGCGTGAGGCGCAGGGGCTCCATGACTTCCTCCCCTTCTGCAAGCCGCGTGACGGGGCGACGACGATCCGCACCCTGCACGAGTTCGAGGTCGACCGGGACCAGGACGCGGTGATCACGATCGACCTTCGCGCCGACGCGTTCTGCCATCACATGGTGCGCGCGCTGGTGGGAGGGCTGATCAAGGTGGGATCCGGGGCGTGGCCGGTGACCCGACCGGCGGAGCTCCTCGCCGAGGCGGACGCCGGAGCAGGCGCCCGGGTGCCGATGTTCGTCACGCCTCCGCACGGTCTGGTGCTCAAGGAGGTCGGTTACCCGGCGCCGGAGTTCTATGCCTCACGCGCCGTGCAGACGATGGCGCGCCGCGACCAGGACTGACTCGTCACAGACGCTGACTCGTCACAGACACCGACTCGTCACAGACAGTCATCTTGAGAGAATCCCCCTTCCCAGTTGTGTGAATCCTGTGTACATTCACGTGTAGGCAACTCTTCGTTCGCATCGATCCCGCAAGCTGGCCTGGTCGAGCCGACCTCCGCATCTGTGCTCGCGAACGATCGTGGGAACGACCAGAAGGACTGAGTACATGACGAAACTGGCGACCAGGGTGCTGGCGACCGGCGCGGTGGTGTCGATGCTGACCCTGCCCGGCCTGGCGCCGGCGCACGCGGCTCCCCTCGGCACCGTCGATGACGAGGCCACCGAGCAGGACGTCGCTCCGAGGCAGGCCGTGGGAGCCGAGACCGCCGGAGCCGAGGCCGAGGCCGCCGCAGCGGGCACCCGGGTGCAGCTGCTGGGCATCACCGACTTCCACGGCCGCATCGTCGAAGCGGGAACCCAGGTCGCCTCGGTGATCGAGCAGCAACGCGCGGACTTCCTCGCCGAGGACGGGGCCGCCGGCACCGCTCTCCTCTCCGCCGGAGACAACATCGGGGCGTCCACCTACGTCTCGTCCTCCCAGCAGGACACGCCGACGCTCGAGGTGCTCGACGCCCTGGGCCTGCAGGCCTCGGCGGTGGGCAACCATGAGTTCGACAAGGGCACCGACGACCTGACCGGGCGCGTCTCGGCCGAATCCGACTTCCCCCACCTCGCCGCGAACGTCTACGACAAGGGCACCGCCGAGGTCGTCGACGGGCTCGACGACTACACCATCGTCGACGTCGGCGGGGTGGAGATCGCCGTCATCGGCGTCGTCACCGAGGACACCTCCTCCCTGGTCTCACCCGACGGCATCGCCGACATCGAGTTCGGCGACCCGACCGAGGCCGTCAACCGGGTCGCCGCGGAGATCGAATCCCTGCCCGAGGACCAGCGGCCGGACATGACCGTCGTCCAGGCCCACCTCGGCGCCTCCGCCGCCGACAGCCTCGCCGAGGCGCTCGCCTCGAACAAGGAACTCAACCGCCTCGTCACCGAGGCCGACTCCTCCGTCGATGCCCTGTTCACCGGCCACACCCACCTGCCGTACGCGTTCGAGGCCCCGGTGCCAGGCGATGAAAACCGGACCCGCCCCGTGCTCGAGGCGGGAAGCTACGGGTCCGTCGTCGGCCAGGTCCGGCTCGTCGCCGAGGCGGACGGAACGTGGACGACCGAGGGCGCCGAGCTGCTGAGCACCGAGGAGAAGTCGTACGAATCGCCGGTCGTCGCGAAGGTCGCCGAGATCATCGCAGCAGCAGACGAGAAGGCCAAGGTGCCCGGCTCGGTCGTCGCCGGCACGATCACCGAGGACATCACGCGGGCCTGGCTGCGGGACGAGAACGGCGAGGTGGTCCTCAAGAACGGGCAGCCGGTCGACGACCGTGGGTCCGAGAGCACTCTGGGCAACCTGGTCGCCGATGCGCTCAAGAGCGGGGTCGAGGACTCCCAGCTCGCGCCGGCCGACTTCGGGATCACCAACCCCGGCGGGGTGCGCGAGGATCTGCTCTGCGCCGACATCTACAACACGGAGAAGGACTGCGAGGTCACCGCCGCCGAGCTCAGCGGTGTGCTGCCCTTCGCCAACGACCACGGCGTGGTGACGATGAAGGGCGCCGACGTGATCGGGCTGTTCGAGGAGCAGTGGCAGCCGGAGGACGCCTCGCGACCGTTCCTCCACCTCGGCGTCTCGAAGGAGCTCGACGTCGTCTACGATTCGACGGCCGAGTCCGGGCAGCGGGTGAGATCGGTCCACGTCGACGGGGAGGAGATCGACCCCGATCAGGACTATCGGGTCGCGACTCTGAGCTTCCTCGCCGCCGGCGGCGACAACTTCACCTCGTTCACGAAGGGGGAGTTCGAGCTCTCGGGCCGCACCGACTTCGAGACCTGGGTGGACTACTTCAACGAGAACACTCCGGTCGCCCCCGACACCGACGAACGGCAGGCCGACCTGGCCCACGACGTCGTCGACAACGGCTCCCTCACGGTCGAGCTCGACGGTCCCGCCGACGGAATCGAACCCGGCCGGAGCGCGGACTTCCTCCTCACCACCGACGCCGAGGCGGCGGTCAAGGGACCGGTGGAGGTGACGGTCGATCTGCCGGAGGGGTACGCCGGGGCGCGGACGGCGACTCTCGACTCCATCCCGGCGGGCAGGAACGTGTTCACGGTCAGCGTCACCGCTCCCGAGGGCGCAGCGGGAGAAGCGTCCGTCACCGTGCGTCTGCAGGCAGGCGACGCCCAGTGGTGGGATGACAACCCGCTGCCGATCAGCCACGAGTTCGTCGCCACCGCCTCGGTGGTCGAGGCCGCGGACGCCGATGACAGCGGTGCGGCCGGCGGAGCCGATGGCACGTCCTCGGCCGGCGGCGACTCGGATGCAGGAGCGACTGGTGGTGACGCCGCGGATGGCTCGGATGCCGGTGCCGGTGTTGATGCCGGGGCCGGTTCCGACTCGAGCGGTTCGACTGCGACCGCGGACGGGGCGGGCGCGAACGCCGACGGGGCGAAGGGCGGAGACCTGCCGCGCACCGGCTTCGAGCTGATGAGCACCGTGGCCGCGGCCCTCGCCCTCATCGTCGCGGGAAGCGCGGCCGTGGGCATGGCGCGTCGTCGCTCCGGCCTCTACCACTGAGCGGGCAAGGGCAGCACCAGAGGCCGATGACGGCGGGCCGCGGGAGGCATCAGGTCCTCCGCGGCTCCTCGTCGGCGGGAGCGAAGTCGCCGGCCATCCCGGACTGTTCGGCCGACCCGGACTGCTCGGCCAACCCGGACTGCTCGGCCGACCCGGACTGCTCGGCCAACCCGGACTGCTCGGCCGTGCCGAAGGCTTCGAGGTGGACGATCACGGGCACCAGGAACAGGACGCCGACCGCGGGCACCACGATTCCCGAGTCGTTGATGATCGTGCCGACGG
>JAPSIC010000191.1 GCA_031179165.1 Brevibacterium sp.
GAGGGCATTTCGACACTCATTTCTCGTCACGGACTTGAAGTTCTGTTTCAAACACTACTCTCCGGCAACTGCGAACCCGAACCCGGGTGCACCCGACCTCGCTGTCCGGAGATCTTTATCACAGATCCGCCGAACCCGGGGTGGAGCGTGGAGTGTCGTCCATCACAGAATGCTCGAGGTGAGTGGCCGGAGGGTCGAGGCGATCGATCCGCGAGGCGGGCGGAGCTTCCATGCGGCGGTCATACAGAGGACGGCTAGTATTGGTCGTGCAGCCAATAGAAATTCGCTCAGGTGTCGACAGGAGAACGGCGTGGCAATCACCCTCTATCACAATGGGCAGGTCTTCCTCGGTGCGCGGGGGAGCGAGCCGGAGTTCGCCGAGGCGTTCATCGTCGACGGCGACACGATCCTCTTCGTCGGCACCGAGGCCGACGCCTGCGAGGCGGCGGCAGCTCGGACCGACGCTGCCAGCGCCGAAACGCACGCCGGCGCCGAAACGCACGCCGGCGCCGAAACGCGCGCCGGCACCGTGGTCGAGGTCGACCTGGGCGGTCGGCTCGTGCTGCCCGGATTCGTCGACGGTCACGCCCACATCCTCGGCACGGGAGAGGCCCTGGCCCGCGTCCCTCTCACCGACGCCCGCGACCTCAAGGAGATCCAGTCCCGGCTCGCCGCCGCCCGCGCGGCCGACCCGCACGCGGAGCGCATCCTCGGTCGCGGCTGGCTCTTCGACTCGGTGCCCGGCGGCGCGCCGACAGCGGCGATGATCGACGAGGTGGTCGCCGACGTGCCCGTCTACCTCGATGCCAACGACTACCACTCCTGCTGGGTGAACTCGGCGGCGCTGAGGGAGATGGGCATCGACCGCTCGACCCCGAACCCGGTGGGCGGCGAGATCGAACGCGACGCGAACGGCGACGCCACGGGCATGCTGTTCGAGACCGCTGCCGGCGAATTCGCCTGGAACCACCTCGACGACATCAATGACGCGGCCTCGGAGGATGAGGCCCTCGACCGCGTCTTCGCCGCCTACCTCGAGGCCGGCGTCACCTCGGCCGTGGACATGGGACTCAACGAGGTCGACCTCGCCGCCTTCGACCGTGCCCTGAACCGCCACAACGGTGAGCTGCCGATCAACGTCATCGCCCACTGGCGCATCAACAACGCCGGTGACAGGGAGCGCAACCTCAGCCAGGTCGACCGCGCGATCGACCTCGCCGCGGCCGGGCGGCCGTCCGGACTGCGCGTGGCCGGCATCAAATGCATCATCGACGGGACCATCGACGCCTGCACCGCCGCGATGAGCGAGCCGTACACGAACGGCAGGAACTCCGGGCCGATCTGGCCGCTGGCCGATCTCGAACCCGTCGTCGTCGCGGCCGATGCCGCCGGCCTCCAGATCGCCCTGCACGCGATCGGCGACGAGGCCATCGACATCGCCATCAGCGCCCTCGAGACCGCCGCCCGGGTCAACGGGGACAAGCCCCGACGGCACCGGATCGAGCACCTCGAATATGCGGCACCGGGCACCGCCGAGCGACTCGCGGAGCTGGGCATCACCGCGTCGATGCAGCCGGTGCACACGGACGCCGCGATCCGCGACAACTGGAACGAGCTGCTCGGCGCCGAGCGCTCGGCACGCGGCTTCGCCTGGCCCGAGTACGAAGACGCGGGTGCTCTGCTCGCCTTCTCCACCGACACCCCGACCGCGCCGCATGAAGCGCTGCCCAACCTCTACATCGCCACCACCCGCAAGTCCGCGCTCGACCCGAGCTGTGCCGCCAATGAGCCCGAGCTCGCGGTGAGCCTGGGCAACGCCGTTCTCCACGCGACCCGGGATGCGGCCATCGCCGCAGGCGAGGGCGACCGCCGAGGCGAGCTCAGGGCCGGTTTCGCCGCGGACTTCGCCGTCGTCGAGGACAACCCCTTCGCACTCGGAGTCGAAGCCCTGCGTGAGGGCCGAGTGTCGATGACGGTGGTCGGGGGACAGGTCGTGCACGGCGGCTGAGGGCTGTGTAACCATTGACACATGTCGAACCGTTTCTCGCTCCGCTCGGCCCTGGCTGAGTTCCCCGCCTACGTTCCCGGCAAACCACCGGCCGGCGCTCCGGGGCTGACGCCCTACAAGCTGTCCTCGAACGAGCATCACCTGCCGCCCCTGTCCGGGATCCTCGACGTCATCGCCGGTGCCGGGAAGGTGCCCGCCGCCTACCCCGATCCGAAGGCGACGCAGCTCGTCGCCGACATCGCCGCCTACGCCGAGGTCGACGTGTCCGAGGTGGTCCCCGGCGCCGGTGCCTCCGAAGTGCTCTCGGCGCTGACGAACATCACGCTCGAGGCCGGGACCTCGGTGGTCTATCCCTGGCCGTCGTTCGAGATGTACCCGATCCTCGCCTCGGCGCGCGGTGCCGAGAAGCGGGCGGTCCCGCTCCTGACCGACGGGCGCCACGACTTCCAGGGCATGGCCGCGGAGATCGACGACACCACCCGGTTGATCCTGCTCTGCTCGCCGAACAACCCGACCGGACCCTCGGTCCGGGCCGAGGAGTTCGAGGGCTTCATGGCGGAGGTCCCGCCGAACGTGATCGTCGCCCTCGACGAGGCGTACTGGGAGTTCGCCACCGACGCCGAGGCGGTCGCCGGGGTGGACGCCTACCGGAGACACCCGAACCTCGTGGTCGTGCGCACCTTCTCCAAGGCGCACGGCCTGGCCGGGCTGCGGGTCGGCTACGGAATCGCCGATCCCGAGATCGCGGCGGGCCTGCGCCAGGTCGTCGCCCCCTTCGGGGTCACCGCCGGAGCCCAGGCGGGGGCCCGGGAGTCCCTGGCCCGGGTCGACGAGGTGCTCGTGCGGGCGAAGGAGATCGCCGCCACCCGTGACCAGTTCGCCCAGGATCTGCGCGACCTCGGCTGCCGGGTCCCCGACGCACAGGGCAACTACGTGTGGGTGGCCCTGGACGCGGACGCGGCGGTGGCATTCGAGGACGCCTGCGCCGCCCAGGCGGTGGCGGTCAGGAGGCTGAACGGCGGGGTGCGCATCAGCATCGGCGCCGATGAGGCCCTGGAACGCGTGAAGGACGTGGCCGCGGAGCTGATCGGACGATGAGCTCGGCCGCCCTCGACCTGGGCCACCTCGAGGAGCTCGCCGGCCAGCTGAGCCCGGGGGCACTCGTCACCGACCCCGACGTCGTCGCCTCCTACTCCTTCGACAAGGCACTGTTCTGCCCCATCGGCACCGCCCGGGGCCTGATCCGTGCCCAGTCCGTCGACGACGTGGTGGCGACGATGCGCTTCGCCACCGCACACCGGATCCCCGTCGTCGCTCAGGGGACGCGGACCGGACTGTCGGGGGCGGCCAACGCCGTCGACGGCTGCCTGCTGCTCAATGTGGCGAAGATGAACGAGATCGTCTCCATCGACCCGGTCGAGCAGACGTGCCGGGTGCAGCCGGGTGTCATCAACCTGGATCTGAAGAACGCCCTGGCCGAGCACGGCCTGTCCTACCCGCCGGACCCGGGATCGGTCGCGATCTCGACGATCGGCGGGAACGTGGCGACGAACGCGGGCGGCATGTGCTGCGTGAAGTACGGCGTGACCAAGGACTATGTCCGCGGAATGACGGTGGTGCTGGCCGATGGGACGGTGACGAGGCTGGGCCGCTCGACGGCCAAGGGCGTGGCCGGACTCGACCTGGCCTCCCTCTTCGTCGGTTCGGAAGGCACCCTCGGCGTCATCGTCGAGGTGACCCTGGGCCTGAGGGCGGCGATGCCGCCGGCGATCACCGCGGTCGGGATCTTCGGCGACACGGAGTCGGCCGGTCACACCGTGGCCGAGTACATGGCCTCCGGGGCCGCCCCCTCGATGCTCGAACTCATCGACGGTCCCAGCCTGAAGGTCATCAACGCCTACGGCGACTTCGGCCTGCCCGAGGACGCCGGTGCCCTCCTCCTCGTCCAGTCGAACGCCCCCGGGCAGGCGGCGGTGGCCGAACTCGACGCCTTCGAGCAGGTCGCTGGCAGGAACGGCAGTCTCGAGGTCCACGTCTCCGACGACCCCGCCGACAGCGAGCTGCTCGTCGCGGCCCGCCGCGCGGTGGGACCGGCCTTGGAGCGACATGCGCACCTCATCGGCGGGGGAGAGCTCATCGACGACGTCTGCATCCCCCGCTCCCGCCTCGGCGAGTTCTTCACGCGGCTGCGGACCATCGACGCGAGGTACGACGTCGAGATCCTCACCGCCGGGCATGCCGGCGACGGGAACATGCACCCGACCGTGATCTTCGACGCCCGGGACGAGGCGATGAGCGCTCAGGCCCGGGAGGCCTTCGCCGAGATCATGCAGCTGGGACTTGACCTCGGCGGGACGATCACCGGCGAGCACGGGGTCGGGTTCCTCAAACGCGATTGGCTGCGACGCGAACTCGACGAGGGGGCCGCACTCATGCACGCGCGCATCCGTGCGGCCCTCGACCCGCTGGGAATCCTCAACCCCGGGAAGGTCTTCGCCTGACCTCGGCGGCGATGCCGGCGATGTCCCCGGGCGTGGTCCGGCAGCACCCGCCGATGAGCCGGGCGCCGGCACGCGCCCACTCCTCGAGCGGGAATGTCGCCGTTCCCTCGCTCAGGCGATCCGCCGTCCCCTCACCGAGGTCCCCCGTCCCCTCGCCGAGGTTCGCCGTCCCCTCACCGAGGTTCTCGGCCGTCGGGCTGTGCCATTGCATCGTCTCTGCGTCGTAGACCTCGCCCGAGTTCGGGTAGGCGATGAGCGGCAGATCCGTGGCGCCCGCCAGGGCGCGCAGGGCCGGTGTCACGAGCGAGGGAGAGACGCGGTTGACGCCCACCGCGCGAATCGAGTCATGGCCGGAGACCACCTCGGCGAGAGTCGTCAGCGGGGTCCCGTCGGCGAGATGGAGACCGTCGGAGAGCGTGACACTGATCCAGGCCGGGATGTCGTGCTCGTCGGCGAGACGGCACAGGACCGCGATCTCGGGCAGGGACGGCTGCGTCTCGATCGCCAGCAGATCCGCCCCGGCCTCGACCAGCGCCTCGATCCGGGGGCGGTGGAAGTCGGTGAACTCCGCCGGTGCCAGCGAGTAGTCACCGGTGTACTCGGCGCCGTCGCCGAGGGCGGCCCCGTACGGGCCGACGGAACCGGCGGCGATGAGGACCGTGTCCGTGGAGTCGCCCCTCCGCGCCTCGGCGGCCAGTTCGACGCTGCGGGCGATGAGGGCACGGGCCTCGGCCGGACCCAGGCCGAGAGCGGCGAATCCGAGCGGCGTCGCCTGGTAGCTGGCGGTGGTGACGATCCGGGCCCCGGCGCGGATGTAGTCGCGGTGGACCTCGGCGATGGTGCCGGGATCGTCGCGGAGGAGACCCGCCGACCACAGCTCATGGCTGAGATCGACACCGCGCGCCTCCAGAGCAGTGCCGAGGGC
>JAPSIC010000054.1 GCA_031179165.1 Brevibacterium sp.
ACCAAGCGTGCGATCGCCGAACAGGGCGCGACCATGGAATGGGTCGACGGCAACATCGGCTCCAAGGTCACGATGAAGTACCCGGCGATCTGGCTGACCGGCGAGCACGCCAAGGGCGAGACCCTGTCGGTGGCATTCGCCGGTGAGGGCCAGCACCAGGACACCGGTGCCAAGATGGTCCACGCCGCGCCGCACACCCAGTCCTCGATCGTGTCGAAGTCCGTCGCCCGCGGCGGTGGCCGGGCCGGATACCGTGGCCTCGTCCACGTCCACCCCGGCGCCGAGGGATCGTCGAACAACGTCCTCTGCGACGCCCTGCTCGTCGACAACATCTCCCGCTCCGACACGTACCCCTACATCGACATCCGCGAGGACGATGTGACGCTGGGCCACGAGGCCACGGTGTCGAAGGTGAGTGAGGACCAGCTGTTCTACCTCATGAGCCGCGGACTCGAGGAGACCGAGGCGATGGCGATGATCGTGCGCGGATTCGTCGAGCCGATCGCCCGCGAGCTGCCGATGGAATACGCCCTCGAACTCAACCGCCTCATCGAACTGCAGATGGAAGGGGCCGTGGGCTGACCGGCCCGCGACCTGACAAGGAGAATTTGTGACTGACACCACCAACCCGCTGGGCCTCGACGAGCATTCCCACGGCTCGCAGGTCCACGTCCCCGATTCCAAACGGGACGCCCGCACACGCAGCTTCGACGTCGCCGACTTCCCCGTCCCCACCGGGCGGGAGGAGGAATGGCGCTTCTCACCGGTCCGCCGGCTCAGTGACTTCTTCACCGACGCCGACTCCGCCGGCCGTCTCGACGTCAGCGGGGACCTGCCGCAGGGCCTGTCCGTCGAGGAGATCAGCCTCGCCGCCGCGCAGGAGCTGGGCATCCTCGAACCCGAGGACCGGGCCGCGGCCGTCGCCGCCAACCGCGCGTCCACCGTCACCCACTACTCGGTTCCCGCCGAGACCGAGGTCGACGGCGCCGTGATCATCCACGCCGACGGCACCGGCGGCGACCTCGTCCACGGGCACACCGTGATCTCGGTCGGGGCCAACGCCAAGGTCACCATCGTCGTCGAGCACGAGGGGCTGGCCCGGTACTCCGAGCTGGTGTCCCTGGTCGTCGGGGACGGCGCCGATGTCACCTTCGTGTCGCTGCAGCTGTGGGACGACGAGTCCCAGCACCTGGGCCAGCACGACGCGATCGTGGGCAAGGACGCGAAGTTCAAGCACATCGTCATCTCCCTCGGCGGTGACATCGTGCGGCTGAACTCGAACGTGCGCTACTCCGCCAACGGGGGAGAGGCCGAACTGCTCGGACTCTACTTCGCCGACGCCGGACAGCACCTCGAGCACCGCACCTACATCGACCACAACTCCGCGAAGGCCACCTCGAACGTCATGTACAAGGGCGCTCTGCAGGGCAAGGACGCGCGCAGCGTGTGGATCGGCGACGTCCTCATCCGTCCCGAGGCTCTGGGCATCGACACCTACGAGCTCAACCGCAACCTCATCCTCACCGACGGGGCGCGGGCGGACTCAGTGCCGAACCTGGAGATCGAGACCGGTGACATCGCCGGCGCCGGACACGCCTCCTCGACCGGGCGCTTCGACGAGGAGCACCTGTTCTACCTGATGAGCCGCGGCATCCCCGAGGACGTCGCGAGGCAGCTGGTGGTGCGCGGGTTCTTCAACGAAGTCATCCAGAAGATCCAGATCCCCGAGATCGAGACGACCCTCAACGACCGGATCGAGGACGAGCTCTCCCGGAGCGTTCTGTGACCATGATCGACGTGGCGGCCAGCGCTGACGTCGCAGCCGGGGGCACGCTGCGGATCGAAGTGGACAACCACGAGATCTGCATCGCCCGCGACTCCGACGGCACCGTCCATGCCATCGACGATCTGTGCACGCACGGCGAGGTGTCGCTGGCCGAGGGCGAAGTCGAGGGGTGCGCCATCGAATGCTGGCTGCACGGCTCCCAGTTCGACCTCACCTCGGGCCGGCCGCTGAGCCCTCCGGCCTTCGAGCCCGTGTCGGTCTACGCGTGCAAGGAAATCGCCGGCCGCATCCTCCTCGACCCGAGCACCGTGCTCAACTGACCTCTTCGCGCTCCGCCGCCCGGCAGCGCCCAACCAACAGCTAAGGAACATCATGTCCATTCTGACAATCTCCGACCTGCACGTCAGCGTCAACACCGACAACGGCGCCAAGCCGATCCTCAACGGGATCAACCTGGAGATCAACTCCAACGAGACCCACGCCATCATGGGCCCCAACGGCTCCGGCAAGTCCACCCTCGCCTATGCGCTGGCCGGCCATCCCAAGTACGAGGTCACCGCCGGCTCGGTCACCCTCGACGGCGCCGACGTGCTCGAGATGAGCGTCGACGAGCGCGCGAAGGCCGGCCTGTTCCTGGCCATGCAGTACCCCGTCGAGGTCCCCGGCGTGACCGTGACCAACTTCCTCCGGTCCGCCAAGACCGCCGTCGACGGCGAGGCCCCGAAGCTGCGCAACTGGACCAAGGACCTCAAGTCGGCGATGGAGAAGCTGCGCGTCGACCCCGAGTTCGCCTCGCGCAACGTCAACGAGGGATTCTCCGGCGGTGAGAAGAAGCGCCACGAGATCCTCCAGATGGAGATGCTCAAGCCCAAGTTCGCCGTCCTCGACGAGACCGACTCCGGCCTCGACGTCGATGCCCTGCGCATCGTGTCCGAAGGCGTCAACCGGGTCAAGGAGGCCACCGATGTCGGTGTCCTGCTCATCACCCACTACACCCGCATCCTGCGCTACATCCGGCCCGACCACGTGCACGTCATCGTCAAGGGCAAGGTCGTCGAAGAGGGCGGACCCGAACTGGCCGACCGCCTCGAGGCCGAAGGCTACGACCGGTTCCTGCAAGCCGCGGTCTGATGTTCGCCAGGCTTCGAAACGACTTCCCGATCCTGGACACCAGGATCGGGGAGTCGCCTCTGAGTTACCTCGACTCGGGCGCCACCTCGCAGAAACCGCAGTGTGTCATCGACACATTCACGGAGTACTACTCCCAGCGCAATGCGGCGGTGCACCGCGGCGCCCATTCCCTGGCCGTGATGGCCACCGAGGCCTTCGAAGCCGGACGCGACGCGGTGGCGAACCTCGTCGGCGGCGCACCCGAACAGGTGTGCTGGACGAAGAACGCCACCGAGGCGCTCAACATCGTCGCCCTCGGCATCGACCGGGCCAGCCGCGGCCTCGGCGGGGACGAGGCCGCGCGCTTCGCCCTCGGTCCCGGTGACTCGATCGTCGTCACCGAGATGGAGCACCACGCCAACCTCGTGCCCTGGCAGCAGCTGGCGCGGTCGACCGGGGCCCGGCTGCGCTGGCTGCCGGTCACCGACTCCGGCGAGCTCGACCTCACCGACCTCGGCGGCATCGTCGACGCGACCACCAAGGTGTTCGCCTTCACGCACGTCTCCAACGTGCTCGGCACGATCAACCCGGTCGAGACCCTGGTCGCCCGGGCCCGTGAGGTCGGCGCGCTCGTCGTCCTCGACGCCTGCCAGTCGGTGCCGCACATGCCCGTGGACTTCCCCGCCCTCGACGTCGACTTCGCCGCATTCTCCGCCCACAAGGCGCTCGGCCCGACCGGCCTCGGCGTGCTGTGGGGCAGGACGGAGCTGCTCGACTCCCTGCCGCCGGTGCTCACCGGCGGGTCGATGATCACCACGGTGACCATGGACGAGGCCGAGTTCATGCCCGCCCCGCAGCGATTCGAGGCCGGCACCCAGCCAGTCGCGGAGGTGGCCGCGTTCGCCACCGCGCTGGGCTACCTCGCCGAGGTGGGTCTCGACAAGGTCCTCGACCATGAACGGGAGCTCGTGCGGGTCCTCCTCGACGGAATCGCCGAGATCCCCGGCATCCGCGTCCTCGGATCCGCCGAGAACCGGATCGGGGCCGTGGCCTTCGACGTCGCCGGCGTCCACGCCCACGACGTCGGCCAGTACCTCGACTCCCAGGGTGTGGCCGTGCGCGTCGGCCACCACTGCGCCCAGCCCCTGCACCGCCGGTTCGGGGTCACCGCCTCGACGCGGGCGAGCACGTACCTGTACAACGACGTCGAGGACTGCCGCCGGTTCCTCACCGCACTGGCCGAGGTCCGGCCGTTCTTCGGCGTCACGGATGCGGAGGCGGCCTCGTGACCGACCAGATGCAGCAGCTCTACCAGCAGGTGATCCTCGACCACTCGCGGGCGCGGACCGGCAACGCCGCGCTCCTGCGCGAGGCCGCCGCCGGCGCCCACGGGTACTCCCACCAGGTCAATCCCACGTGCGGGGACGAGATCGAGCTCGAGACCGAGCTCGAGACCGGAGGCGGGCTGAGCGTGCGGTGGACCGGCGACGGCTGTTCGATCTCGATGGCCTCGGCGTCCGTGCTCGCCGAGCTCGCCGCCGAGTCGACGGCGGAGCGGATGCTTGAGATCGAGGCGAAGTTCCACGAGCTCATGCACTCGCGCGGGACCATGGAGGCCGACGAGGAAATACTCGGCGACGCCGCCGCGTTCACGGGAGTGTCGAAGTTCCCGGCCCGAATCAAATGCGCCCTGCTGGCCTGGATGGCGTTCAAGGACGCCCTGAGCCAGGCGCAATCGTCCCTTGAGGAGAAGTAATGCCCGAAGTCATTGACTCACCCAGCAATGCGAGCGTCGACGAGGTGGTGGAGGCGCTGATGGACGTCGTCGACCCCGAGCTCGGAGTCAACATCGTCGACCTCGGCCTCGTCTACGGCGTCGCCGTCGAGGACGACGGCACCGCGGTCATCGAGATGACCCTGACCTCGGCCGCCTGCCCGCTCACCGACGTGATCGAGGACCAGACGGCGCAGTGCCTCGACGGCATCGTCCCGGCCTACCGCGTCAACTGGGTCTGGATGCCGCCATGGGGTCCCGAGAAGATCACCGAGGACGGTCGCGAGCAGATGCGCGCGCTCGGCTTCAACATCTGAGGCCGGTCTCCGCTCGTGCGGCGACCGGACGTCCCCGCGGGGACGCTTCGACCGACTCGACGTCCCCGCGGGGACCTCGGGTCCCCGGCGCCGAGGCGGGTGTGACGCAAACGTCGCCCCCGCCTCGGCGCCGGTGTCGTGGGACGTGAAAGAATGGGAATCCGACCTCCAAGGAGCACCATTTGACGATCATTGCCGCCGCAGACGGTTCTGCCCTCGGCAACCCCGGGCCCGCGGGCTGGGCCTGGTACATCGACGACGACTGCTGGCACGCCGGGGGCTGGCCGGAGTCGACGAACAACCGCGGCGAGCTGATGGCCGTCCTCGACCTGCTCCTGTCCACCGCCGAGACCGGCGAGGACCTCAAGATCTACTGCGATTCGCAGTACGTCATCAACGCCCTGACCACCTGGATGCCGGGCTGGAAGCGGCGCGGCTGGAAGAAGGCCGACGGCAAGGAGGTCCTCAACAAGGACCTGCTGGCCGCCCTCGACGAGGCGCTGGACGGGCGCAGCGTCGAATTCGAATGGGTCAAGGGACACAACGACCACACGATGAATGAGGCCGCGGACCGGCGCGCCCGCGCCGCCGCCACCGCCTACCAGGAGGGCACCGCCGTGCCCGAGGGCCCCGGCTTCGTCGCCGCCAGGGTCCCGGAGTCGGTCGCCGTCGCAGAACCCCCGGCCGCGGCCCCGGCGGCCGCGCCGGAGGACCCGGCCCCGACTGCCCCGACCGGATCCCCCGCATCCCCACCCGAGACGACGGTGGTCTCGTGCCGCGTGCCCACGGAGCTCGCCGATGAACTCGTCACCCGTGCCCACGCCGCCGGCGTCCACCCACAGGAATATCTGGCCGAGCTCATCGGCCGCAGTTTGGAGACTCAATGATTCAGGCCTCAGGGCTCGAAGTCCAGGTCGGCGCCCGCACGCTGATGTCCGATGTGTCCTTCCGCGTCGACAAGGGGGACCGGGTCGGTCTCGTCGGACGCAACGGGGCGGGCAAGACCACCCTGACGAAGGTGATCATGGGCGGACACCCCGCCGCCGCAGGCAGCGTCTCCGTCTCCGGCACCGTCGGCTACCTGCCCCAGGATCCCCGCAGCGGTGACCTCCAGGCCACCGGCAAGGAGCGCATCCTCGGCGCCCGCGACCTCGATGTGCTGGTGCGGCGGCTGCGCAAGGCCGAACGGCAGATGGCCTCCCCGGACGAGAAGGTCGCGGCCAAGGCGATCGAGCGCTATCCCCGCGTCGAGGCCGAGTTCATGGCCGCCGGGGGCTACGCGGCCGAATCCCAGGCCTACGCGATCGCGGCGAACCTCGGCCTCGACGAGGAACTCGTCAACCAGGAGATCGGCACCCTGTCCGGCGGGCAGCGGCGACGCGTCGAGCTCGCCCGGATCCTGTTCTCGGCCCCCGACACGATGATCCTCGACGAGCCGACCAACCACCTCGACGCCGAATCGGTGCTGTGGCTGCGCGACTACCTCAAGGCCTACTCCGGCGGGCTCATCGTCATCAGCCACGATCTCGACCTCATCGACGAGGTCGTCAACAAGGTGTTCTTCCTCGACGCCACCCGCCAGACCATCGACATCTACTCGATGGGCTACCGGCTCTACCTCAAGCAGCGCGAGGACGACGAGCGTCGTCGGCGCCGCGAACGCGCCAACGCGGAGAAGAAGGCCTCGGCGCTGACCGCGCAGGCGAACAAGATGATGGCCAAGGCGACGAAGACCGTGGCCGCCCAGCAGATGGTCAAACGGGCCGAGCGGATGCTCGCCGGCCTCGAGGACGAGCGCAGCGCCGACAAGGTCGCCAACCTCCGCTTCCCGGCCCCCGCCGAGTGCGGGCGGGTGCCGCTGACCGCCGAGGGGCTGTCGCGCAGCTACGGATCGACCGAGGTCTTCACCGGGGTCGACCTCGCGATCGACAAGGGCTCACGGGTCGTCATCCTCGGCTTCAACGGCGCCGGGAAGACGACGCTGCTGCGGCTCCTCGCCGGCCTCGACGAGCCCGACTCGGGCAGCGTCATCCCCGGTCACGGACTCAAACTCGGCTACTACGCGCAGGAGCACGAGACCCTCGACCTCGACCGCAGCGTGCTGGAGAACATGCGCCGGTCCTCGCCGCACCTCGACGACACCGCCGTGCGCACCGTGCTCGGGTCGTTCCTGTTCTCCGGCGACGACGTCCACAAACCGACCGGAGTCCTCTCCGGCGGCGAGAAGACACGGCTGGCCCTGGCCACCCTCGTCGTCTCGAGCGCCAATGTGCTCCTCCTCGACGAGCCGACGAACAACCTCGATCCGGCCTCGCGGGAGGAGATCCTCGCAGCGATCCGCCGGTACGAGGGCGCGATCATCCTCGTCACCCACGACGAGGGGGCCGTGGCCGCCCTCGAGCCGGATCGGGTGCTCCTGCTGCCCGACGGCGACGAGGACCTGTGGAACGATTCCTACCTCGACCTCGTCACGCTGACCTGAGTCCTACCTGAAACGGTCCTCGAGCAGGGCGTCCTCTTCGGCTTCGTCCTGGCCGCGGATCACCGGCGGGCCCAGCTGGTGGCGGCCGTAGCGGCTGCCCGGCTGGATCTTCGCACCCGCGGCCAGGGCCGCCTTGTCGACCACGACGTACTCGACGTCCGCGCCGGGACCCGCCCCCGCCTCGGCGGCGGCCCTGCGCTCCCGCCGGGCCGAGATCGCGACCGCGATGATGATCATGACGCCGAACGCGAACCACTGCAGCATGTACGACAGGTGATTGCCCTGGGAGCGGTCCGGCTCGGGCAGGGCCGTCAGCCCGGCCCCGTCGGTGCCGTCGGCCAGGGTGCCGGTGGCCGCGACCTCGCCGTAGACGTGGGAGTAGGACCCGTCCATGCCGGGGATCCGGGCCGGATCGATCGCCTTGATCATCCCCTCGGGGTTCGAGTCCTCGGAGCCGTCCTGGGCGGGGCGGAGGCGGGCGGTGACCGTCTGCTCGCCGGTTGGGGCCGGCGGCACCGCCTCGGGGTCGGGAATCCAGCCGCGCACCAGCGCGATCGTGGCTCCCGACTGGAGCCGGAACGGGACGACGACGTAGAACCCGGTCCGGTCCGCCACGGTCCGGTTCCGGGCCAGGACCGTGTCCTCGGCCTGGTACTCACCGGTCAGGGTCACCGGCCGCCACTCGTCGGCGGCCGGCAGCGTCGCCGAGGCGGAGGGGAGGAGCTCGTCGATGGCGACGGGAGGGGCCGAGTAGTTGGCCTCGATCGTGTTGATCTCGTCGAGGCGCTGGTCCCGGCGGTCCTTCTGCCACAGGGCCAGGCACACGCAGGCGATGACGACGACGACGGTCATCGCGATGTACTTGAGCCACCGGGTGCTGAGCAGGAACGAGTAGCGGCCGCTCATCCCGCGTCCTCCGGGATCTCGTCGACGCCGACATCGGACTGGTAGAAGCCGCGCAGGCGGAGGAACTCGCGCAGATGGTCGAGATGTCGGTCACAGGCCAGCCACACCTTGCGCCGCACCGGGGTGTGCAGGCGCGGGTTGTTCCACAGGATCGCGCGTGCGGCATCGGCCCGGCAGCCCTTGGCCGAGCACTGGAGGTCAGCGTTCAACTCTCACTCCCTATCGGACTTGGACCCGGAGTCGGGCTCGGACTTGGACTCCGGCTCGGGGCCGGTCACGACGTCTCCGTCGACCTCCTCGTCGACGACGTCGCCGGAGATCGTGTCCCCGCGGGCCGGGGGCAGCTCGAGCCGCGGGGCTTCGTCGATGAGCGCCGAGCGGTCGTCGCGGCTGCGCTCCCGTCCGGCGTTGGCGAAGATCACGGCGGGGTAGGGGAGGAGGACGGCACCGGCGACGAAGATCCACATCAGGACGGTGGCCGAGGCGTCGAAGGCGAAGTAGGCGGCCACGAAGCAGATGGTGCGGATCGCCATGGTGATCGAGTACTTGATGATCCGCGACTTCATGTCATCGTCGAGCGCGGTCTCGGCCGTCGTGATCTGCTTCGGGTGCTTGGACATATCCTTCTTCGATCGATTGCTGGTACAAAATCATACTCTTCGTTTGTGAGAGTCGTATCGACTCGGTGGGCAAACACGATAGGTTTGGTCTGTATCCGTCGAACCAACAGGAGAGTTCCGTGTCTGAACCACGCGTAGTCCTCGTCACCGGGGGCAACCGCGGGATCGGCCGCACCATCGCCGAGGAGTTCCTTGCTCACGGCGACAAGGTGGCCGTCACCTCCCGCAACGGAGATGCGCCCGCCGGCGCGCTGGCCGTCGCCGCCGATGTCACCGATGCCGCATCCCTCGACCAGGCCTTCAGCCGGGTCGAGGACGAGCTCGGCCCCGTCGAGGTGGTCGTCGCCAACGCCGGCATCACCCGGGACAACCTGCTCATGCGCATGAGCGAGGACGAGTTCGAGGCCGTCGTCGACACCAACCTCAGCGGCGCCTTCCGCACTGTCAAGCGCGCCATCACCGGGATGATCCGGGCCAAGAAGGGCCGGATCGTGCTCATCTCCTCCGTCTCCGGCCTCTACGGAGTGCCCGGACAGGCCAACTACTCGTCGTCCAAGGCGGGCCTCGTGGGCCTGGCGCGCTCGGTCACCCGTGAGCTCGGCTCGCGGGGGATCACCGCCAATGTCGTCGCCCCCGGATTCATCCGCACCGACATGACCGACGAGCTCAGCGACAAGCAGCGCACCGAGTACCTGTCGACCATCCCGGCCAAGCGCTTCGCCGAGGCCACCGAGGTCGCCAAGGTCGTGCGCTGGGTCGCCTCCGACGACGCCGCCTACATCTCCGGGGCCGTCATCCCCGTCGACGGCGGACTCGGCATGGGACACTGAGCACCAGACCCAGCACCGAGCACCATTCGAGCCACCGACGCTCATCTTCAGCATCATGAGAAAGGACCACCATGGGAATTCTTGAGGGAAAGCGCATCCTCGTCACCGGCGTGCTGACCGAGGCCTCCATCGCCTTCGCAGCCGCGCGCATCGCCCAGGAGCAGGGAGCCGAGGTCATCCTCTCCAGCTTCGGCCGCCAGATGAAGATCACCCAGATCATCGCCGAACGGCTGCCCGTCACCCCCCGCGTGATCGAGCTCGACGCCACCAACGAGGACGATCTGGCCGCCCTGCCCGAGCGTCTCGAGGGCAACATCGACGGCATCGTCCACGCCATCGCCTTCGCCCCCAAGGATGCCCTCGGCGGCGTCTTCCTCGACACCCCGTGGGAGTCGGTGTCCGCCGCGATCCACGTCTCGGCGTACTCGCTCAAGGCCATCACCGTCGCCGCCAAGCCCGTCCTCAACCCGGGCGCCGGCGTCGTCGGGCTGACCTTCGACGCGACGATCTCCTGGCCCGTCTACGACTGGATGGGCGTGGCCAAGGCCGCGTTCGAATCGACCGCCCGCTACCTCGCGAAGTACGTCGGCGAGGACGGGGTCCGCGTCAACCTCGTCTCCGCCGGTCCGCTCAAGACCACCGCCGCGACCTCGATCCCCGGCTTCGGCACCCTTGAGGACATGTGGGGCGAGCGTGCCCCGCTGGGCTGGGACCAGAAGGACACGACCCCGGCCGGCAAGGCGATCGTGGCCCTGCTCTCGGACTGGTTCCCGGCCACGACCGGTGAGATGGTCCATGTCGACGGCGGATTCCACTCCACCGGGGCCTGACACCGATCCGAGCGACAAGAGGTTCTCGATGCCTGTGCTGATCCTTGCCCGCCACGCCACGGCGGAAGACGACGGTCCCACCGACTATGAGCGGTCGCTGAACGCGAAGGGCCTGGCCCAGGCCGTCGAGGCCGGGGCCGAGATCGCCGAGCGCTGGTCACCCGACGTGGCCATCGCCTCGGCGGCCCGGCGCACGGTCCAGACCGGGCAGGCCGTCGTCGAGGCGGTCAACGCCCACAACGAGCAGCCGGCCGAGCGCGGACTCCAGCTGCGGCAGGACGAATCCCTCTACCGCGCAGGCGTCGAGGACTGGCTCGACGCGATCCGCTCGATCCCGGCCGAGGCGGGCTGCGCCTACATCGTCGGCCACCAGCCGGCCGTCGCCGAGGTGATCGGCCGCCTGTGCCCCGACTTCGGGGTGCCGGAGTCATTCCGGCCGTCCTCGCTGGCCGTGTTCGAGATCGACAGCTGGGACGTCGAACCCGGCACGTACCCCGAGCCGCAGCTGAGGTACTTCCACGGCGTCTGAGCCTGCTCAGAGCAGGTCGAGGACCTGGCGCAGGTCGCGTTCGGTGATGACGGCATCGGCGGCGTGCGCCAGCGCGGGCTTGGCGCAGAACGCGACTCCCAGGCCGGCCGCGCGGATCATCCCGACGTCGTTGGCCCCATCGCCGACCGCCACCGTCCGGGCGGGGTCGCACCCGTAGGTGTCGACGAGCTCGGCGAAGATCGCCGCCTTCGCGCTCGGGTCGATGACCCGGCCCCGGGTCCGGCCGGTGAGCCGGCCCTCGGCGATCTCGAAGCTGTTGGCGAACACCTCGGTGATCCCGACCTCCGTGGCCAAGGGGGCGATGACCTCGGTGAAGCCACCGGAGACCAACGCCACGTGCCCGCCGTCGGCCGTCACCGCCTCGACGAGGTCCTGGGCTCCCGTCGTCAGCGTGATCTCGGATCGGACCGCGTCGAGCACGGATACCTCCAGCCCCTCCAGCAGCGCGACGCGCTCGGCCAGGGAGGCCGCGAAGTCGAGCTCTCCGGCCATCGCCCTCTCCGTGATCCGGGCGACCTGGGGACCGACGTGGGCGTGGAAGGCGATGAGGTCGATCACCTCCTCATTGATGAAGGTCGAGTCGACGTCCATGACCAGCAGCTGTGCTCTTGTCTCATTCACTCCTTCATCGTAGCCACCGCCGCGATGTAGTCCGCGGCCGCGGGGTGCAGCCGCGCCAGCAGGGCGCCGAACTCCGGTGGGGCCACGGTCGCCGGCGCCAGCACGGAGCGCATCCGGTCGTGGATGTCGAGGGCCGCATGGATCGCGCGACCGTCGGCGCTGCGGGGGATGAGCTTCGAGATCGGGTGGCTGGTGCCGAGCTCCTCCTGCCAGTCCCGCCAGGGACCCGACCGCCAGGCCTCGGGCACCTCGACGCTCTCGACGATGCTCAGACCCTCCATCACGAGCAGCCGCAGCCGCCGCAGCGCCTCGGCGGGGGTGCCGACCGTGACCGGCCGGTAGACCGCGTCCGCGCAGGCGATCACCTCGACGTTCTCCTCGGCGCCGAGGAGGGCCACGGCGACTTGATGCTCACCGCGGTGGAGGATGATCGGCGCCGTGTGCCGGCCGACCCGCAGCCGGTCGGCCTTGGCCACCGGGGGAGTCGTGTGCGGCAGCGAGGGGTGGTGCAGCGCCAGCCGCGCATGGGTGATCCCGTGCGCGGCGATCTCGGCCGCGAACAGCAGCAGACCGGTGGGCGGACCGGAGTCGAAGACGTCGTCGGCGACGATGAGGGGAACGTCACGGCCGTCGTCGAGGAAGGCCGCGGTCACCTCATCGGGGGCCATCGTCGCATGCAGTCGGTGGTTGAGCGCCAGAGTGAGCAGGAACGAGTCGAGAGTGGAGTCCATGTCGAACCAGGATAGCCCCGCGCGCCCCCGGTGAATCGCCCGGTGCGCCTGCGATAGAGTGTGGAGACATGAGTGATGTCCTGACTTTGGATTCCGTGTCCGTGCGCCGTGGAGAGAATTTCCTCCTCCGAGACTTCTCCCTGACCGTCTCCGAAGGCCAGCATTGGGTCGTCCTCGGCCCCAACGGCGCCGGCAAGACGACGCTGCTGGAGCTGGCGGCCGGGCGGATGCATCCGACGTCGGGATCGGTCGGGATCCTCGAGGAGCGGCTGGGCCGCGTCGACGTGTTCGAGCTCCGGCCCCGCATCGGCTACGCCTCGACGGCGCTGGCGAACCGGATCCCGATGTCCGAGGCCGTCCTCGACACCGTTCTCACCGCCGCCTACGGCGTCACCGGGCGCTGGGTCGAACAGTACGACGACACCGACGTCGACCGGGCCAAGGACCTGCTCGCCGCCTTCGACATCACGCGCCTGGCCACGCGCACCTTCGGCACCCTGTCCGAGGGCGAGCGCAAGCGCGTCCAGATCGCCCGCGCCCTGATGACCGACCCGGAGCTGCTGCTCCTCGACGAGCCGGCCTCGGGACTCGACCTCGGCGGCCGCGAGGAGCTGCTGTCGGCGATGACGGAGATCCTCGGCTCGAAGTGGGCGCCGGCGACCATCATGGTCACCCACCACGTCGAGGAGATCCCCGTCGGCATCACCCACGCCCTGCTGATCAAGGACGGCGCCCCGGTCGCGGCCGGCCCCCTCGATGAGACCCTGACCGCCGAGACCCTCTCCGAGACCTTCGACATCGACGTCAAGCTCAGCCGCGACGGCGCGCGCTTCCACGCCAGATCGCACCTGCAGTGATGGAATGGTGGCAGATCGCACTGATCGTCGTCGCCGGCGTCGGTGCCGGGGGGATCAATGCCGTCGTCGGCTCGGGAACCCTCATCACCTTCCCCGCGCTCGTCGCCTTCGGGGTCCCGCCCGTGGTGGCGACGATGAGCAATGCGGTCGGGCTCATCCCCGGCAACATCGCCTCCTCGTTCGGCTACCGGGAGGAGCTGCGCGGACAATGGCGGCGGATCCTCGGGTTCGTGCCCGCCTCCGTGCTCGGCTCGCTGACCGGGGCCTACCTGCTCCTGCATCTGCCGGCCGACGCCTTCGAGACGATCGTGCCGGTGCTCCTCGTCGTCGCCCTGATCATGGTCGTCGGGCAGCCGGCGCTGTCGCGCTACCTCAAGGAGCGCTCCCTGCGACGAGCCCAGGAGAGCGGCATCGAGGCCCACGTCGCCGAGGTCGGGGATCCGCTGGGACCGGGACGCTACACGCTCACGCTCATCGTCGTCTTCCTCACCGCGATCTACGGCGGCTACTTCGCCGCCGCCCAGGGCATCATCCTCATCGCCCTGCTCGGCCTCCTCCTGCCCGACGACCTGCAGCGTCTCAACGGCCTCAAGAACGTGCTCGTCCTCGTCGTCAACACCGTCTCGGCGTCGACGTACATCATCGTCGGCCATGACCGGATCAACTGGATCGCCGTCATCTGCGTCGCCGTGGGCTCCCTCATCGGCGGCTACTTCGGGGCGCGGGTCGGGCGGAAGTTCTCACCCGTCCTCCTGCGCTCGATCATCGTCGTCCTCGGGCTCGTCGCGATCTGGCGGATCCTCACCCTGTGACGGCGCGAATGACGGCTCGAAACCCTGTGACGGCTCGAATGACGGTGAGGTAGATGAACACTCCGGCCAAGGCGCCGCTGACCCGAGACCAGGTGATCGCGGGTGCGGTCGCCCGCGGGATCGCCGCGGATCGTCTCCGCTTCTTCGACGCCGAGGCGGTCGCGGGGCAGTCCTCCGGCAGCGGTTCCAGCGACGGCGACCAGCCCGACCTGCGCGACTACACGCAGCTGACCGACGTCGCCCTGCGCAGCGTGCGGGAACCGGCCGAGGGGCTGTTCATCGCGGAGTCCTCGAAGATCATCCGCCGCGCCCACGCCGCCGGGCTCGTGGCCCGCTCGTACCTGACGAGCCCGAAGTGGCTCTTCGACCTCGCCGACCTGCTCGCCGGCACCGACGCCCCGATCCTCATCGGCACCGACGACGCCGTCGAGGCGCTGACCGGCTTCCACCTCCACCGCGGGGCGCTGGCCGCGATGCACCGACCGGTGATGGCGCCCGTCGAGGGCCTGGTCACCGACGCCCGGCGCCTCGTCGTCATCGAGGACGTCGTCGACCACACGAACGTCGGCGCCATCTTCCGGTCGGCCGCCGCCTTCGGCGTCGACGCGGTGCTGGTGACGCCGAGGTGCGCCGACCCCCTCTACCGCCGCTCGGTGCGGGTGTCGATGGGCACCGTGTTCCAGGTCCCATGGACCAGGATCGACGACTGGCCGGCCGGCGTCGACCGCCTCCGCGCCCTGGGGTTCCACGTCGCGGCCCTCGCCCTCGACGAGGACTCCGTGTCCATCCAGGAGTTCGCCGCCACCGCCCCCGACCGCTGCGCCATCGTCCTCGGCACCGAGGGTGACGGACTCACGCGCGCGACGATCGCCGCCTGCGATTCGACGGTGATGATCCCGATGAGCGGGGGAGTCGACTCCCTCAACGTCGCCGCCGCCTCGGCGGTCACCTGCTTCGCCCTGCAGCCGGGGAGTGCTCCCGCCGCCCACTGACGCAGATCTCACCATCGGCATGATCACGACGGCGGAGTGAAGGTCGACGCAGTCAAGGACGAGTTCAGCGCGGGGTGGTCGAACGGGACACCGGGTGCGAGAATGACGACGTGGACACCGCCGACCCCACCGCACCGACCGTCGACGATCTGGAGGCGCTGCGGGGGAGACTGACCGGCTACTGCTATCGGATGCTCGGCAGCGCAGCCGATGCCGACGACGCCGTGCAGGAGACGATCATCCGCGCCCACCGGGCACTCGACCGCTTCGACTCCTCCCGCGCCAGCCTCTCGACCTGGGTGCACCGGATCGCGACGAACGTCTGCGTGGATCTGGTGCGCAGCGCCCGCCGCCGGGAGCTGGCGATCCACCTCGGACCCGCCCGGACGAGCGCGACCTCTGCGGATCTCGGGGCACCGCTGCCCGCGGACCGGTTCGTCGAACCGATTCCGGACGCCCGCATCATCACCGCCACCGACCCTGCCGAGATCGCCGACCAGCGCCAGACCGTGCGCCTGGCGTTCATCGCCGCCCTCCAACGGCTGGCACCCCGGCAGCGGGCGGTGCTCCTGCTGCGCGAGGTGCTGTCCTTCAGCGCCGAGGAGACCGCCGAGATCCTCGAGACGACGGTGCCGGCGGTCAACAGCGCCCTCCAGCGGGCCCGCGCTCGCATCGCCGAAGCCCGGCCCGAGCCCACCGAGGTGTTCGCGCCCGACGACCCGGACCAGCGCAGGCTCCTGCACGACTACCTCACCGCCTTCGAAGCCCACGACATCGAGGCTCTCACCCGCCTGCTCCGTGCCGATGCCCGGTCGTCCATGCCGCCGTTCGCCTGGTGGCTCGACGGCCGGGACTCGGTCCTGGCCGTGCTGGCCGCCTCGGACGCCTGCGTCGGCGACCGTCTCCTGCCGGTGCCGATCAACGGCTCACCCGGCTTCGGGCAATTCCGGGCCGACGGCGACGGCATGCTGCGTCCCTTCGCCCTCGTGGTCGTCGAGGTCCGGGACGGCGGAATCGCCCATCTCATCACCTTTCTCGGCAGCGCCGAGCGATTCGCGGAGTTCGGTCTGCCCGACCGAATCGATCCCGGGCCGGACGAACTGTGAGAAGAAATTCGCCGAACGGGCGATGAGTCGAGCACGGCGCTGTCGTAGAAGGAGCATGACCGAAGACAGAAGACAGCAGCGCCCCAGCGGCGCGGACCACGAGACCCCCACCGTCGACGACATGATCCGCAAGGAGACGGTCGCCGAGCGTGCCCGCCTGGCCGACCTCCTCGACGGCCTCACCCCTGCGCAGTGGGCGGCGCCGTCCCTGTGCGACGGATGGCGGGTGCGAGAGGTCGTCGCCCACCTCACCATGCCCTACCGGCTGAGCGGCCCGAGGTTCCTCCTCGGACTGGTTCGGAGCGGTTTCCGCTTCAACAGATTCGCCGATCGCGCGGCACGGGCCGACACCGCTGCACTCACCGATGCACAACTGCTGGCATCCCTGCGCGACAACATCCACACTCACTGGCGGCCGCCCGGCGGTGGTGCGATCGGAGCACTCAGCCACGACGTCATCCACGGGCTCGACTTCACGCAACCGCTGGGGCTTCCCGCGGTCCCGCCCGACAGGATCCGGCTGGTGCTCGAGGCCGCCGGGGAGAAGAACCTCGCGTACTTCGGAGTCGACCTGACCGGCCGTCGCCTCATCGCCGACGACGTCGACCTGAGCCTCGGTGAGGGGCCGCAGGAGATCCGGATGAGCGCCAAGGAGGTCCTCCTGACGGTCACCGGACGTCACCGGGAGACCTGACCAGTCGCGAGGGCGGAGGCCTGATCAGCGGCCGGACGCGGCTATGGGAGGATGGGAACGCCGAGATTCCGCCCCTGACCGAGGAGACCAGTGGACCGCAGCCAACTCGCCCGCGCTCTCGAACACGCCCGCATCACGGGGGAGGTGGCGACCCCGCGAGAGAACAACCTCGCCCACATCCACCGGTTCCTGGCCCAGGAGAGGCAGTTCGACTTCGGCGTCGAGCTGACCCGGGACTGGGACTACCGATCCGTCTTCGCCCTCATGGTCGACCGCGCGGGACTGCGGCCCGAAGCCGACTACTGCGACGGCGTCGACACCATCTCCACCGACCGCTGCCTCGACGCGCTCGAGAGGCTGGCGGCGGCAGTGGGCGAGGTCGCCCGCGCCGGCGGACAGATCCTCTTCGCCACCGGCCACCCGGCCGGCATGCTGCCGGTGCACATGGCGATCGCCGCGGCCGCTGAGGCCAACGGCGCGCGCACCGTCCGGCAGGACAGCGTCCTGCCGGTGCCCGACATCGGCGGCGACTGCCGCGAGATCAATCGGGTCTGGATCTGGCACCTGCACGGCGGCACCCCGCACACCCACCTCGCCGAACCCATGCACACCCTCCTCGATGACATCGACCGCCGTGGCCGACCCGCTCCCGACCTCGTCGTCGCCGACCACGGGTGGGCCGGAGCGGCCTCGAGCAGGGGACTGCGCACCTTCGGCTACGCCGACTGCAACGATCCGGCCCTGTTCGTCGCCGAGGCGCAGGGCCGGATCGAGGCGACGATTCCCCTCGACGATGACGTCGCCCCCTACCTCTACGCCCCGCTGATCGACTTCGTCCTCGAGTCGGCCGGTTTCAACTGAGGGCAGGGCTCACCCGCTCAGCCGATCTCGGTGGCGAGCCCGTCGACCACCTCGGCGCCGGGCAGCGAGGCCAGGGCCGCGCCGCGCAGGATGAGCTTCGAGCCGCGGATCCCGGACCCGATGATGACCTCGCCGGCCTCGGCGACACGGGAGTCGATGAGGACCCGGTAGTGCGCGGGCAGGCCGATCGGACCGATCCCGCCGTACTCCATCCCGGAGTCCCCGACCGCGCGGTCCATCGGCAGGAACGAGGCCTTGCGGACGTCGAGGAGCTTCTTCACCCGCTTGTTGACGTCGGCGCGGGTGTGGGCGAGGACCAGACACGCCGCGACCCTCTCCTCACCGCCGCGGCTGCCCGCGACGAGCACGCAGTTGGCCGAGGTCTCCGGCCCCAGCCCCGTGGCGTCGAGGAGGGCGGCGGTGTCGGCGATGATGGGATCGATCGCGAACACCTCGACGTCCCCGTCGACCGCGGGCAGGGCCTGTGCGGTGGCCGGGGACATCAGCTCCGGGGCATCGGCTGCGGGACGCAGCGTGAAGTGGGTCGAGAGTCTGTCCTTCGTGGTCATGTCCTTTGTGTCCATGACCACAGTCTAGGAGCAGAGAGCAGAATCGCTTCCGGGGCGGTCCATCGGATAGACTGGGCTGTCGGTTCGCGTCCGGTTCCTACGGCGCGGAACGTTTCCAGCAGACGAATTCGGGCACTGGCGGATGGGTCGACCCATACCAGGCGCCTGAGCGGATTCAGCAAAGGTAAGCATATGAAAAAGGACATCCACCCGGAATACGCGCCGATCGTGTTCAACGACCTCGCGTCCGGCACCAAGTTCCTCACGCGCTCGACCGCGAAGAGCGACAAGACGATCGAATGGGAAGACGGCAACACCTACCCGGTGATCGACGTCGAGATCTCGAGCGCCTCGCATCCTTTCTACACCGGAAAGCAGCGCATCCTCGACTCGGCCGGCCGCGTCGAGAAGTTCAAGGACCGCTACAAGGGCTTCGGCAAGCGCTGATCCCACCGCGGCTGCCAGCCGCCCTCCTGCTCCAGACGAGAACTGCCCCGCACTGTGCGGGGCAGTTCTCGTCTGTTCGGACCTGATCGGCGCCCGGCCCGGATCGGCCTGCTGGGTGACGATCAGGTCCGGTGCGATCAGCGGGTGATCGTCAGCGGCTCGTCGACGGTGACGACCACCTCGGACGAGGGGTGGGTGCGCGCGGCGGGGTGGAACAGGGACGCCACCCCGGTGGCGTTGTCGAGGCACGTGGCGATGCCGTGGGCGACCTGCTCCTTGGCGGCGATGACGGCCTCCCGGATGCTCATCCCGGTCGCGATGCCCGCGGCGATCGACGAGGCGAAGGAGCAGCCGGCGCCGTTGACGAGCTTCTCGTGGACCTTGCGCGAGTGCAGCGTCGTCACGGTCTCACCGTCGAAGAGGATGTCGATGGCGTCGTCACCAGCGAGGCGGGCGCCGCCCTTGACGACGACGTTCTTCGCGCCCTGGGCGTGGATGATCTTCGCCGCCTCGATCATGCCCTCGACGGAGTCGATCGGGTCGAGGCCGGCCAGGGTCGCGGCCTCCTCGAGGTTCGGGGTGATGACGGTGGCCAGGGGGACGAGGTTGTCGACGAACAGGTCCTTGAGGTCGACCATCGTGCCGGCGCCCTTGCAGACGAGGACCGGATCGAAGACATAGGGGAGTTCATTGGTCCGCAGCTCCCGGGCCAGCACAAGCGCCGAGTCCACGGATCCGAGCATCCCCGATTTGATCGCCGTGAACTCATGCACCGACAATGCCGACTCGAGCTGCCGGTTGACGACCTCGGGGTCGATGAACTCGAGCACGTGATTGTAGTTCGCGGCCGGATCGAAGGTGACGATGCAGGTGACGACGGCGGTGCCGAAGGCTCCGTATTCCTCGAACATCTTGAGATCGGCTTCGAGCCCGGCTCCGCCGGAGACGTCGGAGCCGGCGATGGTGAGCACTTTGGCGGTCATGGCAGTCCTTTCACAGTTACTTGACGACGACGAGTCTACGTCGATTCGGCCCTCGGTGAGGTGCCGGCCGACGTGCGGTCAGGCGCCCGCGTAGCCGTGCTGGCGCCACGCCTCGTAGAGGGCGATCGATGCGGAGTTGGCGAGATTGAGCGAGCGCCGCGACGGCAGCATCGGGATCCGCACGCTCATCGTCACGTGCTCATCGGCGATGACCTCGGTGGGCAGGCCCGTCGACTCCTGACCGAACAGGAGGACATCACCGTCCCGGTAGTCCACCTCGGCGAAGGAAGACTCCGCATGGGTGCTGAAGGCGATCACCCTCCGCTGCCCGAGGCTCTGCCAGAGGTCGGCGATGCTCGCGTGCACGGTGACGTTGGCCAGGTCATGGTAGTCGAGTCCCGCGCGCCGCAGCTTCG